>NZ_JANAVN010000012.1:0-215255 GCF_024213565.1 Paenibacillus sp. Lou8.1
CAACACGGTAGGATCAATGGCAGGACGCCCGTTGTCCGCACAATACAGCGGGCTTACCTTCTCATGAATAAAGGAGATGTCTATATATGTATCCACTTTACGAAGCAGATGATCTTGCGGTACCAGTTCTTCCAGAGAAACCAATTCAAAAGATTGTTGTTGGTCTCGATGAGGTCGCAGCATATCAACACCGTCCGTTCTACAATAGTTACCTATATTATACAACATTAACGCGGTGTCGTCTTAAATAAAATGAACATAAAAAAAGCTGTCGAGACTTTCTCGACAGCCTGAGGCCAACTTAAGTTGGCCTTTCCATTAACATCAGGTCCTTCAATCACATTATAAGCAGAAATTCAGTTTATAATGCTGATACCCGTTCTTTTTCACCTACGCTATTAAGGACTGGTTCGGCATTTTGACTGAAAAAGTTACGTAATTCTTTGTTCTTATGAGCCATGATACCCATCACCAGAGCAACTATTCCCGAAGCCAGAGGAAGGTATACCCAATGGATTCTATCCAACAGTATTCCGTACAACCCGATTCCAAGCGGAGTTGCTAGCATAGTGATCGAGCTGATTACACCAAACACCCCGGCTCTGATATGGTCTGGAGTATACAGCTGCACATAAGATATCATGGGGACATTGCTCATCGAATTAAAAAATCCGGTTACTGCCAAAATCATAATGAAGATGAACGTCATCTGTATCAGGCTTCCTGCTGTTGAGGGAAACAATAATGGAAAACACCATGTTAGGAATAAGATGGCTTGAAGCTGAAACAGGATGAATATTTTGGTAATAACAAATTGATGTACTTTTCGACGTGAAACCACAATGGCTCCTGCAATGACTCCTATGAACCAGGCTCCTTGAATAACAGACAGTTGTTGAGCTGAAAGTTGAAGTTCCTGATAAGTCACATACGGTAGTACAACCTGGATTAATGGAGCGAGCATAAAATTGATGCCAACAAAGATGACAAGTAAATACATGATGGCTTTTTGCTTGTTTATATACGCAAACACGTCTTTTACGCTGTCTAAATAACTTGAGGATACCGTTTGTTCATCAGATTTCCTGAATTGTAACCATAGTTGCATTAATCCAGCCGAAATAAATGTTATTCCGTTAATCATCACAATCGTTTCCAAGCCCCAAGCTCGATAAGTAATTGCACCCAGGATCGGGCCAAGTACATTTATGATTGCTCCTATGCTTTGATAGGAAGAGTTTACGCTATGAACGTTTTCTCTTTCCACTAAGTTAGGAATTGAAGCGTTCAGCGTTAGGAACGTAAATGATTGAATTAAGCTTAATATAACGGAAAACACGGCGAGTAACATAACATTGGTTGAGTCCAACAAGAAAATGGGTAAAAAGATTAGTAACGCTATGCCGCTTAATATTTCGGTTATGACAAGCACTTTTTTCTTATTACTCCGGTCTATAACTACACCTGCAAAAATATTGACAAATACTCCGGGCAGAATGGATAAGCCTAACACCATTGAAAATACAGTGGCCGATCCGGTGATATCCAAAATATATAGACTTAAAGCAAACTTAAAAATCGAACTTCCTAGCTCGGATATAAGTCTGGTCACAGAAAAAATAAATAGATTCCGGCGAGCATAAAACAAGAATTCCTTTGGCTGATTCATGAGATCCCCCTATTCGGTTAGGGCAAGAGTTACAGAACGGTTGCCCAGCGTCTTTCCAATTGCTCCAAGGCACTTTGTAAATGATTCCGTACTATACTTTCGTCTTCTGAAAAAGGTAGAGTTAGTGCCACAAACAGATTAGACTCGCTATCATGCCAAACTTCGCATAAGATTCGTGTTCTTCCTTCAACATTGACATTACCCAGATCCACCGTTTGTAGGAGTTGATGCTCACTTCTCAGCTCACCAAGGAAATTAAATACAATTGGCATTCTATCCAAAGCCTGCTGCAAGTATCCTCCAGATAAAGGATAATCGTTCTGTACATCCGGATTATACATTAAGTTAGCAAAGCTGATATTATGTTCAGCTGCCCATTGAACACTTTGGCGAACCTGTTGTTCTAGAGATACCAGGTTTTGGTCTAAGTTAGTTAGTATCGGGATATGATCCACAAATTCACCAATAACATCATAGTAACGCTTTTCTCCAAAGCTTCGGCCATACTGCGTTACCCAAATTGGTACCTGACTAAGCTCGAAATACATTTTACAAAAAGCAGTAAACGTAAAGAATGCGATCTCCCAATGACTAGTGTTGTCCAAGTGAACTGCTCTCTCGGAAGATTTCAAATCCCAAATAACGGTTGTATGCCCTTCAAGTACTGCTTTTTGATCGACAAAATCAGTTATACGACCAATTGCACGATCAAACTTATCTAGACTATAGGTAGTTGCTAGTTCCAGATCGTCAACACCCTGAGGTCCTCCCATAATATGAGCTGTAAAATCAGAGTAACGATTTTTGCTCCCTTCAGGCGTTTCCTTTCCAGCTCGAACACATTCATAATAAGTGTTGAACTGGTGCTTAATAATCTCACTGCTCATAAAGTCAAAGATCGAGTGCGAAAAAGGTAATATGAGGATGTAGTCTTTCAGATTCTTTTTCACAATCAATATCCGATATAAGAGTGAATTGCTCAATTCATGCTTCTTGTAAAAATAAGGCCAGATGATATTATTCAGAATCACTTGCTGTGTATCTTCGTCATACATAGAGATATCCACCAGTGGTACAGGAAGATGATCCGGTGCTTCCCTTACCTGCCATTGCAAATCTCCGTTTTCTTCACACAGCGTACTTCTCATCAAATCTTGCTCTCGAATAATCTGCAGAATCGTTTCTTCCACATATTCCATGTTCATATGTTTTTCTAGTGGAATAATCGTGCCAGAAATATCACTGTGTTGGAGATGGTAGCGTTGTGTTGGAGAAACAGGCAGTCTCTCTATCACTCCTGGGTTTAGAATAGCTTTGGAGAAAACGTCCAAATCATTGTCAATTCTTTCTGTCCATATGCTCTTAATGTCTTCAAGATTGACCTTTTCTAGTCTCAGGGTTTCTTCTCCATGCCAAGTGATGTAATGAGGCTGGATCGATTCATCGCAATTCATGTCCAACAGTTCTATAATCTCTTTTTCGAAAGAAATGGCTCCATCTTCTAAATGCAGAACAATATAAGATTTTCCATTGAATTGCTCTTGTTGTATCCATCCCTTAACGTTCAGCTTTTGATGCAGCAACGCTATAATCTGATCAAATTGTTGGGCAAGTGCAGAATGGTTCTCTTCCATTCTTTCCACATGTAATGCCAACTCTCTGACCGTAGGGTATTGATAGATACTGCTCAACCGTAATTCACTACTCAAAATCCCCTGTAACCTGGATGCAAGCTGAATAGCCGTTAAAGAATGTCCTCCCAATTCAAAGAAGTTATCGTCGATACCCACATGTTCAACACCGAGTACACTCATCCAGATCTCAACTAATTCCTTTTCCAGTTCACTGCTAGGCTCTACATATTCCGTTCCGGTGCCAAACTCCAGCTCAATTTCTAATAGCATACGACGATTAATCTTACCACTCGACGTGAGCGGCATCTGATCCAAGAATACAAAATAAGCTGGAATCATATACTCTGGAACTGAGACAGATAGATTTTGTCGCAACATTGCCGTTGTCACATGAGGTTCGGCAACAAGATACCCACCCAAACTAGGCGTCCCCGTTCGGTCATCAGCACGGGCAAGCACTGCCGCTGCCCGAACTCCATCATGTGCAAGCAAAGCCGCCTCAATCTCACCCAGTTCGATCCGATACCCGCGGATTTTCACCTGATGATCGATTCTGCCCATATATTCGATATTTCCATCCGGCAACCATCTGGCCAGATCTCCTGTTCGGTACATCCGTCCTCCCGGCTCGTATGGATCTTCTACGAACTTCTCTTCCGTCAATTCCTCCCGGTTCACATATCCTCGTGCTACACAGTCGCCTCCAATATGCAGTTCACCAGGTATCCCTATCGGTTGCAAACGGTCCTTCTTGTCCAAAACGTACAATTTTACGTTATCAATCGGCTTCCCGATCGGAATGCTCTCCGGTTCATGCTCGGCAGGACAATCATAATACGCCACCTCCACAGTCGCTTCCGTTGGGCCATACAGATTGTGCAGCGTGGCACCTCCGCCGCCTATCAGGCGGTTAAACCGACGAACCTGCTCTGTCATCAGCGCTTCTCCGCTGGCAAATACACGTCGTACACTGTGCATTTTCCCCGCAGCTCCGCTGTGTTCCATATATTCCAGAAACGCTCCCAGCATCGACGGCACAAAATGCAATGCCGTTACCCGGTTAGCCTCAACCGTATCAGCTATTGTTGCCGGGTCCTTCTCTCCTCCCGGCTCCAAAAAGCATACCGTTGCCCCTTGGATAGCCCACGAGAATAATTCCCACAACGATACATCAAAGGTATACGGTGTCTTTTGCAGGATCACATCCTCCGCTCCAAACGGAATCCGCTTTTGCATCCAGTGCAGACGATTGATCAGCGAGGCGTGCTCAATCATGACTCCTTTGGGCTTACCCGTAGATCCCGAGGTGTAAATCACATACACCAAATCCGTCGAGCGATTGATTGATTCCGGATTCTTTTCTCTTCCTGTTTGCTCCTTTTCCTGTACCAGCATATCTTCGATAGCGATCAGTTCCCGGGTTGTTCCATGACAGCGAAGCTGCTCCGCTAACTCCTGCTGGGTCAATAAAATGGATGCTCCACTGTCCTCCAGCATGAACGCTAGTCGTTCTTCAGGGTCCTCTGGATTCAGCGGCAGATAGGCTCCACCTGCTTTCAAGATTCCTAGTAATCCGATAATCATCTCCAACGACCGGTGAACCGCGATCCCCACCACACGATCAGGTCCTACTCCTTTTTCCCGCAGCACATGAGCCAACCGATTCGCTTGGGCATTCAGCTCCTGATACGTTAGTTGCCGTCCTTTATAAAGGGCTGCCGGATGTTCCGGTGTTCGCTCCACCTGCTCCTCAAACAATTGATGGATTGTCTTCTCTCGCGGATAGATTGCTTTCGTATTGTTAAATTCATTCAAAATCACTTCTTTCTCTGGTAAAGAAGTTACTTCAATCGAGGATATACTCATCTCTGGATTATCCACGATTTGTCGGACTACGCCATTTAAATGATTTTTTATACGTTCCACAAATTCTCTACTTAAGGTATCAGCATTGTACAGAAATTTAATGTTCAGTTCTTCTTTCAGGGAAACAATAAGATTAAAGTCATAGTTTGTCTGTTCATAAAAGGCCATATCTCGCACGTGAATTTTCAGATTGTGCTTCTGAAGCGCCTCTTCTTCGCCATACTCAGGGTAATTTTCAAACACAATAATATGATCTAACAGGCTTTGCTTCAGCGTAGATATGGATTGAATGTCCGCTAACGATGTGTACTCATACTTAACAGAATCAATGGAGCTTTGTTGAGCTCTCTTGGCCATTTCAATGAAGCTTTCATTCTCCTCGCCATAAATTCGCACGGGAATAGTATTAATGAAAATACCTACCATGCTCTCAATGTCTGGGATTACTGGCGGTCGCCCTGAAACGACTGCTCCAAATACTACATCGTTGGTATTGTTATATCTTTGAAGCAATGCCCCCCATATGGATTGGAACAACGTGTTGACCGTAATCCGATTATGAGATGCAATCTCTGTTAATCGTCGTGTCAATGTTTGGTCTAACGAAAATTCCAGCTGACTCGTCTGGTAACCACCTTCTTTAGCCTGCAATTTGGACGTCTTTGGTATAACTGCACATTGCGTATATCCATCCAAAGCCTGTTTCCAATATTGCATGGCCTCCTCTTTGTCCTGCTTTTCCAGCCAACGAATATAAGTTGAATAAGCAGGGGCTGTTTCAGACTTAAGCGGTCTAACATTTTTCAATTCTAGATACATACTCATAAAATCGCGGTAGACAATTCCTACGCACCATCCATCCATAATCATATGATGGAAGGTCCACATCATAAGGAACTTATCAGGAGTTGTTTTTAATACATTTATACGTATTAGTGCTTCATTGGATAAATCAAATCCACGCAGAAGATCTTGCTTTTTGTAATCCTCTAGATAAGCGGTAATTTCTTGCTCATTCATCCCGGTAAGGTCATAATACCGAAACTCTGCATGCTGATGTTTACGCACTACTTGCCGAGGTTCACGTATACCGGTAAACACAAAATTCGTACGCAATACTTCATATTTTGCCAACAATTCTTGAAAACTCTGTTCCAGAAGTTCCTGCTGTAGTTCACCTTCCATTTCAATCGCGACTTGCTCCACATAAGCTGTAGTTTCCGGCTCCATCATGTAATGGAACAGCATTCCCTGCTGCATAGGTGTTAACGGGTAAATATGCTCTACCTGTTCAGTCCCACCAAACTGTGTGAGGATCTGATCTAACTCAGGAATAGAGAGAGTATGGTCTTGGTAATCAGATGGTGTGAGAACCTTCTGCGAAATGCTTGTACAGTGATTAATTAACATTTTTAAATGTTCAATATACATAAGGGATAATTGTTCAATAGCATGATCTTCATGCTCGCCATGAATATATCCAAATTCAAGTAACAGTTGGTCTTGGGAAACAATACTGTTGATGTCCAGTGTAAAATGGCTTTCTCCCCCTTCACCAACAGAACGTCCCGGCGATAACGGTGACGATTCAAAGCTTCCCTCTTGCGTACCATCCATAAATTGTCCCAGATAATTAAAACTGATTTGTGGCTGTATGTTAAAATCTAAATCTTGAATATGCTCCACATCGGTCAAATACTTCAGAATTCCGTATCCAATCCCTCGATTAGGGATATGCCGAATCATTTCCTTAGTTCGCCGAATAACAGATGAAATATCTTCACCATCCCTCATATCCAGAACAACAGGAAACATCGAAGTAAACCAACCTATGGTTCGAGTAACATCAATCTCCTCCATAATCTCTTCCCTGCCATGTCCTTCAAGATTAATAGCGAAGATTTTACTACCCGCCCATTGCTTAATAGCCAATCCAAGCGCTGATAACAATAAGTCATTAATTTCGGTATTATAGGCCTGATGAGCAGTTCCAAGCAGTAGCTGTGTATCTTGCTTGTCCAACCGGACAGCTATACTCGTTCTTTCTTTTTTCACTCCACCCTCTTTAGTAACTGCTCTCTTCTGAGGAAATGGAGACTCACATTGAACACCTTCAATTTGCTGCCAATATGCCTTCTCCTTTAGCAAAGCCCGACTATTCGAATACTCTGCAAGTCGGTCAGACCAATACTGAAAAGAGTCCGTTTTATCCGGCAAAGTGATAGTCTCACCTTGTAATGCCTGGGTATATGCGCTCTCCAAATCCTCTAATAAGATTCGCCAGGAGACCCCATCAATAACTAAATGGTGAATAACAATCAGCAAATGCTGACCTTGATCTGTTTGGAACAAGCCAACCTGGATAATCTCGCCTGCTCTTAAGTCCATGGTAGCCTGTAGCCGACTAGCCTCTTCCTCAATCTTGCTTTCAGCATCGTTACTTCCTTGTAAATTATAAATATTTACATGAAGAGGCTTTAACTGCATTTCCGTATGATATTGGCAAACAGAACTCTGACCGATCTCATACGCCATTCGTAGGGCATCATGGTGAATAATAATATTCTCCAAAGCAGTTTTTAGGGCTTTTTCATCAAATACAACACTAGTAAACAACATAACCGCTTGATTAAAATGGTTCCGATCATCCTGTACATTTTCGAAGAACCATCTTTGGATTGGAGTTAGCTGTACCTCACCTGTTACCGCCTTCTGGTCAATGATTCTGGAACGACGTTGGACATATGGTGCTACTTGCTGAACAGTAGGGTGCTGAAATATGTCCTTCATATCCAGCTTTAATCCCTCTTGACTCAACCTTGCGATAACTTGAATGGCCTTAATAGAGTCTCCTCCAAGATCAAAAAAACTGTGACTAATTCCAATTCCCTCTTGTCCCAGCACGCCTTCCCAAATTTTGATCAACTTCTCTTCCGTAGGGCTTGTCGGTGGTTCATACAGCGTGCTTAAGTCTAAGTTGATATGAGGCTCTGGCAATTTCTTCTGATCCACCTTGCCATTAGCGTTGAGCGGCAAACTATCCAGCAGTATTAAGCTAGATGGCAGCATGTAATCTGGTAAATACTTCGCCAAGTAACGGCGAATAGCTGAAGTATTTAAATCCCCATCTGTCACCATATATGCAGAAATACGATTTTGACCGGATTGATCCAGTTTAGCTACAACTATTGCCTCTTTAATGCGTTCATGGGATAGTAGTTGATTTTCAATTTCTCCAAGCTCTATACGAAAACCCCTAATTTTCACCAGATGATCTTGGCGGCCTACAAATTCAATATTTCCATCTGGAAGCCATTTTGCAATGTCACCTGTTTTGTACATTTTCTCGCCTGGATTAAATGGATTGTCTATAAACTTTTCTTTTGTAAAATCAGGTAGGTTCAAATAGCCCCGGGATAGTGCATCCCCTGCTATACAAAGTTCTCCCGGTATACCAATAGGCTGCAATTTGAGATTTTTATCCAGAATATACACAGTAGTACCTGTAATCGGGACTCCAATTGGAATTGTACCTTGCCGTTCATGAATCCGATCTACACCATAACAGGTAGCAAAGACCGTGCTTTCGGTAGGACCGTACATGTGCAGCATTTTATTGGGCCCGATATGTTCAAACAACTTACTCACATGCGAAAGCGAAACCCGCTCTCCTCCAAAAAGTACTTTGCGAATTGTAGTAAAACATTCAATATTTGTTTCTATCAACGTGTTAAACAAGGCGGTAGTAACAAAAAATACCGAGACATTTTCATATCGAATTAAGGAAGACAGTTTTTCTGGATTCAGCATATTTTCTTTACGTAAGAGAACCAGCTTCGAACCATTGACCAGAGCACCGAATATATCAAAGACCGATCCGTCAAAGGCATAGTTAGATAGCTGCAAGAGAATATCCTGATCAGTAAGATCGATATAATTGGAATTTTTAATCAATCTTCCCACGTTATAATGCATGGTCAGATTTCCTTTTGGTTTACCTGTTGAGCCCGAAGTGTATAGCACATATGCCAAATCATCCGGTTCATTCACATAAGGTAAATTACTAGAATCTGAATCCTTAACGATAGTATCGAGCTGGTCCAAATCAAGGGTTTCCCCTGTAAACCAATCTGCTTCTGCATCTTTCATAAAAGTTGATTCAGTCAGAACACGATTGGAAGCCAGTAATAGGGCTACCTTGCAATCGTATAGCATCAGACTAATTCGCTCCGCCGGATAATCTGGTGCCAGAGGGACATATGCACCCCCAGCCTTTAAAATCCCTAGGATTCCGGCTATCATTTCGAAAGATCGCTCTACCATAATGCCTACAAGCGTATTGGCCTGTACTCCTTTTTCTCTAAGCACTCTAGCAAGCTGATTCGCTTTTTCGTTTAACTCGCTGTAAGTCCATTGTTGTTCCTCAAACGATACCGCAATTCGATCGGGCGTCTTCGCTACCTGCTCTTCAAAGAGCTGATGCAGCAATTTTCGATCCTCTTTCTCGTTATAAGCAGGTACCGTATTAAATTTCCTTAACAGGATTTCTTCTTCAGATGTAGTAACCATGTTAACATCACTAATCTGGAGATCCGCAGAATCCACAATTGTCTGCAAAATCTGCAAATAATGCCTTGACATTCTCTCAATGCTTTCTTTGTGAAACAGCTTATTACAATAATCAATTCGAAAAGAGATTCCCTCTTGATTCGCTTCTGCTGTTAATGTTAAATCTACTTTGGCTATGCCAATTTCAACAGAATACGGCGATATGGATATCCCGTCAGCTTGCAGGTTTACCGAATCGGTATTTTCTAGAGAGAACATCGTATCAAACAGAGGATTTCGGCTTAGATCCCTGTGCAGTTCGAGCTTATCTACAAGATCTTCTATTGGGTAATCCTGATGTTCGAATGCTTCCAGGCTGTTTCTTTGCACCTCCAGTAGAAATTGCTTAAGCGTTTTGTCAGCAGCTGGGTGGTTACGCAACACAAGTGTATTAACGAACATCCCCATAATATTTTCTAAATCCGTATGATTACGACCTGCTATTGGAGACCCTATCACGACATCTTCCTGGCCTGAATATTTATGCAGCAATACGTTGTAAGCCGATAGCAGTACCATAAATAAAGTGGTCCGATTCTCTGCAACAAATTGTTGTAGATTTTCACTGAGTGTCTTGTCAGCTTGAAAAGAATACCGATCACCTTCAAAGCTTTGAACTTGAGGTCTCGTGAAGTCAGTTGGTAGATTTAGTACAGGAAGTTCATCCGAAAACAAGTCTAGCCAGTACTGTTCCTGCTTTATCAAGTGTCCCTCTTTGATCCACTCACTGTTCCAAACGGCGTAGTCTTTATATTGAATACGCAATGGTGACAGCGAGCTCCCGTGATACAATTTTGTGAAATCGTTAGCCAAAATGCTCATGGAAACGCCATCTGCAACAATATGGTGCATATCTACCATTAAGATGTGTCTATTGTCCGAAATACGCACCAGCTTCGCCCGCAACAAAGGAGCCAGACCTAAGTTAAACGGTCTTACAAACGTCTTGAATATCGCTTGAATCTGTTTGTCCTGTGCTTCTTTCCCGTCTTCATCAGCCTGTTGGAAACTCAGTTGAAATGGAACCTCACTATGGATTTTTTGTACTGGCTCCTGTGTGCTCCACTCAAATGATGTCCGCAATGCCTCATGTCTACGTACTAGATCCCTGAACACTCGCTCCAGCCGCTTAATGTCCAGATTTCCTTCCATCAGTAAGGCAAAGGACATATTGTACGCTGTTTCTGCTCCTTCAAACTGTTGTAAAATCATTTGTCTCTTTTGAACGGATGTCACCGGATACGAATCACGTAGCTCAGTAGGAGCAATATCCACCATCTTCCCGGCTGCAACCTCTGGTCTGCAGATCAAAACACTCATTTCTTCGATTGTCGGATGTACAAAAATATCACGGAGCGGAATTTCAACTTGTAACAGCTTATTGATTCGAGACATGAGTCGAGTCGCCGTTAGTGAATGTCCACCCAGTTCAAAAAAGTTGTCATGTATACCGATGGAGGATATGTCTAACATCTTCTCCCAAATCTCCGCCAGTTTTCTTTCCATTTCGTTCCTTGGTGCAACATATCTAGTGGTTCGCATCCTATGATCCGGTTCGGGTAGCGCTTTACGATTAACCTTACCACTGGACAGGTGCGGCATAACATCTAGTCGAACGAAATGACTCGGCACCATGTAATCCGGTATTAATGCCTTCAAGTGAGTCCTTAAAATAGATGTGTTCAAACCCTCTCCGCTTTCGAAATATGCACATAAATATTTGCCGCCATTCCGGTCATCAAGGGCCAGTACCGTCGCTGCCCTGACACCTTCGTACGCGAGCAAGGCCGCTTCAATCTCACCCAGTTCGATCCGGTAGCCCCGAATTTTCACTTGATGGTCGATCCGTCCCATATATTCAATGTTTCCATCCGGCAGCCATCTCGCCAAGTCTCCTGTCCGGTACATCCGTCCACCCGCCGCATATGGGTCCTCTACGAACTTCTCCTCCGTCAGTTCTTTTCGATTCACATATCCCCGGGCTACGCAGTCCCCTCCAATATGCAGTTCGCCCGGTACACCTATCGGCTGCAATCGATCTTTACTGTCCAAAATGTACAATTTCACGTTATCAATCGGCTTCCCGATCGGAATGCTCTCCGGTTCCTGCTCGGCAGGACAGTCGTAATACGCCACCTCTACCGTTGCCTCTGTCGGTCCATACAGGTTATGCAACGTGGCTCCTTCGGCTCCCAGCAAACGGTTAAATCGGCGGACATGTTCAGTCATCAGCGCTTCCCCGCTGGCAAATACTCGCCGGACACTGCGCATTTTCCTAGCGGCTCCGCTATGCTCGATATACTCCAGAAATGCTCCCAGCATGGATGGCACAAAATGAATCGCTGTTACCCCGTTGGCCTTCACCGTTTCGGCTATCGTTGCCGGATCTTTTTCTCCTCCCGGCTCCAAAAAGCATACCGTTGCTCCCTGAATCGCCCACGAGAACAGCTCCCACAACGATACGTCAAAGGTATACGGTGTTTTTTGCAGAATGACATCCTTCGCTCCAAACGGAATTCGTTGTTCCATCCAGTGCAGACGGTTGATCAACGAAGCGTGCTCAATCATGACCCCCTTCGGCTTGCCTGTGGAGCCTGAGGTATAAATCACGTACACCAAATCGGTCGAGCGGTTAATAGGTTCCGGGTTCTTCTCGCATTCTTCTCCTGTAAGTTCCATCCCCTCCATCAGCAGATCTTCGATAGCGATCAGCTCGCGATCGGCTCCGTGCGGACGAAGGCGGTCCAACTGATCCCGCTGGGTCAGCAGGATAGATGCCCCGCTATCCTCCAGCATGAATCCCAGCCGTTCTTCCGGGTCCTCTGGATGTAGCGGCAGATACGCCCCGCCTGCCTTCAAAATCCCCAGCAGACCAACGATCATCTCCAGCGATCGATGAACTGCGATGCCCACCATCTGGTCGGGCCCGATCCCTTTCTTCCGCAGGACGTGAGCCACCCGATTCGCTTGGGCATTCAGCTCCCGGTACGTCAATTGCCGATCTTTGTATAGGGCTGCCGGATGTTCCGGTGTTCGCTCCACCTGCTCCTCAAACAATTGATGAATCGTCTTCTCCCTTGGATAAGGCGCAGCCGTCCCGTTGAATTTCTTCAAAATCAATTCTTTTTCTTCTGGTAGAATAATATCTATTTCGTTCAAAACTACATCAGCAGATGAAACCACAGTGCGGGCGATTTCTTCAACATGTCGACCTAATCGATCTATATATGCTGGTTCGTATAATAGACCGTTATAGCTGAATTTCATCCGCAGTTTCTCACCGGGGACAACGTTAAGGTTGAAGGAATAATTAGTTTGTTCAAAGCCAGCCATCTCCGAAACCGCTAAACTGTTTTCGTCCGCGTGATCGGGGGCCTCCTCCATACCCGGAAAGTTTTCAAAAGCCAAAATATGGTGTATCAGATTACTCTTCAACAAACTCCCCGCCTGAATATCAGCAAGAGGCACATAATGGTGCTCCCCCGCCTCCATAACCGAATGTTGTACATGCTGGACGAATTCCGAAAAAGCAAGATGATCCTCTTCACTTGATATACGCACTGGAATAGTATTGATAAATAGGCCCACCATATTTTCTGCTCCCGGAATATCTGACGGACGACCGGAAACGACAGAGCCAAATACCACGTCGCGGGTGTTGTTGTATTTCATCAATAGCAGACCCCAGATGGAGTGAAACAATGTACTCAAAGTAACCTTGAGTTCTTTGGCCAGTGATTCCAACTGACCTGTTAATTGCGAATCAAAGCTAAAGATTTGCTGCTGTGGATCGTAATCAACGTGGCTCCCTTTACCACTCGTAGGCAAGATGCTTTGCTGTTCAAAACCATCCAAATATCGCTCCCAAAACATAAGCGCTGTATCTGTATCCTGCTTGTCCAGCCATTTGAGGTATTTTTCATAAGAAGGAGCTTCACCTAGCTGAACTGGCTCATTTTTTTTCAATGATGTGTAGATCTGGAACCATTCTTTCAGAACGATTTCTAAGCACCATCCATCCATAATGATGTGATGAAAGCTAACGATCAGCTTGTATACATCAGACGCACACTGCAATATGGAGACCCGGAATAACTCATCCCGGGTGATATCAAATCCGTTGGCCTTATCACGTTGAACAAACTGTTCTATATAGGCCACCTGGTCAGATTGCGTTAGTGAAGAAATGTCTTCAAAGTGAATGGATGGATGCTTCTGCCGGAATACGATCAATTTAGGCTCTTCAATATTGACGTGAAAAACATTGCTGCGCAATATCTCATGGCGCTCAAATAGAACAGAAAGACTTTGGTCCAGAAGCTCTACCTCGAGTAAGCCGTTCAGGGTAAGACTCACTTGTTCAAAATAGGCGTACGAAGTTTGATCTAGCAGGCTATGGAACAAGATTCCTTGTTGCATCGGAGTTAATCGGAATATACTTTGAATTTGCAGATCTTTACTCATAAGCCACCGCCTAGGAAGATGTATTATTTTTATAGTAGGCCATAATCTCATCCAAATCGTTAATTGAAAGATTCTCATCGCTCACATCTGCGGGAGTCCATTCCTTCTCCTTCTTTTCAGAGCAATGCTCAATAATTTCTAGCAAACGACTTTGCAAGAAATTTCCCAATTTTTGAATACTCGATTCAGCATATTCACGACTGCTATACTCAATCCCGAGGGTTAATATCCCCTGTTCGATACTTCCATTAATATCAAGCACAAATGGTGTCTCGGTCTCCTCACTTACTGTTCGACCCGCAGAATACTTTGATTCGACAAATAAAGGCGCAACGGAGCCTGAATCAATCTGGCCGTGATAATTAAAGCGAATTTCAGGTGCAAAATTTCCCTGATTAGTACTTTTCAAATCGTGTAGGGTCATATATTCCAGAATTCCGAAGTCAATGCCCTTATTAGGAACACGTCGCAACGCTTCCTTGGTCAGCTTAATTTGGTAAGCTAAATCAGTATTATGCTTCATATCCAGATGAATAGGATACATCGTAGTAAACCAGCCGACCGTTCTGGTTATATCTATATCATCAAAAATCTGTTCCCGTCCGTGCCCTTCCAACAAAATGGTAAATTCGTCATCATCAGTCCAGTCTCTCAATGCCAGTCCAAAGGCTGTCAACAGTAGATCGTTTACATTCGTACTATAAGCCTTGTGTACATCCTTCTGTAGACGATCTGTTTGTTGCTTGGAAAGCCTTACGTTGCAGATTTCCAGGTCTTTCCCTCTTCTGTCAGCGGCCGGATAGTCTTTATGAAGCGGTTTACTGGCATGACGGATTACATTCTCCCAATAACGTTTGTAACGAGCTGGACGCCCACCCTTTGCATCATCACCAAGGCGATGGGTCCAATCCTTCCACGAATGGGTCTTCGCCTGAAAGAGGATTTCTTCATTATTAAGTGCCTGCATATACCCCTGCTCCAAATCTTCCAATAGAATTCTCCAAGAAACTCCATCTACCACCAAATGATGAATCGCGAGTAGTAAGTGATCACCTTGAGCGGTGTGAAACAACCCCGCTTGCACAAGCGGACCGTTTTCTAAATTCATGCGCCGCTGAATCGCTTCGCTGAGGGTCTGGATTGCTTCTTCAATGGATGACTCATGGCTTACATCCAGAGCAGTAAGAGCATATGCCTTTCGATTCGTACCATGAATGATGGGAATAATTTTGTCCTGATTCGCTGTATATGTCATTCGTAAGGCATCATGATGCTCAGTCAGCTTACACAACACCTGATCGACCAGTTCTTCCTTCCACCCATTTTGGCTATACAACATAACGGCCTGGTTCCAATAGTTGGATTCCGTGAACTTTTGCTCAAAAAACCATCGTTGGATAGGGGATAGCTCAGCCTCTCCTTCAATAATCCCTTGCTCGGCTTGAACACTGACTGCTCTTAGATCTGGAGTCAGGCTACCTATCGTTTGATGACGGAAAAGGTCCTTAATTTCCATGCGATATCCGTGCTTGCTTAGACGTGTGGAAATTTGAATAGCTTTAATCGAATCCCCGCCCAATTCAAAAAAGTTATGATTCGTTCCGATAGGAGCATAGCCAAGAACCTCTTGCCAGATTTCCACCATCAACGTTTCAACCTTATTGGAAGGAGGAATATAATCTACCTCAATCGACAGACTGTGATCAGGCTCAGGCAATGCTTTTCTGTCGATCTTGCCGCTCGATAGATAAGGCATAGCTTCCATAGATACGATATAAGCAGGCACCATATACTCGGGAAGGACTTCTTTAATACGAGCCTTTAATGCTTGTACATTGAATTCCTGGGCATGTTCAACATAGGCGCATAAATAACTTCCCCCAGAACGGTCATCACGAGCAAGCACTACGGACGTCTGGACCCCTTCGTAGGCCAGTATTGCCGCTTCAATCTCACCCAGTTCGATCCGGTAGCCCCGAATTTTCACCTGATGGTCGATCCGTCCCATATATTCAATGTTTCCATCCGGCAGCCATCTCGCCAAGTCTCCTGTCCGGTACATCCGTCCACCCGCCGCATATGGGTCCTCTACGAACTTCTCCTCCGTCAGTTCTTTTCGATTCACATATCCCCGGGCTACGCAGTCCCCTCCAATATGCAGTTCGCCCGGTACACCTATCGGCTGCAATCGATCTTTACTGTCCAAAATGTACAATTTCACGTTATCAATCGGCTTCCCGATCGGAATGCTCTCCGGTTCCTGCTCGGCAGGACAGTCGTAATACGCCACCTCTACCGTTGCCTCTGTCGGTCCATACAGGTTATGCAACGTGGCTCCTTCGGCTCCCAGCAAACGGTTAAATCGGCGGACATGTTCAGTCATCAGCGCTTCCCCGCTGGCAAATACTCGCCGGACACTGCGCATTTTCCTAGCGGCTCCGCTATGCTCGATATACTCCAGAAATGCTCCCAGCATGGATGGCACAAAATGAATCGCTGTTACCCCGTTGGCCTTAACCGTTTCGGCTATCGTTGCCGGGTCTTTCTCGCCTCCCGGCTCCAGAAAGCATACCGTCGCTCCCTGAATCGCCCACGAAAACAGCTCCCACAACGATACGTCAAAGGTGTAAGGCGTTTTTTGCAGGATCACATCCTCCGCTCCAAACGGAATTCGTTTTTCCATCCAGTGCAGACGGTTGATCAGCGATGCGTGCTCAATCATGACCCCCTTCGGCTTGCCGGTGGAGCCTGACGTATAAATCACGTACACCAAATCGGTTGAGCGGTTAACGGGTTCCGGGTTCTTCTCGCACTCTTCTCCTGTAAGCTCCATCCCCTCCATCAGCAGATCTTCGATAGCGATCAGCTCGCGATTGGCTCCGTGCGGATGAAGGCGGTCCAACTGATCCCGCTGGGTCAGCAGGATAGATGCCCCGCTATCCTCCAGCATGAATCCCAGCCGTTCTTCCGGGTCCTCTGGATGTAGCGGCAGATACGCCCCGCCTGCCTTCAAAATCCCCAGCAGGCCGACGATCATCTCCAGCGATCGATGAACTGCGATGCCCACCATCTGGTCGGGCCCGATCCCTTTCTTCCGTAGGACGTGAGCCACCCGATTCGCTTGGGCATTCAGCTCCCGGTACGTCAATTGCCGATCTTTGTATAGGGCTGCCGGATGTTCCGGTGTTCGCTCCACCTGCTCCTCAAACAATTGATGAATCGTCTTCTCCCTTGGATAAGGCGCAGCCGTCCCGTTGAATTTCTTCAAAATCAATTCTTTTTCTACCACTGTTAACAAATCGGTATCACCTATGGTTTGTGTGCTATTAGCTACAAACGACCTTAGCACCACCACCATATGATCCAAGAAGCGTTCGACAGTGTCCTTTTGGAACAAAGCACTGTTATACTCCAAATTCAAATGAAGGTAGCTACCTGTTTCTTCCGCACTCAAGGTTAAATCAAATCGGGAAACACCTGGATTGAACGGAAATGGTTTGAATTCCAATCCACTAGATTGTAGTGGCTGTCCTTTTGTATTTTGCATGACAAACATGGTGTCGAAGATCGGGCTTCGGCTCACATCTCTCCGCAGCGCAAGCTTTTCGACCAATTGCTCAAAGGGATATTCCTGATGCTCAAAAGCAGATAAAACCGTTTCCTTAACTTCGTCCAGAAAAGCTGAAAGACTCTTCTCCGCTGAAGGGCTAGTACGTAGTGCCAACGTATTAACAAACATGCCGACGATCTTTTCTGTATCTGGATGTCTTCTCCCAGCAACCGGTGTACCGATGACAATGTCGTCTTGTCGTGCATGCTTGGACAAAACAACGTTATATACAGCCAGTAAAATCATGAACAATGTACTTTGAGTTTCAGCTGCAAGTTTGTGAAGTGGCTCTGTTATATCATCGCCCAGGATTCGGGATACCGTGTTACCTTCATAGCTTTGAATAGACGGTCTTGGGAAATCCGTTGGTAGCTCCAGTACAGGCGGCTCATGTTTAAAGAGATCCAGCCAGTAGGATTCCTGCTCTTTAATAAATCCATGATTTATTTGCTCATTATGCCAGTTAGCATAATCTTTGTACTGAACGGATAGAGGCGGAAGCGCCCGTCCATCATATGATTTTACAAATTCATCCATAATAATAGACATAGAAACGCCGTCCGAAATAATATGGTGTAAATCAACCAGCAGCATATTTTTGTTCTCTGCCAACGGGATCAGCTCGCCTCTTAATAAAGGGGCACGGCTCAGGTCAAACGGTTGAACGAATTCACTTAGCACCGTTTCTATTTGCTGTTCCTCTGAATCCTCTTTGTTGGTCAGACTATGAATTTTCAACTCAAATTCTACTTCGTCATGTACGCTTTGAACCGGCTCTCCGTTGATCCATGAAAAAGAAGTGCGCAATGCTTCATGCCTGTGAATCAGAGTGTTGAAAGCCATTTTCAACCGTTCCTGATCCAGATGGCCTTGAACGAGCATGACAGAAGGCATATTGTAAACCAGTTCCGCTCCTTCAAGTTGATGCAATATCATCTGACGTCTTTGCGAGGAGGAAACTGGATAATAAGTTTGATCAGAAAGTAGAGCAATTTCGGTAAATGTACCTGCCCCTCTCCCGATTGTACATTCAATGAGTTTGCTCATGCTTTCCACAGTTGGGTACTCAAATATTTCACGCATAGGCAACTCGACCTGGAATTCTCGAATAATTTTCCCGATCAGTATTGTAGCCTTCAGCGAATGTCCACCCAGTTCAAAAAAATGGCTGTGTACACCTATGGGGCTCACATGCAGAATATCCTCCCACAAACGTACTAGACGAGTTTCTGTATCTGTTCGAGGAGCTACAACCCCCTGCTCCCGAATCACATGATGGGGCTCAGGAAGCGCTCCTCGGTTCACCTTTCCATTAGGCGTAAGAGGTATCGTAGCAATCTGTATCAGATGAGCAGGTACCATATACAAGGGCAGAGACGCTTTCAAATAGGATCGTATTTCCTGTGTTAAGAGTTCACGGTCCGAAACAATATAAGCGCATAAATACGTTTCGTCTTCTTGGTCTTTTCTAGATAGAACAACGGCTTCTCTGATGTCATGATGAGAGAGCAGGACCTTTTCGATTTCTCCAGTCTCAATACGATATCCACGGATTTTCACCTGGTGGTCTGTTCTTCCGAGATACTCCACATTGCCGTCGGGGAGCCACTTTGCCAAGTCCCCTGTCTTATACATGCGCTCTCCGAAAACGAATGGACTATCCGTGAATCTTTCGTCCGTTAGATCGGGTTGATTAATGTAGCCTAGGGCTACTCCTGTGCCAGCAATATGAAGTTCCCCCGGAATACCAACAGGAAGCAGTCTCCTCTCCTGATCCAAAATGTACAACCGGGTATTGTCAATAGGCTTACCAATTGGAATACTCTGCAAATCATCTCCATCCGGGCAATCAAACCATGTTGCATCCACTGTTGCCTCCGTTGGTCCGTATAAATTATGCAGAGTTGTGCCATTCGGCTTTCGAAGCAGAGTATTAAACCGTCTGGCTTGCTTTACTGTTAGTGCCTCCCCGCTAGCGAAAACTCGTTTAATACTGCTGAGTTTCCCCTCTGCTTGGTGCTGCTCAACATACTCCAAAAAAACAGACAACATGGAAGGCACAAAATGAAGGGTTGTAATTTTCTGTTCTGCCACCGTGTCCACCAGTAGCTTGGGATCCTTCTCCCCATCAGGTGGAAGAAAGTAGACTGAAGCTCCGGCTATAGCCCACCAAAATAGTTCCCATACAGAAACATCAAAGGTGTAAGGTGTTTTCTGTAAAATGATATCGTCCACACCAATCGGATACTTTTTTTGCATCCAATGAAGTCGATTCACTATAGAGGTGTGACGAATCATAACTCCTTTAGGCTTACCTGTAGAACCGGAAGTATAAATTACGTAAGCTACATCCTCCGGCCCACTGTAAGGTTCAAGATTAGTTTTTTCAGTTGCCCAGTCTGCTCCGATCGCAAGCACGCTGATATTCTGTGAAAGATCCTTCAATGTAGATTGGATTTCCTGCTGCACCAGCAGGATGGAAGCTCCGCTGTTACCCGCTATATATTGAATTCGTTCCAGAGGATCCTCTGGATTGATTGGCAAGTAAGCCCCTCCTGCCTTAAGAATAGCCATGATCCCGACTAGCATCTCCGGTGAGCGATAGGCTGCAATCCCAACAATCTGGCCGGTATGCACCCCTTTCATCCTCAAGACGCGAGCCAAGCGGTTAGCCCGTTCGTTCAATTCCAGATAAGTTAACCGCTCATCAGCGAATGCTGCTGCCAAACGATTCGGCGTCAGCGCCACCTGCTCTTCGAATAGCTGTTGAATCGTTTGACTTTGAGGATATAAGGCATCTGTATCATTAAAATCTCGCAGGATTCTGTATTTTTCCTCGCCAGAAAGCAAATCAATATCATCCACATTCATGTGCGGATTAGAAACTACCTGTTCAGCTATTTGTTTTAGGTGCAGTTCAATTCTTTCAATATCTGAAGCTTGATAAGCAATACTGTTATAGCCAAACTTAACCTTCAATTCTTTACCAGGAATGACTCCAATATTAAAATCATAATTCGTTTGCTCAAAGCCCTCGGTTTCCACAATTGAAACAAGCTGTTCTCCTTCACCACCAGCAAGCTCTTCAGTAATTGGATAGTTCTCGAACGCTATGATATGGTGGATCAAGCTCTTACCCAGTGGGGTTAGCATCTGAATATCAGCCAAGGATAGAAAATGGTACTTCCCCGATTCCATCATATTCTGCTGAAATTGCTTGATTATCTGGGAAAATGTTTGTGCTTCTTTATGACAAATACGTACAGGAATCGTATTAATAAATAATCCAACCATTTTCTCCGACCCTTCCAGCTCAGCTGGACGGCCGGAAACAACGGAACCAAATACCACATCTTTGGTGTTATTGTATCTTTGCAGCAACAGACCCCATATCCCATGAAATACAGAACTTAAGGTTACCTGATTTTGTTGTGCTATCATTTCCAAACCACGGGTTAACTGCTCGTCCAAGGTGAAAATATGGTTGTTCAGCTTGTAGCTTCCATCCTCAGTTGACTTGCTGCTAAGAGGTAAGCCACTTTGCTCTTCCACACCTGATAATTGTTGTTCCCAATAAGCAAGAGCTGTCTTCTTATTTTGCTGCCCTAACCAACTGATATACCGGCTATATGGAAATACTGCGTCCAATTTTGGCTTCTTCCCGAGAGAATAAGCTCTGTAAATTTGGAACAGATCCTTCGCAATTGTACCAATACACCAGCCATCCATAATGATGTGATGAAAGCTTAGAACCATTTTGCAGCTTGTATCACTTAATGCAAGAACACTTATCCGAATAAGGAGATCCTTTTCCAGATCAAAACGCATTTTTCGATCATTAATCGTAAAATTATCAACATATAAACGTTGTTCTGCTTCATTTAATTCTGTAATGTCTCTATAATCAATCGTTGCCTCTTTATTAGCCAGCACGACTTGTAACGGTTGGTCTGTTTCTTTATAAACAAACACAGTCCGTAATACATCATAACGGTCAATTAGGGTTTGGAAGCTTTCCTTCAGCGTCTCTGCATTCAACCGTTCCTTTAAGGTAATGACCGTCTGATCAAAATATGCTTCTGAGTGCTCGTCTAAAATGGAGTGATATAGAAGCCCCTCCTGCATGGGTGTCAATGGATAAATGTTTTGAATGAGTGCGTTTCTCATACGGCTCACCACTTTGCTACAAGTTTAGTTTGTTACTTAAAAGTTGGGACAGGTTCTGAAACTCATCGATTGACAACTTGTCATAGAGAAAATCAGTTGGACTTTGTTCCGTTACTTGTTTGCTGCAGCAATGGTCGATTAGATTCGTCAAATGTTTTTGGAATAAATATAATAGTTGTTCAATGGTTTGTTGCTGGTATTCTTGCTTGTTATAGTTGCATGTAATAATTAACTGTTCACTCTCATTAATAATGCAGTTGATATCTAACGCTACGGATCTTTCCGTAAAGGGACTAGCCTCTTCTCCTGAAGAAAATTTAGAAAGTGTAAATACATCTGTATCTAGTTCCGTATCAAAACGCCCCATATAATTAAAGGCAATTTCAGGAGCGACTTGAAAGGCAGTCACACCAGACTCATTCACTTGAGCATAGTTTAATACCCCATACCCAAAGCCCTTGTTCGGTATCCTTCTAAGGCTATCTTTGATGTTCTTAATCTGATATGAAAGATCATGCGCATTGTCCACATCCAGTAAAAATGGATACATTGTTGTGAACCAACCAACGGTTCTGGAAATGTTCATTTCCTGAAACACTTCTTCTCGCCCATGCCCTTCAAGATAGATCAACACACGAGACTGCTGAGTCCATTCTTTGATACTTAATCCAAGAGCAGTGAGCAAAATGTCATTAATTTCAGTATTGTAGGCCTGGTGCACCTGTCTTAATAATTTACTAGTGTTCTCATTATCAAGTGAGACACTTACATTTTCGCTATCACGCAACATATTGGTTTCATAGGAGCTATCTTTAGGTAACGTTCCAGACTCGGTTTGCTCCAGCTGTGTCCAGTATTCCAGTTCTTGTGCCAGCTCCTCGCTTGTTGCATATTGGCTTATTTCTTGTGCCCAAGAGCGGTACGAATCTGTTTTGTCTGGCAAGAGTAGTGCTGCCCCCTGCTGATATTGCTGATAAAGGGACGTAAAATCTTGTAAAATAATTCTCCACGAAACCCCGTCAACTACCAGGTGATGAACTGCAATGAGCAGGTGATCTCCCTCAGCAGTCCGGAATAATCCCAGCTTCATTAAAGGGCCGATTGTGAGATCGAAGCTACTTTGAATAGCCGTTGCTTCTTGCTCAATCCATGCTTCTGCTGGTAGACCTTCAGGCAGTGATTTTATCGTCAAGGATAGTGGTTGATTATTTAGCCCTTCATTGTATTGAACGACGCGATCTTCTCTCTGACAGAATGTCATTCTTAAGGCATCATGCTGTTTAATGATGCAGTCAAATGCAGCCACAATCCCTTGCTCATCAAAACCGTCTTCGGAAAATAGCATGACGGACTGATTAAAATGCTGAGGACTTATCTTCTGTAGGTGGAAGAATCGCTGCTGTATTGGCGTTAAAGGCAGCTCTCCCTCAATAGCTTCCTGACTAATTTTCCGACGGATCACCTTAACGAATGGGCTCAATTGTCTAATCTGAGGGTACAAAAATAATTCTTTAATGCTTAGCTTGTAGCCATGTGTGTTCAAACGCGAGACGATTTGCAGACCCTTAATAGAGTCTCCTCCCAAATCAAAGAAGTTGTGAGTTGCACTCACGCCTGTTACGGCAAGCACTTCCTCCCATATTTGGGCCAGCAATACTTCAGTCTCACCTGTTGGTTCCACATACTCCACTTCTAAGGCACCACTCCAGTCAGGTTCAGGTAATGCTTTACGGTTAATCTTTCCGCCAGGTGTAATGGGGATCACGTCAAGCGGAACATACACCGAAGGTATCATGTAATCAGGAAGCTCCTTAGCCAACTGCATTTTGATATGATCCGTATCTAATGGATTAGCTGATACCACATACGCGCATAAATAAGAACTTCCCTTATTCTCTTTGACCATTACGACAGTTTCCTGAATATCAGCTATGCCTAAAAGATGATATTCAATTTCACTAAGCTCAATCCTGTAGCCGCGAATTTTGACCTGAAAATCGGATCTACCCAGGAAAGCAATGTTACCGTCAGGCAAGTATTTAGCTAAATCCCCCGTTTTATAGAGCTTTTCATAGCCAGGCATTGAATAAGGATTATCTATAAAGCTGGCCTTCGTTTTAGTCGGATCATTCAAATATCCAATCCCAAGCGGTGTACCTGCAATATACATTTCTCCTGTGATTCCTACGGGAACCCTTTTTAGTCCAGGGTCCAATATATAAATCTTGGTATTGGCAATTGGCTTTCCGATAGGAATTCTGTCTTCATCTCCTGTCACTTGATAAGCAACACAGCCTATACTTGCCTCCGTTGGACCATACAGGTTCGTGATTTGAACATGAGGAAAAATGGTTAAAAACGTATGAACCGTCGATGGCGTAATTTCTTCACCACCAAGAATAACTTGTTGAAGAGAATCCAATTGCTTGGTTCGAGGTGAATTTGGGTCCAACTGGTTGACAATAGCATTAAATACGGATGGAACGAAGTCTGTAAAAGAAATACGCTCCTGTTCAATGATATTCGTCATGTACGTAGCATCCACCGTCATGCCTGTTTCCGGCAACACGGTCGTTCCGCCGTTCATTAATGGCCAAAACAATTGCCATACCGCGCTGTCGTATACATGATGAGTCGTCTGGAGAACACTTTGTGCAGCCGATGTTCCAAAATAGTCGTTCATCCATAGAAAACGATTGGTGATTCCTTTATGGGCAGCAATAACTCCTTTGGGTTTGCCGGTTGAACCCGAAGTGAAGATTACATAGATTGGTGATTCCATATCTACATCTACTGCCGGGTTACTGATAGCGTTACTCCTCTTTTCGACTACAGAGCAGTCTATAACTAGATACTCTTCAGCATTTATTTCTGAACTGATAGGTGTACTTGAATTGACCAATAAGGTAGAACTTCCCAAATCCTGCAGGGCGCTCTGTAAGCGGTCAATAGGCCACTCTGTATCAAGAGGCGAAAAAGCAGCACCTGTTTTCATAACAGCCAGTATGGATACTACCAGTTCCAGGCTCCGTTCCATGAGTATAGGCACATAACTTCCTAGTCCAATTCCTTTAGCCAACAAATTGCTTGCTATCGCGTTCGCCTGATCATTTAACTCCTTGTAGGTCAGCACCTGATCTTGATAGATAACAGCTTTAGCATCCGGTCTTCTATCAGCCTGCTCCTCAATATAATGATGTATGGGTCTTGGCTGTGGATAAGCTGTATGAGTGCTGTTATACCGTTCCTCCATAGCAGCCGCTTCTGTTGCGCTTAGAAGATTAATATCAGTCAATGCCATATCAGCGTTTTGGACTACTTCCTCCAATACATTCAGGTAATGCTCGACGAGAAGCTCAATTGTTTCTTTTTTATACAGTTTTGTACTGTACTCAAATTCCAGATGAACTCTCCCAGCCTTTTGTTCGGCATTCAGTACAAGATCGAATTTGGAAATCCCCGTTTTAAACGGATATAGCTCAAAATTAAGGTTATCGGCTTGCCACTGCTGTGCATCCGTATTCATAAAGGAGAACATCGTGTCAAACAACGGATTTCGACTCAGGTCTCTCTTGATGGACAGCTTATCGACCAGTTCGGCAAATGAATACGATTGATTTTGCAGAGCTTGCAGCGTGTTTTCTTTTACTTCGTTCAAAAAGGTTTTGAAGCTCTTATGACTAACCGGATGGTTTCGAATAGCCAGGGTATTGACGAATAACCCTACGATCCCATTGGTATCTGCATGCGTCCGTCCAGATGTTGGAATGCCGATTACGATATCTTCCTGTCCCGCATATTTCCCCAGCAGCACATTATAGGCAGCAAATAGAAGCATAAAGAGTGTGCTATCTGTTTGAATACACGTGAGATTCAACTGTTCTATAAGCTTTTCGGACAGCTCGACTTTCACCATATCTCCAACAAAACTCTGCAATTGTGGCCGCTGATAGTCTGTAGGCAGATCTAGAACGGGAAGTTCTCCTTTATATTGATCAAGCCAATACTGTTCTTGCTTTGCATGAATTTCTGTATTCGATCTGAGCCAAGCAGAGTAATCTTTGTATTGAAGCGGTAAAGCGGGAAGTTCTTCTCCCTTGTACAGCTTGTTCCATTCGTTAATAATAGTGTCGATAGAAGTACCATCAGCTATCAAATGGTGCATATCAATAAGAAGCATAAACTTATCACGATCCATTTGAAGAAGCTCCGCCCGAAATAGTGGGGCTTTACCAACATCAAAAGGACGGATGAAATTATGGATCAATGTATCTATGCCCTTTGTCGTAATATCACCAGCAGCCCGGGCAAAGCCAAGTTCAAAGCTTACCTCTGGTTGTACAAATTGCACCGCTCTATCATCCACGTATCCGAACGAGGTCCGAAATGCTTCATGCCGGGCTAATAATTGTTCAAAGGTACGCTCCACTCTTCTTCGATCTACATGACCTTCGATCATCAATGCTGCCGACATGTTGTAAGCCACACCCGTCTCATCTAGCGGTAGCACGGCCAACAATCTGGATTGTGCTGGAGAAACCTCATAATAAGCTCCCTCAGTCACTGCCTCAATTCGTTGGTAATCTGTGGGTTTGGCAGCAAGAATCTTCTTGGAGAGCGCTTCGATTGTTGGTGCCCCAAATATATCTTGAGTTGAAATTTCGATATGAAAGACCTCGTTGATTTTCGCAGTCAACAGGGTCGCTTTCATCGAGTGCCCACCTATTTCAAAAAAATGATCGTGTATACCAATCGGAGAAATCTCCAGCAGATCCTGCCACATTTCGATCAATAGCTGCTCCGTTTCATTATTGGGCCCAACGTGCTGTAATTCTTCGCTAGAATGCTCCCCTGGTTCAGGTAATGCACTTTTACTAACTTTGCCGTTTGCTGTCAGCGGCATCGCATCCAACAAGAATACATGGGCTGGTACCATATAATGAGGCAGGCTTGACGACAGATAGTCTTTCAAAACATCTACTGTAACCGATTCCCGCAAAACGGCATAAGCGCATAAATACGGATTGTCATCTGTTCCTTTAATCACTACTGCTGCCTCTTTTACCGCTCTATGAGCCAACAATGTGCTTTCAATTTCACCTGGCTCAATCCGGTAGCCCCTGATTTTAACTTGTTGATCTGCGCGGCCAAGATACTCTAGCGTTCCGTCAGGTAACCATCTCGCTAAATCTCCTGTTCTGTAGAGCTTCATATTGTCCAAATAAGGGTGTGGGATAAATTTCTGCGCCGTAAGCTCAGGACGATTACGATATTCTCGCGCAATTCCTTTACCCCAAACGCATAATTCTCCTGGAAGTCCTATGGGCCGCAACTGCAAGTATTGATCCAGAATGAGAACGCCCGTATTAGGAATCGGCTTTCCAATACACCCCACTTCTTCAGGCCCAATATCTCGTAACATCGTTGTAACTACACTATTTTCTGTTGGACCATACTCATTGAACAATTGAATGCCAGGATGTTTGGCTTGGCTGGCTTCTATCAACCGTTTCGTTGCTTTCTCACCGCCTAACGTTACAACCTTGAGAGACTTGACTTCATCTGGAGTCAGACCCTCTATAATAGACATGTACATGGAAGGAGTACACACGAGATGTGTAATATGATTTGATAAAATTAAGGTCTTCAGAGCCGATAATTCACTCAGTTCCTCATTCGTAGGCAGCACTACCGTACTTCCAGACAGCAGCGGAGTAAAAAAGGCACCCACAAAAGCATCAAATGAGCTAGACAGCATTGGCAGGATACGGTCTGCTGCTTCTAGTGCATATTCATTTATTCTCCAAGATAACGTATTTAATATCGCTCGATGCTCAATACAAACTCCTTTAGGAGTACCGGTTGAGCCCGATGTATAGATCACATATGCCAAATGACTTGAATCCGATTCCCACTTTGAAGACAACTTGCATTCTGTTTTATACCACTCATCATCGTCCATATTTAGGACTAAACCTTCATAAGTAGTAGCATTGTAATTAGATGAGTCATTCAACAACAGGAGAGCAGCCCCGCTATCCTCAAGCATAAAGTGAATTCGTTCTTCTGGATAAGAACTGTCGATTGGAAGATAGGCGCCACCGGCTTTTAAAATAGCCAACATACCAACGGCCAAATCTAATGAACGGCCCGCCATTAAGCCGACTACAGTTTCTGCCCCTACTCCCCGCTTCATTAATGCCCTCGCCAGCTGATTTGACTTCTCGTTCAGCTCTTTATAAGTAATTCCATGTCCCTGATGAATAACAGCCATATGATCAGGATTTTTGAGGGCTTGCTCTTCGAATTGCAAGTGCAGCGTCCCTGTTTTCTCCATCACAGATGAAGTGGGCAGATCGAAGGTATTAAAGCCATGTATTAGCTTCAACTTCTCTTCCTCAGGTAACCACTCCAACTTCGCAATCTCGCTCCAAGGTTGTTCTAAAATAGAACGTAATATTTGTATATAAAGGCTAGCAAGGCGGTCAATCGTTTCTGATCGGAACAATTGGGTACAATAGTTGAAACGTAAGGCTAGGCCCTCCTGCCATTCGTCAGCGCTTAACACCAAATCGAATTGGGAAATCCCTGGATTGAATTCACTCGGATGAAATTTTACTCCATTCGCTTCAAGAGAACTCATCTCAAAATTCTGCATGACAAACATCGTATCAAACAAAGGGTTTCGTCCTTGGTCACGACGGATATCCAGTCTCTCAATCAATGCCTCAAAAGGATAGTCCTGATAATCCATAGCTCGCAGAGTCGTTTCCTTGACCTCTTGCAAAAACGAATGAAAACTCCGCTGAGGAGACGGACGATTCCGCAAAGCTAACGTGTTGACAAACATTCCGATCATTGTTTCCGTGTCCGGATGCTGACGCCCTGCCACCGCCGTTCCTACAATAATATCTTCCTGACCCGTATACTTCGCGAGCAGTATATTATAAGCCGCAAGCAGGATCATAAAAGCCGTAGTCCCCGTATTTTTGGCAAGTTTTTTTAATTCTTCTGTCATTGTCGGAGTGATGCTATACGACAACACAGCCCCTTCGTAGCTTTGATGTAATGGTCTAGGGAAGTCCGTAGGCATTGCCAGTATAGGTAATTCTCCGTTCAAAACATTTTTCCAATAGTGTTCCTGTTCAAACAAACGGTTGCTAGTATATTGTTCCTTTTGCCAGACGACAAAATCTTTATATTGGATTTGTATTGGAGCTAATATTTCACTCCGATACAGTTGCACGAGTTCATTGAGGAAAATGGATAACGAAAGCCCATCTGCAATACTGTGATGCATATCCATAACCAACATATGTTTATTAGCTGCAAAGCGAAACAATTCTGCTCGGAAGAGTGGCCATTGGCGCAAATCAAACGGACGGACAAACAAGCGGCTCATCTCGTTTGCATCTTTCTCCAGTATTTCTGTGACTTTGATTTCAAAAGCCGACTCTTCATGAATCACTTGTACAATTTCGCCATCCACGATATTAAAAGAAGTACGAAATGATTCATGACGCCGAATCAAATCCAGGCAAGCCTTCTGAAGACGGGGGATGTCTAGATCCCCATCAATACGCACCTGGCCCGTAATATTGTAAGCTGTACCTATCCCCATATCCTGCAAGACAAACATACGTCTTTGAGCATCAGATATTGCATAATGCGTACATTCTTCAAGCTTTTTAATAGAGACGACTGTTCCTTGTTTTGCCCCTTCGATCACTTTGGCCAAAGCCGAAACTGTCTGTGAATGAAAAAGTACATTCAAGGGGATTCGTTTGCCAAAGTCTTGATGAACTCTAGCAAGCAAGAGAGTCGCCTTTAACGAATCTCCTCCTAGATCAAAGAAATTGTCATCGGACCTAACACGATTTAATCCCAGCACCGTTTCCCAAATTTCCCCTACTCTTCTCTCCGTGGTACTAACTGCCTCAACAGCTTCTTTGCTAACAACTTGTTTCATAGTAGAAAGTTGCGACAAGTCTACATATCCCTTCGAATTCAAGGGCATTTGTTCAAGCTTAATGATCTGTTGAGGTACCCATTGTTCTTGCAAATGATTTCGCAATTGTTTGCGAAGGATATCCTCTATTCCATCATTAAGACTCGTAATGTAAGCAATCAAATGTGTGTCTGCCGTGCTCTCTGTACTCTGTGCTATAACTTGGCACTCGCTAATTTGTGGAATAGAGGTAATAAATCGTTCAAGCTGTTCAGTATATATGGCATGTCCTTTTATATAGGCTCGCTTCTGAACAGGTCCCAACAATCGCAATTCACCGTTTGCGGTTCGCAAAGCCAGGATTCCTGTCGGTAAATACCCTGAATTTTCGTAAGGAGATTCGTTTTCCTGTACTACATGCAATTCCCCGATCGTCCCCACAGGCGCAGGTTGCAGATAAGAATCCAGTAAATAGATGGCTCTTAGTGAATCATTGTCCGTGATGCCGCTGGATTCGAGTTCCACATAGTCACTGTAGTTTTTAACCCCATATTTCAGTTCATCCTGATTTAAGAGTGAGATATCTACAAAATCCCGTTCCTGCCCATCAGCAATCGTATTCAGGATGTGTAAAAAATACTCTGCCCAAATCTGCATTGTTTCCGGTGCGGCCAAGCTGGCTTTAATATCAAAATCAAACCAAAGCTCTCCCTCGACCTCCATCACATTGAGAAACATGTCATATTTGGAGTACAGGATCGTCGTCGGTATCAATTCCACGTCCAGTCCATGAAAATGAAAATTCTGTATCGGTCGATCCATATTGAAGATGACATTCATCTCAGGTATCCGTATGTTCTCAATACGCTCAATCAGATCAGCAAAAGAGTAGCTTTGAAGCGGTTCGACCTCCTGCATGACTCGCTTAACTTGTGCCATATACTTAAATAATGATTCTTTGCTGGTAATATGGCTCACAATCGGCAACATGTTAACACAGTTTCCGATCAAATTAATTTGTTCCATTCTAGACTGTCCAGAGGTAGGGATACCCACTACTATCGTTGTGTTTGCAGTTAAGCGATGCAGAAACACCTTATATGCAGTCAGCAGTGTAACAAACAAGCTGTTACCCGCTTTAATGCTAAGCTTTTTCAACTTTCTCGCCAGCGTACTGTCTGCCCGAATATTTATTCTTCTTCCTCTATACGATGGTTTCTTCATACCACCGTCCTCAGACGGAATGTCCATGGCGACAGGGACGGAATCCAATGTCCGTGTCCAGTAAGAAACTGCCTCACTCACTCCTGCATGTTCTAGTTCCAACTGTTGCCAAGCTTGAAATTCTCTGAATTTTGGCGGTACAGGCAACGTGACTATATTTTCACCTTTGCAGAAAGAAGTGTAGGCTTGCTCCCATTCACGGATAAACACTACCATCGACCAACCATCAGCAACAATATGATGAAATGTGAACACCACAATATGTTCTTCCGGTTGTAAACGTAAAATGTGAGTACGGAACAGTGGTTCTTTGGACGTCAAATCAAACGCCCTTTTCCCCTCTTCCTCAAACCATTGCTTGACCTTTTCTTCATGCTCTGATGGAGGAGATCCTGAGAGATCACTTAGTGATATGACCACATTCACGTTGTCAAGAACATGCTGTTCTTCGCCATCGAGGTCAATAACTGTCCGTAGCGACTCATGCCGGTTCACAATTGCTTGAACTGAACGTTTTACAGTATCAAGCTGCAGTTGACCCTGCATCCGCAAAGCTGCTATATCATTGAACGCAGTGGATGAATCACTTCTGGATTGCGTAGCAAACCAAATTTGCTGCTGCTCCTTTGTTAAAGGGAACGATGAGGATTCGATGGGAACCACATTATTTTTTCGGTTTCCATTTCCATCCGGTGATGGCGTATTGTCAGGTAAGAATCCCCCTTTTCTCAATTCCTCCACGCTTTCCTTTACAGCCTGTGTAATTTGTTGAAGGTCCCCATCTGTATGAGCAGTCGATAAAAAGCAATTGCGACCTTCCCAAATGTAAATTCCCTTGTCAATCAGCAGATGGAAAAAGAGCTCAATGTCGCCAAACGAAACAAACCGGAATAGTGAGCCATAGTTCACCATGTGGATAGGTACACTATTTTGTTTAAAATAAGTATTCAGTGCTGCTACCCATTCGTTGGTTTTTCGGTTCAGTTGTTCCTGAAGATTCGACCCTTCAGACTTCAAATATTTCAAAGTCGCTAGAGCCGTGTGCATGGTCAGCGGATGCGTGCAGAAAGTACCGCCTACGAACGTTTTAATATTCGTATTTTCCGGATAGGAGTCGTCTCCGAACGACCATACACCTCCATCTACAGTGTCCATAAACTCTGAGCTTCCGGCGACAATGCCAACAGGCATACCTCCACCCGCCACTTTTCCGTAAGTAACTAGATCAGCTTTAATTCCAAACCAGGCCTGAGCACCTCCTGGATGAATTCTAAATCCTGTAATTACTTCATCAAAAATAAGTGCCGTTCCCGAATTTGCTGTTATCTCGCGAATTTGCTTCAAGAACTCCTTTGGTTGCAAATCCGGTCTGCGACTCTGTACAGGCTCCACCAATACGGCAGCAAGTTCATGTGCATAATGCCTGATAGTTTTTATAGAATCCGGATGATTATAAGGGAGTACAATTACATCCTCCATCATGCTCGAAGGAATTCCCGGTGCCATGGGCAAAGCCTCTCCCCCGCTTGAGTTCGGATCGGACACGGCCAGTACACCATCGAATGTTCCATGATAAGAACCAGCAAACAGCACTATTTTGGAGCGTCCTGTAGCCGCTCTAGCCAAACGTAAAGCGACCATAACAGCTTCTGACCCCGAATTGTAAAAGGCAACCCGCTCCACACCTGTCAGCTCGCTAATCAAGGCAGCAACCTCGCCTGCTGTATTCGACATAGGGCCGATCGAAGGCGTACGGTCGTGCACATTGCTCCGTAAAGTATCGGTTAGCCAAGCTGGGTTATGACCCAGTAAATGAACCCCGAAGCCCATAGTTAAATCAATGTACTCATTCCCATCCACGTCCCATATCCTTGAACCCGAAGCGCTCTCTGAAATGATTGGATATACGATTTCTTTCCAATAGGATCGGAACCCAGACACATGACGATTATTAGCATGAACCAGTCGACTTTCCTGTGTGTATTTCTTGGACCCGAGGGTTCGTTGAGTATATCGTTTAATAAAACGCTGTAAGAAATCATTTTGCCGCGCACTGTATCCACTTTCCTCACCGATCAGTAGAGGTTGATAGGGTACAAAAGGTTTGGATTCAGTAGTTGGATTCACTTTAATTGTAGAAGTGATAGGCACGTCAGTTGCCACAACATGCAGAGATGTAGGCTGAGCACTGACTGTGTCTTTGTTTGTGGTTAACGATGCTGCCTGAATAGTTCCTCCTTGGCCGCCACTAAGCATCTCCAGTTGTTTGGTCAACACTTGAGTAAGTCCCAGCTGTTGGTTGTTCAGTAATTCAATTTGTTGAGAGAGTAACTTTTCCAGGCCACCCAACTCGGACGAAGACTTTGCAGCAACCGTATTTTCCGGATTGGCTTCTATCCGATCATCGACCGTACTTAGAGCATCGGCAGCCGCAACTGATTGGGTGGTATATGTCAAATCTGAAATAAACGTTGTTAGACGATCCAGGTTTGTGACACTTTCAAAGAAATGGTTCATGGGAACATCCACATTAAATTGTTCTCTAATTTCTTTTTGAACTTGAACTAGCATAATGGAATCCAAGCCCATCTCTAGAAAATGCATCTGCTCATCCAGTTGTTCCACCGTAAAACCAGAAACTTTACTGATTACATCTTTTAATACTTTGGAAATCTTCGCTGTGTAGTCGATCTGATCTATAGCTTGCAGCTCTTTTGGATACGCGGACTCCATACGTCTCTCCTCCCTGCCTACGTTACTTATCTGCACTACTTTTGGAGTAAACCAGCAACGATTTTGTTCAAAAGGGTACAAAGGCAGCGACTGGATTATTTTAATATCATCCGCATAAAGCGCTTGCCATGGAATAGCCATACCTTTGACGTACAGTTCACCCAATTGACGTAGAGCGTGAATATCTGTATGTGCACTTGCTCTGATAGCTGTAATCAATCGACCTACCGTATCATCTTTTTCCCGTTTATGATCAACGCTCTGTTTATGAGAACCTATATACATATCAGGAACATTCTCTTGTTGGTTCCCTGAAGTCCATCGCTCCAACTTGTGTAATAAATCCTCTAGGCTGGAAGTAATAACTGCTAATTTATGCTCCATATGAGCTCTGCCGATATGTGTGGTATAGCACACCTGCTCCAAGGAAACCGCTGGATTTAGGCGTAAATAGTCCACATATTCCTCAACCAAATGATGCAGGCTTGTCTCATTTTTTGCGGAAACCGTGAAAAGATGAACACCATCTGGCGTGTTTACAGAATCATTATCTGTTCGCGTTTCTATAAACTCCTCCATAACAACATGAGCATTGGTCCCACTGAATCCAAAAGAACTTACTCCGCAGCGAAGTGGGGCATCATTTGAACTTAAATCGGCTACTTCTGTCGTCAAATAAAACGGCGACAATTCAAAATTAATACGGGAACTAGGTTTCTTAAAATGAACCAACGGAGGATTCTTCCTCGTTTGCAGCATCAGAACTGCTTTAATAAGACTGGATATTCCTGCTGCTTCAAATAAGTGACCAATATTGGGTTTGACAGAACCGATTGCACAAAATTGTTTTTTGTCCGTATATTTTTCAAAGGCTTGTGTCAATCCCGCAATCTCAATAGGGTCCCCCAGTTTAGTTCCCGTTCCATGAGCTTCGATAAATGACAGAGTTTCCGGGTGAATAGCCGCATCATTCCAAGCCGCCTCCACCACTTCTGCCTGTGCGGAAGGACTAGGCGCAGTAATTCCTACCGTTGTACCATCCTGATTCACCGCACTTCCTTTTATTACTGCATAAATACGGTCTCCGTCTTGCAAAGCTTGATCGAGAGGCTTCAACAGAACCGCTGCAACCCCTTCTCCTACACCTGTTCCATCCGCTTCTGCATCAAAGGTACGAGCTCTGTAATTTGGCGATTCCATATCTAGTCCCAGCTTCACTGGTAATAGCATCGTTCGGATTCCTCCGGCAATCGCCATCTTGCAATCCCCCGTCGCTAACGCCTTACAAGCCATATGAATCGCGACAAGTGAAGAGGAGCACGCCGTATCCACTGTTACTGCTGGACCTTTTAAATTAAGAAAGTAAGAAATCCGACTTGCCAGCACTGACGGTAAATTTCCAACAATATACTGGTGAAATTTGTCCGGTTCTCCTTTAGAGAGCATCCGCTCATAATCGTAGCCCACTTTTGAGAAGCCGACGTAAACTCCTACCTTTTGTCCATGAATTCGATCCCCTGCATAGCCCCCATCCTCAAGTGCATGCCATGCAGTCTGAAGGAATAATCTCTGATTTGGGTCCATATAGCTTGCTTCCACAGGACTCAGCTTGAAGAACGCATAGTCAAATTTATCAATTTCTTCTAGGAAGCCGCCTTCTATAAACTCTTCTTCTCTCTTCCTTTGATCCACAACTGATAAATAATCAATGGCGTCTTGCTTACGTTGAGAGCTTAAGTTCCCGATACAGTCATCGCCTTGAACAATATGATCCCAATACTGTGAAACAGATGAAGAACCAGGTAAGTCCAAAGAAAGCCCAATAATAGCCACGTCCTTGCTATGATTGTCATCCGTATCATCTGTAGGAATATGCTGTTGTTCAGAATCGGCAGGGTTCGCCAAAAATTCTGCCAAGTGAGCTATTGAGGGATGATCAAACAAATCGGTAACTGCAAGCTTAATCCCCAGCTGATTTTCAATTTTGTCTGTAATCTGAACCAGTTGTAGGGAATTGGCTCCTAAATCAAAATAGCTATCTCTCGTATCAACCTCTTCCCTAAGTAATACCTCGCAGCAAATATCGTGAAGTACTTTTTCGATCTCAAACGAAAGTGTAGGCAATTTTTGATTTTTGTTTTCTTGCTCCATGATCCCTTTTAAAATTATTGAAGTCTCCTGATAATGTCCCGCTTCATACTGAGCCGCAAGCTTATACCTCTGTAACTTCCCACTGGTCGTTTTGGGCATTTGCTTAATAGGTATAATATCGTGAACCGTCCATCCTCCATGACGATACAAATGTTTTTTTAATTGAGTTGCAATTGGAGAAAATTTTTCTATCGTCTTTTTGGATACGACAAATACCACAATTTCCTCTGATTCCATCCCATTTACACGAACTCCACACGCCGCCACACGATTAAGTTCGACTCCTTCTACTTCCTCAGCGATACGCTCGATGTCATGAGGGTAAACATTCTGTCCATTTACAAAGATAATATCCTTTGCTCTCCCTGTGACGACTAATTGACCTTCACGGAAGAATCCCAGATCGCCAGTTCTCACCCATCCGTCTAACGTCAAAAGTTTAAATGTCGAATCCTCGTTGTTATAGTATCCCTTTGTAACATTTTCACCTTTGATTTGTATGTGCCCAATAACGCGATCCGCCACTTCCTCATCCTCGTCATTGCATATTCTGATTTCACAATAATCTAACGACTCACCGACCACGACAAATGGCAGAGCATTATGAAAAGTCTTGTCTACCTCCAAAACGGACTCTCCAATGTTTAAGTGCTTACGATCAACATAAACGGTTATATATTCAGTATCGATTGGCGGGATAGCAACTGCAACCGATGCTTCTGCTAAACCATATGATGTTCGCATAGTCGTTTTTTTTAATCCAAAAGGAGCTAATTTGTCAAGAAAGGTGTCACACAATTCAGGAGAGATAGGTTCAGCACCATTTATGATGGCACGGATCTTGGACAGATTCCAGTTATTTACTTTTTCAGGTTTAAAAAATTGCATGAAATACTTATATCCGAAGTTTGGCGATGAAATAATGCTTACTTCATGTTCACTAGCTTTTTTTATCCAGAGTGCCGGCTGACGAATGAACAGCGAAGTCGGCATAATGTACTGATTCACTCCGGCAACTAATGGGGTAATATGATTGTAAATTAAACCCATATCATGGGTTAGAGGCATCCACTGCAAGAACGAATCTTTCTCTGTGACGACTGTCCTATTTATAATTCCACTTGTGTTATGAATGAGATTATGATGTGTAAGGATGACTCCCTTAGGATCACCTGTGGAACCGGAGGAAAACTGAATAAATGCTATATCCTCCAATTGAGGGGTGTGTATCTTTGCAAAGGATTGCTCGGGTTGTTCATGGTCTTGAAGAAGTAATTGATGACGATGGCGGATGTTTTCGAATAGGTCATCTTGGTTGCTTTTCAAAGTATATTTCTCAAGGTCTTTTAATATTTTGGGCTCGATGAGTAAAAAAGGATCGTTAAGAACATCCCAAATTTTAAAAAGTTTCATTCTATGCTCATCATTATTACCTATGCTGACAGGTACCGGGATCATGCCACCAAGAACACAAGCCCAAAATGCTTTTACAAAATGCCGATTACTTTCTATTTGAAATACAATTTCTTGTCCCTGTTTAACCCCTGCATCCTGAAGATTCTTTAAAAATGCTAGAGCTTCCCAATATAAATCTTTATAAGTAAGCGTAGTTTCGTTTTGATCCGACTCAATAAAGGTAATAAATTTATTGTCACACTTTCCCCGTTCTGTAATAACATCAACCAGTGTTTTAAACCTATTTGTATACATGCTATTCCCCCCGTATATCGTAAGATTTATTAGCTTCCAGCAATAAATTTACAATTTCCAACATCATTGATGAATCTTGTTTAGATCATATTAAGAATCGTCTGTTGTTCTTGTTCGGGAACTTGCTTGGTAGTGAGAATAGTACGGATTAACTCTAACACCTCTGTATTAACTGCATCATAAACGGTATCATTCTTATTATCTTGAAGTTGATTGATCCAATTTCTAATCTGCTGACTAGGGTAAACAACCCCCTCCATATGTTGTTTGTAATCCCCATTTCTATTTCGTGCAATAAGCGCCGCTGCAAATCCTTCTTCCAGACACTCAAGTGTAACTTTGTGTGTAGTTTGTCGCTTACTTAACCACTGTTCCACTTCTTTGAAAGAAGAACTTGTATTAACAGAAAAAGTGGAGATACTAGGATACCTTTCTTTCATCAGCTGTCCAAGTACTTTCCTTGGGCCTAATTCTAACGCTATGGCGATGCCGTTCTGGTATAAATAATCCATCGTATCTGTCCAGCGTACGGGACTTATCATTTGCTTGTACAGCAAGTCATAAATTGTGAATTCATCGTGTGGTAAGGCTGTTACATTGGAAACAACCGGCCACCGCCCCTTGCGCAGCGGGAATTTTCTTAGTTCTACGGCAAGCTTATCTGCTGCAGGCTTCATTAAAATACTGTGAAAAGGCCCGCTTACTGTTAAATAGTTAACTTTACTATGTTCTAAGCGATTTATTTGCTCCACTATTCGACTCATAGGTTCTTTATGTCCCGATAGCACGTACTGATTGTCCGAATTGTGACAAGCAATAGATACAATACCACTATCTGTAGATATCTCTTGACATAAGCTCTCCAGGATGGAAACAGAAACATTCCCAACAGCAACCATAGTCCCTACACCGTTAACTAGAGTCTGCTGCATGAACATTCCTCGTTTTCTTACAATTTGAAGTCCATCTTGAAAAGAGAAAAACCCGCTACACACCAATGCTGAGTATTCTCCTAAACTATGTCCGGCCAACAGTTGAGGTTCTAGTTCCAGTATCTCTCTGCTAGCATAATATGCAGCAAGGCTGGCAGTAAGCAAGGCTGGTTGGGCATTCATGGTCTGAAGAAGATCATCAGGCTCTCCCTCAAAACAAAGTTTTGAGAGTTTAATTCCTAAAGTATCATCCGCTTCTTCGAATAAACGCTTTACCATAGTAAAATTATTCCATAGTTCTTTACTCATTCCTACAAATTGCGAACCTTGTCCAGGAAAAATGAAAGATACTTTATTCATCTGAAAACCTCTTCTCCAGTAAGCTTGTAAGATATCCTGAATATGTGCACTTTTCAAATTTAACTTCTGTTGCAAGTTATACCCTTTATAGTATTAAAGCAGAAATTAATCATATACATAAAAATAAACAAATAATTATTTTAAAATAAAATAGATAATATGTAAGAATCACGCTCTTTTAACACTTAGGCAGTTCGTATTAATAATTTATAATTCGCTATTCCAACCAATGTTTTACACCTTTTACGAATTAAAATAACTATTTATTTCAATAAAGTCAATGAATAAGTCAACCTTCAAATGTTACATTTTTGTAAATAACAGGTCATAAAATGTAGAAATTTGTTGATTGTTATTACATAACGTCGTTTTCTTGAAAGAATAGTTTTTTTCATTATTTTCATTACATAAAAATAAATAAAATTAAAATATGCATCTGTTAAATATTTTTAAATAGATGATATATATACATTAATATTATATTTTGTATTTATCCAAATTATAATATTAAACTCTTTTTTTGAACCTTGCTCTTGAGCTAAGTTCACTCTAATTTGGAACTAAAACAATTAAAGAAATATATTAGTCATATGTTCTTTACTCCATGAAGTTACTGCTTAGATCATAAACACTATTTATCATTTAAATAACTCAAATGAATTTTAAAAATGTATGCACAAAAAATCTACAGACTTCTCCAGCTAGCGAGTTGACAGTTTCCAACTGCCGCTCACCTGTTCCAGAAAAAAGACTGTAGATTTTATAGATACTCCTATTCACGTTATTATCGTTAACAGCTCAAGACCTAGTTATAATCCTCCCAATAGCGATACTCCATTTCATTCTCACCTTTGGTGACAACGACCATATTTTCAATATGTCCCGTTTCTTTATTCGTTCGGTAGATCATGGTACGGGTTTCGCCCTCATCGGGTACAGAGAAGAGTACTTTGTCACTGAGCATGCCGCCACCAATGCCGACGACGTGTTCCCCCCAGCCGGAGGCTGCGCCAGAACCGATGCCCGAACCTGCTCCACTAACACCAGCCCCGCGCGACAAAATAAGACCTATTCCATATCCGGTGACGGTCTGGGCCGTTTTACCTAGAGCGTGCTCTCCGGCGGATTGGGTATGCTTTTGGACCCAGTAATCGTATTTATCTGTATTTTGCTCGTAACTCACAACATTCCCTTTTTTATCTATAGATATATCCGTCTTGCTTCCGTCTTTACCTGTCAGTTCGGTGACGGCGACAAGGGAATCGGATGTGATCTTAGAGGTCTCTCCTGTATTGTAATCTGTACGGGTAACCGAGTCTTCATATTGCAGCTGCAGGACATTCATCTGATCGTGAATTTTCTGCATAACCTGCTTGTCGCCGATGGCCTCGGCATTTTTCAGTAGCTCCTCATATTGATGATATTTATCCGCGTCTGCCTGATCCCATTCGTCTATGTTTTTTGGCTGCTTGGCAATTTCTCCACTATGATCTCCAGCCTCTCCACTGCCTGCCAGCGCTGCGCTAGCGTTCATTGCCGCTGCTAGGGCTGTCCAGAAGCCACGTGTGCTTTCACCATCCGCATTTCTAAACTTCGAAGCGATGCTTTTCAGCTCAATTTCAATGGATTGAACCTTATGTAATACAGAAGAAAGTGTATATTTAGCCGTACGATAGTCATTATAAAAACGATTCCTCTCCATACCATCCCACTGGCTGTGAAGGCGGTTCATTGTGCTATCCAGGCCGTTTAACTGGTTATACAGTGTGCCGTGGGCATTGGCAAATTGGGAGGCCACGTTGTCCAGCTGCTCCGGTGTGACTTGGATTTTTGTCATGGTGATCACATCCCATCTAAGAAAATAGGAGATAGAAATTATATTTTACAGTAATCCTTATTTCATATTGTAAGCTATAGAGGTCGGACATTCATGAGGATTTATACGTATTTGTGTATTCAGAAGCAGTTCCTTTGATATAATGAATCCATATGAGTTCATTTCGACAATACATTATTGAAAGTCAGGTGTATGGACATGTCAGACAAAAAAATTATCTTTTTTGATATCGACGGTACGTTACTGGACGATGACAAGAAAATGCCGTTAACGGCAGAAAAGGCCGTCTTTGCTTTGAAAGATCTGGGACATGAGGTGGCCATCGCAACAGGCCGTGCGCCTTTTATGTTCAAAGATATCCGCGAGCAGTTAGAAATTGATTCCTACGTTAGCTTTAATGGGCAATATGTCGTGCTTCGCGGGGAAGTGGTCGCTACCAATCCGCTGAACAGAGAAGCGTTGCAAGCGATGACCGATCTGGCTCTCACACATAATCATGCTCTCGTATATATGGATCATATGGATATGAAGGCCAATATCCCTAACGATGAGCTTGTGGAGAGATCGGTCCAAACGCTTAAGGCCAAGATTTCAGTTGGATACGATCCACTCTATTTCCAGGGAAGAGATATTTATCAGACGCTGTTGATGTGTACAGCAGAAGAAGAGCCTTTCTATGAAGCGGTATTCAAGGCGTTTGACTTTGTGCGCTGGCATCCGAGTTCTGTGGACGTTGTTCCTCATTCTGGCTCCAAAGCGAAGGGCATCCGCGAAATTACGTCCAGACTGGGTATTGCCGATGAAAATCAATACGCCTTTGGCGATGGCTTAAATGATGTGGAGATGCTGACAGCTATACATAACAGCGTCGCGATGGGCAACGGCTGTGATGAAGCCAAAGCCGCAGCTAAAATGGTCACAAAACGCGCAGATGAAGACGGTATTTTGTACGGACTGCAAAAGCTTGGTTTGTTAAGCTAACAGGATTGCTGATAGACTGGACATGTTTCGGAAAAAATAAAGTCTGTTTAAAGACTTACATATGAGAAAATAGGAGGTTGTCCTTAAATATGGAGACGGAAGGCTTACGCAATGTCGAACAGCTAGCCATGAAGAAGTACAAAATTTACAAGCAGAGCCTACTCCGGTATTTGGCACGTTCCATGCTGGCGAGTATGTTCATCGGGTTCGGCGTTATTGTAGCCTTCAAGACGGGCAACTTTTTTTACATGGAGCATTCTCCATTCACTTATCCCATGGCGGCACTCACGTTCGGAGCGGCCATCATTCTGATCGCTTACGGCGGCGGGGATTTGTTTACAGGTAACACCTTCTATTACACTTATGCTGCGCTCCGTAAAAAGCTGCGCTGGGGGCAGGTGCTTCGATTATGGGCTGCCAGCTATGGCGGTAATTTGCTGGGTGCGGGGGTATTTGCACTCCTTATTTACTTGACCGGGCTGTTTGACTCCTCCAGCGTGAACAGCTTTCTACTGAGCGTGGTTGAGCATAAAATGGAAGCGCCTGCAATGCAGCTATTCTTCCGAGCTATTTTGTGTAATTGGCTGGTCTGTCTTGCCTTTTTTGTTCCAATGTTTATGAAGGAAAATGGCGCAAAGATGTTCGCCATGATGCTGTTTGTGTTCTGCTTTTTCATTTCGGGATATGAGCATAGTGTGGCTAATATGTGTACTTTCGCCATTGCGCTCGTGCTGGATCATCCGGGTACGGTTTCTGTCGCTGGTGTGATCCATAATCTCGTTCCGGTCACGCTCGGAAATCTGGTTGGCGGCGTGCTGCTTATGGGGGTTATGTACTATTCGGTGAATCTCCCGTTTTTAGACGAGGAAGAACACTAAAAAAAGAAGCCGTGGGACTTAGGTTCCACGGCTTCTTTGCGTTATTTTAGTAATAGAGCAGGTGCTTTCTTGCCTTTTATCCTTCTTGAGCAGGAAAATGGATAAATTCCTCCAACTCCTTGAACAGCTTCTTGGGATTAACATTGTCAGGTACAACCAGAGTTAGCGGTTCATCCAGCTTCAGCACATACATGCCTAAAATGGATTTGGCATCTGCCATGCCGCTTTTGCCATGAATCCAGATATCATAGGTATAATTCGAAACGATTTGATTGATTTTTTCAATATCCTTAACGTCTTTTACCTTGATGGGTGTCATCATTGCACAGCACTCCCCTGTATTGAATTAGTGCTTACGAAACAAGCCTTAACATCACTTTACCCCATATGAAGCCTGTTGCAAAATCTTAATTTAGAAAATGACATGCGGCGCGGAGCTGATTTTCCAGTAGCTGCCGACCTTTTCAAAATTCACGGTGATTTTCGCATTCGCCTGCTTGGTTTCTGCCGGATAAGGCACGGTCAGCAGATAGCTGCGCTTCACCGGAGTCATGGTCACCATTTTCGCCGTAGCCCGGTTGAACTCTAGCAAATTGCCACCATCTGCGTTCAACTGAGCTAGTCTGCCGTTAACTTCAACGAAAAATTTGCCGACAAATTGCTCACTGGCCTGTTTGGTATAGGCCTGCGTCAAATAGTTGATCAATTTGGTCTTTGTACCGATGTCCTCTGACAAATAGCGATAGCTTTTACCGTTCAACTGGAACGACTCACCCACCGGGCTGCCACCATTGATCGCATACTGATAACGAGACTGCGCCTCCAGCACAAGCGGAACCGCACTCTCGTGATTCAGCTTGTCCAGCTGCGTCGGTTTCACGCTGGAAGCCGCGGCTGCTGGCGCAGAAGTGGACGGCTGTTGCGGCTTAGACGGCTTCACAGTCGACGGTACGGACGGAGCAGCCGCTGGCGCTACCGATGTAGATGGACGCTGTGCTGGTGCAGACGGAGCTGCGGGTGTAGATGGACGCTGTACTGGTGCAGATGGAGCTGCGGGTGTAGCGGCTTTGGCAGAACCTGCGGCTGCGGCCGGGGTCGAGGCGGCTGAAACCGACGGCGCTTGCGCCGGGGCTGGCGTCGTAGCCGACGCAGACGCTGCTGGTGCTGGCACCTGAGCCGGGGCGGATGCGGACGGACTGGCCACGCTCGGTTGCGTCGCTTCCGCTGGAGCTGTCACAGCGGGCGCGGCTGCGGCGGCCTGTGCCACGCTCATAAGTGTGGCCGCAATGCATAGTGCGGATAGCTTCGTATTTATTTTCATACTCATATACACCTCCATAATCATATGTCTGCATAAACTGCACACGTCTCTATTATAAGAATTTCACTTCTCGATTGGGTTGCTAAATTGTTTCTTTTTGCCTTTTTTTGTTCATTCTGCACGAAGTTTGTCCGTATTTGCCGGGGACGGTTGTTCTGACTGTTTCAACTGCTTTGCCTCCATCTCTTCCAAGGATAGCGACAGTTGCTTAACAGATCGGTCCAGCTCCTCCAATCTGCGACTCAAAGTGACGAGGATGTATTTTAACAGAATCAGACTTAATGCAGCAGGGAATCCGACATTAGTTACGAGCTCGATCATGCCTTCAGTCGTTAAAGAACTCACAGATTCCGCCTCCTTTTTCATACATATGTTCCACCAATAGGAACTAATGTTCCCATTTTTATAGAAATCATACTATCTTGTGGGCTGTCATGACAAAAAGAGCTCCAATTAGCTTGGAGCCCTCTCTGTTTTTGTTCATTCTACCTGCTTTCAGACCACTACCGAACGACATATCAAGGAGTATATATATTCGGCTGCTGAGGCTTGGACATCCCTTCTCCCAGATAAAACCCGGTGTGCGGCGGCTGATTATAAGCTACGTTCTGCCAGGCAACACTCAGGCGATACACTGGATCATGCATAAGCGTATAGAATCGATGTTCTGACTCGTATGGTGTTGTGTAGATACGCAGCGCCGAATTATCACTTTTGCGCCAAATGACTTCCTCACGCCAGTCACCGAACAAATCGGCCTGCAAGGACGGCGTTCCTTTGGTTCCGTTATTGGAACTCGTTCCTGTTGCCGTAAGCAAGTTGGAAGTAGTCGAGTTCATATAGTTCCACTTGTCTATTTTTCTAGCGCTTGATGAGGTATGATCCAGCAGTTCACGGAGGAGATCCCCATCCCACCAGATACCAAAATTAATGGAAGACGGTAGCGTGTTGGTAATGAGCTGCCCCTTGGCTGAACGCAAACCAATACCCGGTGCCCACTGCTCGTTCCCTTTGGTCCGCGGGTCAATGTCTGCCGACATGCCTCTTCCAGTATCCTTGCCTGTATTTACGCCCCATAAAATATTTCCATTACGCGGGTCGTACATGGCAGCTCCGTAGGTGGCATTTTTGTCCTCGTTCACCTTGAACACTTCATAACCTGAACGGTCGGGGTCCAGATCGCCAACATGAAGTGCATCTCCATGTCCCATCCCCGTGTTAGCCAGCTTCGCTCCGTTATCGTCTACAACCAGTGAGCCATACACGATCTCATCCTTATCATCTCCATCCACATCCGCCACGCTCAAACTGTGGTTCCCCTGTCCAGCCGTTCCAGCATTGGTGGAGCTGTTGCTGTCAAAGGTCCAGCGTCGGCTCAGGTTGCCGTTCCGCCAATCATATGCGACCAGAACAGTGCGGGTGTAATAACCACGTGCCATCACAATGCTGGGTCTCACGCCATCCAGATAAGCAACCCCGGCGAGAAAACGATCTACACGGTTACCATAATTATCTCCCCAGCTCGATACCGTTCCGCGCGGTGGCACATAGTCGATCGTACTAAGAGCCTTGCCTGTATCACCTGAGAACACAGTTAGAAACTCGGGACCTTTCAAAATATATCCACTCGTGTTTCGATGATCAGCCGAAGCGTCCCCAATCTTCACACCTGCCCCGTCTACCGTGCCGTCTGCTGTTTTACATACGATCTCTGCTTTACCATCTCCATCAAAATCGTAGACGAGAAATTGTGTGTAGTGGGCTCCAGCCCGTATGTTACGTCCCAGGTCGATCCGCCATTTGCGTGTTCCATCCAGCTCGTAGCCATCCAAAAATACATTTCCCGTATAACCGGATTGCGAATTATCCTTGGCATTGGAAGGGTCCCATTTTAACACAATCTCATACTCGCCATCTCCATCGAGATCCCCTACGCTGGCATCATTGGCGTGGTACGTGTAGTTCACATTATCCGGGGTTGTGCCTCCCGCGGGCTGCTGGATCGGAACATCCAGATAGTTGTTGTTCCATACCTTCACCGCAGGGAAAGCGGCCTGCTCTGCTCCATTGACCACGGCACGAACGGTATACGAAGATGAGGTCGTACCTGCCTTGTCCAAAAAGTTGGTTCTCGATGTAATCGGCGCATCGTTTACCTTGCTTGTCCCTCTGTACAAATTAAAGCCGACCGAATCCGCTTCCGTGCCCAGCAAGCGCCAGCTCACCAGTACACCCTCAGGCACCTTAACAGCGACGGCTCCACGGTTTAGCTTTTCCATTTGCCTCGTAGAGGCAGCAGAGACCTGGCTATCCATCGGGATGACCACTCCACTCAACATGACACCGAGACAGAGCAACGCAGTATACCGAAACCTTTTGTTCATCTGAATCATTAGCTCCTTTCATGGTTTGTATTTTCAATAAATTTATTTTATGTGACTGATAAGTTATTGTTGTATAAATTCTATGATAGCGCTTACATGAATGTAAAGGGACGAGTACGTCCTTTTTGTTCAAAAATCCGGGCTAATGCTTTAAAAATCAGAGGTCCATGAATAATCTTTCTTCATCCGCGATGCTCTGGATATCCTCCGAGCTGATGCTGATATACTGATAGCCCTCTGCCTGTTGTTTTTTCAATGCAAGTTCCTTCATAAAACGTGGACTGCCCTCTCCGGCATCCTCATCGTAAACAAGCAATAAACCGTCTGTTTTACGGAAAAGGAGTTCATCCCGTGCCTTGAGTTGCCATATTCCCTGATAGGGCTGACGACTGACTACTCCCACATAGTCAACTTCGGCACAAATCTGCTGAAAATATTCCTTTTTGTCCTCTTTCCATTTCTCTTCCATATTTTGATAAGCCATCATAATAGAGCATTTCAGGTGGGGATATTGCTGTTTTAGTGCAGTAACGACCTCACAGGCCCACAAATCCACCCCGTATTGACCGGGGGTAATCACCCATTCCAGCCCTTCTTCAATCAGGGGAATAAGCCTGCCTGCAATCGCCTTTTTAATATATGGAATGCCTTCGTGCTTCTGACTGAAAATATTCAGCTCATGGGCACGATAGCCCGAAACGAGCAAGTTTTTCATCTTCTCAACGTCCTTCTCCGATTATCATAAAGGTTATTGTACCACTTCAGAGCAGCCCACTAAACACGTCGTTTTTTGGAGGAACGAATTGAATATAACGCAAAAGACGAACCTCTTCCAATTGGGCTGGATCAGGTTCGTCTTTTGGAGTTTGGTGCTAGTTCTGAATGGATGGTTTACCCATCGCTATTATCCTTTTCCATTCCATATCACTCCTCAGACGATTTTATGCGGACATCTTTAATTCTAATGTTGCTACTAAATATACCGGCATCACTGCTTAGCTTGAATGACGGGTAACTAGGGTCTGCCTCAAGCCGCATTCTGCTATCGAACTGCTGCTCCTGCTGGCGATCTACCCAAAAAGAATAAGGCTCAGACTGAACTACTTTATCAGTTGCATTCGGCGTAGTGACAACCAAGATGACAAGTACGCCATTGCATCCGCAATCCTCGGTGTCATAAAACAACTTGAACATTCCCGGTCGTCCTGAAAGGGCCATTTCTAGCCTTTCAACGGACAAGGAATCCAATTCTAAATGTATGCTCATGAGATGAATTCTCTCCTTTGTAAATGAGATGTTTGGAGCCGTCAGCTCCATAAAGACTAAATTTTAACTATGTGTTCATTATAGTCATGTTTTTGTATGTGTCTATGTGACTGCACTCACTGCTATCAATGAACTCTTACCTAAAAAAGGCAACCCGATTACACCGGGTCACCTCCGTCATCGCTCACCCTATCTAAACTAACATTCTAGCCACAACTCTATCCTTTGTAAAAAGGATTATGACCTGTGCCTTTGCCCGATGGCATCGCCCCAGGCACACCGTCCGCTTCAAGCAGCGGACGGACAATGAGCTTCACCGGCCACTCCCTGCTCTCGAATACCGCTTGGAACAGCTCGGCCCGGTCAGCTTCGGGAAGCGCCACCACCCGTAGGGCTTCCTTCCACGCCTGCTCGGTAATATCCCATAACTTCGCTTCCGGGATAGGATACACCTCGCTTAGCGCTTCCATAATTGCAGCCAGGTTCACCTGCGTGCCCAGCGACTGCACGTAGAAGATCAGCTTGCGGATCGTCTCATTATACAAGCTGTTCGAGTATCCTGGCCGAATATGATAACCCGGGTCCGCAATGCCGTGTTTGTCCAGATACGGCTGATGCAAACGTACGGAATCGTGGTCACGGAATAACAGGCCGTTCACCTGTCCGTCCCGCAGGACCACGCAGCAGTTCTGACCGTGAATTTCGGGTACAACGCCTACCTTGAACAGCCGCATCACCACATCATAGAATAACGCCGTCAGATCGGTGTAGAATCCCATGACCTCTTCACTGGTTAATTCTCTGCCCAGCAGGTCGGATAACATATGGCGACCTTCCAGCGTCACCCCAAGCGCAGCCATGGGAATGACCTGCACACCTTCTTCCAGCAACTTTGGCGGATAGATGCGAATCTGGGCGGCCAGATGGCGAGGATGATCATCGAACAATCCCATGGATTCAGGCATGTATCCCCACCAGTTCCGTTCTTCGCAGAGCCACACTTTACCTGTGAGCGATTCATCACAGGCCACCGCCTGTCGTAACATCTTCTCCCCAGCCAGACCATTCAGCAGCTTCACCACCGGGAGATAGCGGGCGGCCCCGAGAGACAACACACTGACCGGAAGCTTGAGCATCTGTGTGGATTCCTCCATCGGAGCCATCGAGCGCAGGGACGATGTCGCCTGCACCTCTCCCAATTCGATATCCAGTACAATGAGGGTGCCGTCCGCGATCTCTCCAGTAAAACGCGGCAAGATGATATGCTCCATCTGCCATGGATGTACTGGCATGGGCATGTATTCTTGCAGATTCAGGCCTTTCCGGGCCAATTCTGCTTCCAGCCTGCTCCGCTGTTCTTCATCCAGTACATCCAGTGTGGACAGCCCTTCCTCACATCCCTGTTGTACGGCATCCCAACGCACCGCCACCCATCGCAGCGGGATCTCCTTCCTGAATTCCGCTGCATACCGGGCCACATCCGCTTCTGTGAATCCCACCTTGGCCTTAGAGGTGGGGTGAAATGGACGATCTCGTAGCGCTGCAACCTGCTCTCCCTTGATAAACCAATCGTAGGCATTGAACGGAACTTGTTCTCCCAGCCCTTGCACTTGCTGGAGTCCCAGTGCCAATTGCTCGGTGGCTATTTCCACGCCTGCCAAGAATTCCGCAACCCCGGGATGCGCGTATGCTTCATCGGAAAGCGTCATCCGAAGCACAGCCTGTCCTACGACTGCTGGAGATTCAAGAAGCTTCCAGCCTCCATCCGGTGTCTCTCCATAGACAGGTGAACCTTGTACCCATTGATATCCCTGCCTTTTTCCTGCTTCCACCAGAAACAAAATCCCTTTCAGATGCAGCATAAGCTGTCCACTATGCCTACCTGTTCCATTCTCATCCTGCTTATCCTTGCCTGCGACATTGCCGTCGAGTCCGTCAGCTATTCCTCGTCCGCTCTGCGGAGGACCTCCATTACCATCCCCCAGAAACATTCGGCGGAACGGTTCTGGTGAAGTAGAGAGTTCAATGAACGGATGCCCTTCCAGCGGAAGCAATTGCTCGGCCAGAAATGCATTGATCAGATCCTCCATAATCCGGCGCTCAGCGTCTTGCAGACTGGCACGCTTCATCACTGTTGACATGGTTGTCGTCCTCCGTCAAATAATGGAATGCCGGGTGCGGATGACCCAGAAAATCATGATGCGAGATGGTCCAGCAATAGGCTCCCGACTTCTCGAACACAATAATATCGCCTACACGTAGCCGCTCTACTTCCGCATCTGAATGCATACGATCCTTGGGTGTGCATAGTTCTCCGACCACGTGAACTTTGCTGTCCCGTACCTCTGGTCTTGCAAACGAATGCCCCCAACGGTCCGTAGACATAATGTGAAATGGATGGTTGTGTCCCCATGATGCGGGCAGACGATTATGATGTGTACCTCCTCTTAACACGGCAAAATGCTGACCATGCGATGTTTTGATATCCGTAACCTCTGCCGCATAATAACCGTGGTCAGCGACAAGCATGCGACCCGGCTCGAAATACAACTGTATGCCGCGTGAAGCAAGGCGCCCTCTAGCTTCACTTCGCTCAATCAGGGATGTGAACAGGGACCAGTCGAACCCGGGGCTACCATCATATGTGACACCAAACCCGCCTCCAGCGTTAATTACTTCAAGATGCAGGTCATATATCTGCTGCCACATCTCCGCCTTTTGCAAATACAGCTCGATCATCTCGGCATGCAGTCTTGCGTCCACATTGTTCGATAACGAGTGAAAATGAAATCCGCATAAACGCACCGAACCTGCACCTTCCTCACGAATGACCCGGACTGCTTCCTCCACGCTCTCCTCATCCATGCCGAATGGACTCGGACCACCGCCCATTACAATCCGGGTCCGTGGCAATGTGCTACTTCTCAGATTGAGCCGCAGCAGAATGCGAACTTCCTCTCCTCTCCTTGTAGCAATGGCGATGACACGCCGCAGTTCCAGCAGGCTCTCCACATGAATAAAACGCACCTGATGCTCGATAGCCTGCTTCAACTCATTCTCTTTTTTCCCCGGACCGCCAAACAGGATTGGAACCTCGCTACTTACGCTCCTCACCTTGAGCAACTCGCCAATGGAAGCTACCTCGAACCCGTGAACCCAGGGCAGCAAAGCCTCAATAATTCGAGAATCGGGATTGGCCTTTATGGCATAGAACAACCGTATGCCTCCAGGCAGCGTGTGCAGCATGTGACGGACCTGCTCCTGAATACCAGCCAGATCGTAGACATAAGCACACACCGGGTCTTCACTATCTCTTTGCAGTTCATGGATCATATTCCATACGCTTGATTTCATATCAGTCCACCCGCATTTCCATAGTCATTCCGTTTCTGTTCGTATGCCCGAAAAGCCGTATTCCGGTCATCGCCCAACACGTATATGTATACCCCTCGTTCCGCCCACAGCGCCATGCCTTCCTTGCTTCTGGCCACCGTTGCATACGGTACCTGGCACTGCTTCGCGGCTTCATGTAATGCACCTAGCGAACGTTGCACGTCTGGATGTTCCGTCTGCCACGGTACGCCAAGTGATTGCGACAGGTCTGCCGCCCCCTCTAGTACCCAGCTCACCTGGGGATGAGATAGAATGCTCGCACTTTGCCGGACGCCCTCCACACTTTCGATCATCGGTACAACCATCACCTGTTCATTCGCTTCCTGAATATACCCAGTGAGTGGATACTTGCCGAATACCCCCGGTCGCCCACTGTTCAGACTCCGCATGCCAAGCGGATGATAATACGCATGACGAACCGCTTCCTCCACCTGCTCCCGCTGTTCTACATGAGGTATGACGATGCCTTGTGCGCCGCAATCCAATACCTTTAGAATCTCTACTCGCTCTACCTTCGAGATGCGTACCAGCGGGGTCATCCCTGCCAGTTCCGCAGCACGAACCAGCTCTTCCACCGATTCCATATTCGTTGCGGCATGTTCCAGGTCGATAATTACAAAATCATACTCCGCATGTCCAATCATCTCGATGATGACCGGATGCGGGATAGAGACAAAAAGGCCGAACACTGGCTGTTTACGTTCAATTTTCTCCTTCAGCGTGTTGGTTCTCATCCGAAAACGTCCTTCGCCAACTTCAACGGATTGCTGACCTTACGGAAATACAGCTCTCCGTCCCCATACAGGCGGCGCTTGGTCATCTCTTCAATCAGCGCATCCTCGGCAAAAAGATCAAACCACTCGAACCGCTCCTCATACTCTGGATGCTCCCGCTGGTAGTCCATAATCGTAGCCGCGCACAGTTGCCAGAACGCTTCTTCCGTCAGACCGAACTTCTCCAGCGTCAGCACAATATCCGTCATGCAGATAAAAAAGAACGCATCATACGTATAGTCCCGGACTTCCGACACATCACTTGCGTAGATAAAGGAATACCGATTGAACTTGCGATGGGTCTCCGGTTCGGGGTGCAGCTTCGGGGCTCTTTCTGGGTTCAGCAACTTCTCGGGTACATAGCGGACACCATCGTGAAGATCCTTGATGATGATCCGTTTCGGTAGTTCATTTTCCAGCACCAGAATGATATTCTGGGCATGCGATTCCAGCGCAATGCCGTGTGCATAGAGCAGATGAATAATGGGCAGCGATACCGTTCGAACGAGGGCTTCACTCCACTTCTGAATGCCATGACGCTCAACTGCACCCTGGATAAACGGTACCCCGTTCGACTGTACTAGCATAAGTGCATTTAAGGGCCAAGCTGTCTCGCCTTCTTGCAGATGAACAGATACATTTTCACGCCAGATCGCCCCGATTGTGCCATACGCACGTCCATACTGAATTGCAGGCAAGTTCTCGTACCGGAGCGAGAGTCCCATGATTTCTTTCAGAATGGCAAACTGTTCCCGTTGCAGCAACTCATCCTCCCGAATGAGTGCTTCCAGCCAGTCGCTGATCAGCGGTGCGTTCTGGGTTGTGTGTTGTGCGAGAATACGTGTACTGGACGTATTGGTAATACTCAGTGCCAGCTTGAGATAAGGCGCTTCTGGATTCATTCGGTTCGACAGGGAACGAATGGACTGCTGGGCGCGATAAGCTGATGCCGAAGGGCCGAGAAAAACGATATCTCTGTCCATTCGTTGCCGGGCAAACACCGATTCCAGCTGGTGTTCCCATTGCCATGGATGAACAGGAATGAATATATAGCGATACCCCTCAGTATCTTCCGACTGGAGCACCCGATCAAATCGGCTGATATCCGCCTCTGTGAGATGTTGTCTCACCAACTGTTCTGACGTGTAGCCTGTGGAGAGAGCCGTTTGCACAAGTCCTTCTTTCACGGCAATCCAGAATACGGTCACATCCGAGTTAAACTCTGGACCGTAAGCAAGATTGTCTTTTAGGGTGAAGCCAAGCCTCGACTTGTAGCTTGGATGGTAGAGATGACCGTCGCTCATATGGCTTTCGAGGGCATCATAGTGTCGGTCTTTATCCGGAATCTTCTCAGGCAGCAAAGCCCGGCACTGACTGTCCTTCGCCATCGTCTCCAGCAATTCCTGAATGAAGGCCGTCACATTCGCACCCTCCAGAAGGTTCAGTACCATTTCCTCCAGAAACAGATCCAGATCGGTGCAGTGCACGCCCTCTCTTCGAATCGAGCCCTTCGCCACCTTCACTCGGCCAAATGAAAATTTCTGCTCCGCCTCACAGCTGTATGTCACAGCCTGCCCTGACGTATTCCGCCCCACAGTGCGCCATTCGTTCCCATCCACCTTACAGTCAAGGATACCCTCGAACCACATGGCTTCCAGCGTCTGCCGCATGATCCGTTCCTGTACATCCGTGTATACTGCCGTCTTGTGACCTTTCTCAGCCCTGTACCCTATGAACCCCACGCCACTTCACTCCCTATTCGGTTCATTATATTGCTCACCGGCACATACGCCGGGGTCTGACTGATCCCCCTGAGACAGCTCACCAGATTTTGTTTCGCCAGAAAACTGTCCGCGGTCAGCAAATGCTGCACATATACGTTTCCAGTTCGGTCTAGTTCCTTCACCAGCACTTCGCGGACCTTTGTCCAGAAATGCTCCTCCGGTATGTTCACATCCCTTGCCATCGCATGAATGAGGGAACCCAGATGATTGATGATAAAGTAATAGGATGTCCTCGCCCAAGCCTTGTCCCGTGGATAAAACAACAATCTAGAGGGATCGGTATCCACCTCATGCATCAGCTCCTCATCGACACTGACTCCTTCCAAGTCACGCACGATAAATGCCTCAGGCATTCCGTCTCTTAGCGTCACGAGAGTATTTTGCAAATGAGCTTCAAAGTGAATGCCTCGCTCTCCGGCCGCTCGTACAATGGGTAGCAAAGACAAGGTCAGATAACGTGCAAACCAGCGCTCGGCTTCAGCACGTACGCCACCCAGCATCGTCATGAGTCGTGATTGCATTCCCGGCAAGGGAGCTTCTACCAGACTCGACAGGACATATGTACATTCCGGGTCAAACTCAATCGGTCTGTATGCGACAGTAAACAAACTCGTTAATTCTTCCTCCTGAAAATCACAAGTGGCTACACCTGTCTCATAGGCAATCTGCGTATGCTGATCTGCACCGAAGCAATTTTGCTGCCTGACGTACCTGGAGGCGTCCAGCGTCCTTCGCATCTGCTCCGCACTATTGGTGCGAATCATGTTGGTAATCTGTATGTTCAGCGACAGCTTGATATTGCAATTTAGCTCTGGAATATAGACGGTGCGTACCGAGGAGGTTGGGTAGGCCTTCGGTCCACAGCTGCCTATCGGAATGAGTTTCTTGTCCAGAATATACTGCTGGACCTCGGACAAGCTCAACACGTACGTATACTGCCAGGGATGGACAGGCAGCAGTTCATACTCATCCCCATGCTCACCGCACTCCGCTTCCCAAGCTTGTTCCACATGCCCGTGCAGGCTGGCATGCAGATTGATTCTGGTGGGATCATCTATCCATTCCTGCCTGTATACATCCTTCCTAACAGCAACGTAACAGAGTTGGAACGAGGTACGCAGTTCCGGGCTGTACATCCGTACGTCGTGTTCAGTGAAACCTTTGGAGTTTTTTGGAAACGGGTGAAAGGGATGACCATACACCAGAGACTGTTCGGAAGTACAGTAATCATACATGCCAAGTCCAGCAGCCTGCTCGATATACAGCACAAGATTATTCACGCTGTTATCTACCTTTTCCACAAAATCACGCACAGCAGCCGCACGGGTCAACCCACCTTGCTCATGCCGACTGTTTCCATACGCCGTGTCTTCACTCAGCTCCCGGGTGATCCAGCGAACCAGGTCCTGATAATGCACCGCTTGCCCGTGAAGCTGTTGAATGTTTCGGTACTCATGCTCACCCATAGCCGAGTAATACGCTAATTGTCCGGTTATCGTCACCCCGCTGGCCTGAAAAGCAACTGCGTACGTCATCGCATCTGGATTAATCCGAATGTCGCCTTCCTTCTCCACCGCAAGCTCCCGGAGATAACAATTGAGCAGCAGCTTACAAGAGTGTACATTCGCCTGCTGCTCTGCTTCAGACCTGAGCCTGTTTTCCATCTCGAACAATGTTGCCAACCTTCTTTCGGGTTATAAATAAAACGAGGGACAAGGCCAACAGGATGGCACAGCCGAGAGCCTACTAACCTCTTTCAGTGCCGCCCATCGGGCCATATTCGCTGGTGTTCCGACCCCGGCAAGTCTTTAGCAGACCTATCATCCAGAGACCTGCACTGCTGACCAGCAGCAGAATGCTGGATGGATGCCACCGCTTGCGGCGGGTGGGCACACACATTCGAATGTACCGACCACACCATAGGAGCGAGAACAAAGTAAGCGGGACATTGAGCCATAACAGGCAATGAATTGCCCTTATTCTGCAATCGACTTTTCGAAATGATGTTCCATTTGAAAAAGATATTCCAGGTACAATCGGACGACATCACGTGTGGTTCCCCCAAAGGGAAAGACATGGTGCGTCAGGTCCGGCAATGCGTTGACTTCCAGAATGCCTCCCTGATCTGCTGTCAGCGGCTGGCGGATATCCTCACAACGGATATCAATGCCAGCCACATCAATCTGGAGAGCTTCTGCGGCTTTAATTGCCATTTGTGCATTATCAGGAAAAATCGCTTCCGTACAGTCCACATAAAACTCACTGATGTTTCCGGCGGCCGAATTGCGATGATCATATAGCTCGATCTCTCTTCCTGCCGCAGGTACCTCCTCCAGCCTGCTTCCCTGTCCAAGCAGAACCTTTCGCAAAGGCTCTGCGTCTTCATCAATCTTGGGAAAGGTCTCGAACTTCCCTATACGGGTCTGCTGGATTCGCTGCTGATTCAAGATTCGAATCAACGCCCGGATGGTTGAGGTGCCGTCCCCTTCTACAAAGACAGGCCGATACTCATTTACTGCTGCCACTTCCCCGTTAATGATCAGTACCCTATAATCCAAACCCGTTATGAATTGCTGTAGTATGATGCTGTTACTATGGGTACCCGCCCGGGCAATAGCCGCTTCCAGTTCCTCGTTTGTTCGAACGTCCAGTGTCACACCTGCACTGCCGCTTGCGTCCAGCGGCTTCACTACAACGGAACGATGCAGTTTCAGAAACTGCGCTGCCTTGTCACCCATTGCCTTGATAACGATAAACGGCGGCACAGGCATTCCCCGCTCATGCAGTAGCATATTACATACCTGCTTGTTCTTAGCGAGCAGTCCAGCGATCAAGGGTAGACGATGCGATCTGGTTTTATTAATGACTCTGCGCTTGTCCCCATAGGACAATTCTAGAAAATCTTCACATTCTGCGAGAAGTGGCTCGCAGGTTATTCCCATTTCTCTTGCTTTGCTTATGATGAGTCGGTTTTGCAGATTATGAATTCCTTTCGGAAACAATGAAAATCCTCCCCGACCGAATGAAGGCGTTCGCTCCTGTTTGTGCTTTCATCGGATTGATTTGATAGAAACAAAATTGATAATGATTATCATTTTCAAACAAAATCTATTTTATGGCAATTTCATTCACCTTGTCAATAATAAGCTTTTTAGGAAAAAAAAGATGTTTTTGCAGGGAGAGAATCCCCAAATGAAGGAATGTTCATGGAACAATGGGCACAACAAATAAGGCAAGCTCTGAATTTCGTTATGTCATAAGCTTGCCTGTGCTATTCGCTGTATGAGATGCAATGAAGTATAGGCTGGGGGTGGATGATAATCATCGGTATTAATGCTTTAATTTGGGGCAGGTGGGGCAGTAATCTTCTGGATCATCTGCGGCGAGATAATAGTAACAACAAGTCTTGCGTACACGAATAGGTGTATCTGAGACAGCTGTTGCTCGTTTGGGCGTATTAAACTGCTTGAGCGGGTTACGGGATTCACCAAAGAGATGCGCAGGTGCATCACGAATTAGATAATGGAAGTCCTCTTCGACACGCTGCTTTTCTTCAGGCGTGGCTCCTTCGGCAAACTTGTTCTCATAGAGCCAGTATACGTAAATGGCCGTGTTCTCCCACAGGACTGAACGGGAAATCCGGGTTGCCTTGGACAGCGATTGCCATACCTTGGCCAGATTGCCGGCGAACATCTGTTCAATCACCTGATCTCTCCATACGTCACGCTGATCCGCCTCTGGTGAGGTCGTCTGCCAATCGGTCAGCCGAGCCTTGGGAAGCCATGCTTCTCCGTGATAACTGGATTCAATCGTGCCGTTGGCAATCTCATAATTCAGGCCTTTGTTGAAGCGTGACATGGCATAGAGACCCGAAGCTGTGATCAAGTAAGCATATCGTTTAGCAAAGAGCGATACAGTAGCCGTTTCGGAGTCCGTCTCAAAGATGCCTCTCACCCCTTGCAAATAGTTCAGGCTTTTGGACGGGTCCAGCAAGTCCGTAAATGGCATCGAAAATGTACGATCTGTCGAGGGCTCCCAGGTCAGACGATATTCGGCAGCCAAGGCCTGCATCTCTTGATCATCAAGCCAAGTGGCTGTAGCGTGTGGTTTCATTTAACTTCCTTCCCTTCCCGTTCGGAATGCACATGGGTGTGCCAAACAGCGGATCAACCGCAATGTCGCACTCCATCTGGAAGACCGTGCGGACCATGTCCTGCGTAACAATGTCTTCCGGTTTTCCTTCCGCGTAGATGGACTTGTTGTGGACAGCCACAATATGGTGAGCATAGCGACACGCAAGATTCAGATCATGAAGAACCATCACTATGGTGCGCCCCTCCTGTTCATTCAAATCGAACAGCAGATCCAGAATATCAATCTGATGGGTCATATCCAGATAAGTCGTTGGTTCATCCAGCAGCAGGGTTTCTGTTCCCTGTGCGAGTGTCATCGCAATCCAGGCGCGCTGGCGTTGTCCGCCAGATAATGCGTCCACGGGCCGATCAGCCAGAGCAGTCAGATGTGTGGATTCCAGCGCAAGCCTGACCATGCGTTCGTCCTCACCGGACCACTGTTTCAGCCATGTCTGGTGTGGGTACCGCCCTTGCCGAACCAGTTGGTTTACCGTCAGTCCCTCTGGAGCAGAAGGACCTTGCGGCAGAATGGACATACGTCTTGAAATTTCCTTGGTAGGCAACTTTGCAATCTCCTCGCCATCCAGCAGTACCGAGCCTGAACTGGACTTCAGCAGTCGCGCCATCGTTCGCAGCAAGGTGGACTTCCCGCAACCGTTGCTGCCAATCAGGACAGTAGTTTTCCCCTTGGGAATAGTCAGGTTCAAATTCTCAATAATAGGCTCTGCGCCATAGGCGATCGTAAGGTCCTTGGCTTCCAGAATACTCACAGCATTCTCCTCCTCAAAACTGATTTCGATTCTTGAACAACAGATACAGGAAAAACGGTGCTCCTACCCCGGCGGTAAATACCCCTGCCGGAACATCGAGCGGCAGAAATACTGTACGGGCAATCAGATCAGCAGCAAACACAAGCAGGGCACCGACCAGTCCCGAAACGATGAGCATGCCGCCAAACATGCGCCCTACCAGCTTCCGGGCAATATGCGGCGCAATCAGACCGACAAAACCAATCGTCCCCGCGACAGCTACAGCAGCCCCGGCCAGCAGTACACTGCACAGTAGCAGCGCTGAACGATGACGCTGTACAGTGACCCCCAGCCCGGTGGCCAGATCATCCCCGAATTCCTGTGCGTTCAGACTCCGGGCAAACCAGATCGCCAACGGAAGCACGATTACAATCACCGGGATGATCGTTCTAACATCGGTCCACGATGCGCCATACACACTCCCTGTCAGCCAGATATACGCCTGGCCAGCCGTATAGAATGGACTAAGGATCAGCATGAAGGTCGTCCCGGCCCCCGTAATGGCTGACACTCCGATTCCGATCAACACTAGTCGAATCGGGCTAACTCCTTTTTTCCAGGCAAGAAGATAAATGATGATTGCGGTAATCATCGCCCCCATAATGGCAAACAACGGCAACAGCTTGATACTGATGGTTCCACCCAGCAGGGTGACAAAACCTACAGCGGCAACGGCAGCTCCTCCCGTTATCCCGATCACATCCGGTGAAGCGAGCGGATTACGGATAATCCCCTGCAAGAGGGCACCGGACATGCCTAGTGCTGCACCCACAAGCAACGATAACAGCACACGCGGCAGCCTTAGCGTCAACACGACAAAGTCATGATCACCTGCGCCCAGACCGAAAATCGTCTGCAGCACATTCAGCGGAGATATGAAATCATTACCCACACTGGTTCCTGCAATGGATGCAATCAATATCAAAACCATACAGATTCCGATGATGAGCAGCGATTTGCGCTCCATTTGCAAGGATAGCGTATCTTTTTTATTGCGAAAAGTAATCATCTTCCTCATATCTTCGTCCCCCCTTTGCGGGCAATATAGACGAAGAAGGGACCACCAATGAGCGCAGTCATAACGCCAAGCGGAACTTCCTGCGGCATGATGATCAGCCGTGCAACCACATCCGCCGCCAATAACAAAATGGCGCCGCCCAGAATACAGTAGGGAACAAGCCAGCGGTAGTCGTTGCCTACAAACGCCCGCATGATATGCGGTACGACTAATCCTACCAGACCAATCGAACCGGCCACCGCAACAGAACCACCGGCCAGCAATACTGTAACGGCTCCCATAAGTACCTTAACCAATAGCACGTTCTGTCCCATGCCTTTGGCGATATCATCACCGGTCAAAAGCAGATTGATCGCCCGGCCCATAAACAGGGATATCACAGCGGCAACCGTCATATATGGCAGTACAGGATACAGCATGTCAAGTGTTCGACCGCTCACTGAACCTGCAAGCCAGAACAACACGTCCTGTAATCCCGTTCCATCCAGCACCAGGATTGCCTGTGTGAACGAAGCAAAAAGTGCAGAGATAGCGGTACCCGCCAGCACAATCTTGATGGGAGTCAGACCATCACGACCGATGGACCCAAGCGCGTACACAATCACTGTTGCAATGGTTGCCCCGGCAAAACCAAACCACATCATCGTACTGAGCGAGGACACCGACAGCACCACAATGGCAATAACGATAAAAAAGATGGCGCCCGCATTGATCCCAAACACACTTGGTGAAGCGAGCGGATTACGAGTTAGCGCTTGCATGAGTCCTCCCGCCACCGCTAAACTTGCACCAACAACAGCGGCAATAATTGTGCGTGGCAAACGTTCCGTCAGAAGTACGACATGCTCCACTGAGCTTTCGTCATAGTGTTGTAGTGCATTCACTGCTATTTGAAATGTTATGTGTGTACGTCCCAGTATCATGCTGGCTGCACAGGCGAGTAATAACAAAATGAATAAGCCGGATAGTCCATAAATTTTCGTACTTGCCTTCGTAAAAAGGGGAAACATATTCTCACTCTTTCATCCGTGAAATGCAAAAAGACCTGCCTGCCCATACGCTTCGTATACGAATGTCCTGGTACATGGCAGGTCTTGCTCCCATTAGTTCAGATTGAACTGCTTGTATAGGTCGTCCAGCATCATGTTGGCCGATGTGTATCCGCCCCCCATGTTCCAGGCCACCTCATCAACCTGTACTAGCTTATTATTCTTCACCGCATCGAGATTTTTCCAGAGCGGACTGCTGGTCCAATCCTTATAGTTTTTCTCAATAGCTTCTGTTTCCGTGCCTGAATTAAAGTTGAAGATCATATCTGCGTTCATATCCGGGATGTTCTCTTTCGAGGTCAACTCCACCCCCCAGGTGTCTTCATCATGTCCAGGCGGTCTGGTAAATCCAAGCTCTTTCAATATTTTTCCGGCGTATCCCATATAGAAAATGCGAACCTGATCGGCTCTAAAATTCGTAATAGTCGCTTCAATGGGAAGACGGTCACCCATTTTGCCTTTAAAATCCGCTACCCTTGCATCCCAATCAGCAAGCAACTTGTCCGACTGTTCCTTCATATTCATCGCTTCACCAGCCGTCTTTACCGTCTCTTTCCAGTCAAACAAAGTCTCGGTAACTACCGTTGGAGCAATCTGGGACAGTTGATCATAGATATCCTCATGTCTTGTTTTGGTGGCAATGATTAGATCCGGCTTCAATTTGTTGATCTCTTCCAGGTTCGGCTGTGATTCCTGACCTACTTGCGTCACACCATCCAGATCATCTCTCAAATATTTATATACGGGTTGCTGAACCCAGGATTCCACAACACCCGTTGGCTTAACACCAAGTGCAACAACAACATCATTGGCACCCTGGAACAAGGTTACAATCCTCTTCGGAGTTCCCTTAACTGTTGTTTCACCCATGGCATGTTTGATAACTCTGGTCTGCTCGTCCGCACCACTGCCTGCTGCATTGCTCTCATTACCACTTGCAGACTTACTTGAAGGGTCTGTTGTCCCTGTAGTTCCACCCGAGGCACAACCAGCCAGCACCGATATCAACAGAATAAGTGCTGTATAAATATGTAGCTTTTTGGTCAATCCAAACATGTAGTCCAACTCCCCCTTTTCATTCTAATTGATATTAAAAATCATTATCAATTGTATTGTAATTCAGTTGGGTACATTGTTCAAGCATATTGATACTGCTGCGGAAGAACTCCCCATGCCCCTGGTTTCATGTTGAAAATCTCCTTGTACAGTAAAGGCTTGGATCAATACAAAATGCTCAGTATTCAAAAAGGCGTAACCCACGATAGTTGATGGGTTACACCTTTATAAGAATTCATGACCTGTCTTCAAAAGACAACGAGCTCAGACAAACACACCGATTAAGGTGTATGCCTGCCTACATATTGATAAGTACCTTTCGGGTATAGTTTCATGATATTTGAGTACATATGCGACCGTATTAAATTCATTTGGGTTATAGAAATGACCCTCTTGATTAAAATAGGCAACATTCGTCACATCCATGAAATCGTAAAAGGAGCTATTTATGATCAGATACGGTATTACTGGATTAACCGGATATAGTGCTATGCTGGATACGTTCATACGGTTCGTGTTTTTCATGAATTGGTGAACCTCCAGCTCATATCCTTCTAATTTATGAGAGAAGTCACATTCTCGGTTGTAAAACAATTGCAGCACGATGCGACCGTCTCCACCATCGACATATTGTGAAAAAAACAAAAGAAATGCCTCCTGTGGTTCTTGATGAACCTGAAATATAGTCGCTCTGCCAGCAACTCCTACGACCTACTTAAGCTGGACTCTTAAAAAAGTCAAATAATGGTGTTCACATGCCACACCTGCCATAAATGTCACCATCAGCACTTTTTTTTCCATTTTTTATTCGTTTCTTGATTCATCAGACTATCCCCCGTAAACGGTTCATTCTTGTTATTAGTGAAAAGATCTTATCATCCGCCTCTGAACCAATTCTGAACAATATTAAAATTTTTTTTCGCAGTCTGGGTTTTGTAACAAATGAAAAAAGAGCGCTCAGCCAGATGGGCTAAGCGCTCTAAAACGTTGATGTACAGGCCGTGTCAGGAAGCCGTAGAATTCCATTGAAAGGTAGCCGCGGACTTGGATGGAAGGGTAGATTTGAAAACCTTATTTCCCTGCCGAACCTTAAATGTCTTTGTGTTCTCTCCCGTATTGGCAGCAATCAGAACAAGCGTACCGTCGGGGTTGCGATAAGCGACCGTTTCAATACTTCCACTATAATGTGTAGAATCAATACGTACCGCACCTGGACGGACGAATCTGCTGGCGTGCCCAATCGCATAGTACTCCACATTTTTCGTAACTGCACCGCTTAACGGGTCGATGGTTACTACACCTCTACAGTTGGCGCAACCTCCATTGGTCGGACCCCCGGACGGGTCAAGTGCGATATTCCAAAAGAGGACATTTTGCGACCAGTTTCGGGGTGCACCAATGATCAGCTTGGACATATCCCAGCTCAAATTATCTCCAAAGCCCGGACTCCACGCTCCCCCACTACATTCTGTCATATATACAGGCTTATCAGGGAAAGCATTATGCACATCTGTCATCGCTGTGGGCTCTCCTTTGTAGCAATGGAAGGCCGTTCCGTGCGTATAGTTTCGAGCCTGTTCATCTCCTAACACGGTCTTGGCATATTCGCTCCCTGTATCCCAGTTATGGTCAAAGGCAATAATGTGAGTAGATAAATGGTTTCGATTTAGGGTGGGACCCAGATATTGTTTAATAAAATTCGCTTGTTCTGCTGCTCCCATACTCATGCTGGGATACTTGGGCGTCGTGAATTCTGGCTCATTTTGAATGGAAATCGCCTGAATCGGAATTCCCTCGTTCGCATAAGCCTGTAGATAACGAACAAAATAGTCAGCATACGCCTGGTAGACGCGCGGATCGGTATAGTCCAAATACCAGCCGTTATAAATCTGCTCCCCATATTTCATCCAGGGCGGAGCTGTCCATGGGGTTCCCATGATCTTTAAATCCTGGTTTCTTCTCAGGATTTGCTTCAACACATCGATCACATCCCGATCCTTGGCGATAGAGAAATGATTCAGCTCATAGTCCTTGCCTGTTGCCACATCGTCATAGGTATAGCTACCAGGCTGTCCCTGTTCATCTACGGAATAATCTGAGGCTCCAATGGTATGGCGAATATAACTTAGTTGAATGCCACTGGCTGTAAACAAATCATTTAACAGCTGATCACGCTGATTGGCAGACATGCCATGATTCATCAGGTATGCGGACGAACCGGACACCGCTGCGCCAAATCCCTCCATCGTCTGATAATGAATATCTGGCTTAATCTCAATCGTCAGTGTATCCGCATTCGCTGCATTTTCTTTACTGTTATCCTTATCCCAACGGATCGGAGGTTGTTGGGTTAGGCGATTCGCCGGATCGGGTGTTGTTAGCCACATGTTGACGTTATTTTCTGCTTTCGGCCCCGGAACATTCCGTATAGCCATATTGGCCAGGACCGCACAGATCAAAATGGCTACTGCAGCTATAAGCAGCCAGATGTCAGTACGTCGTTGCTTTTGGAGTTTTTTCATCTATATCCTCCTCTCCCCATCATTATCCCGTCCCCATCCTCCCTACTATTTCAGCTTTCACTTGGGTTTCCCTTTGCATACCTGTTGGACGTTTACATACCGATAGCAAAAAGAGAGCCGGTGCTTGTGCCCGTGCTCTCTTGAATATAACCATTTTAAAACAAATGTAACGGGATTACTTTTTTGCTTTTTCTGTAGAGGTTGCCGGAATCGTAACACTTCCTGTCAGTCGTAAATCCTGTGAGGAGCTGCCCACATAAATGGGCACTTCACCCGCTGGCATAACCCATGCTTTGGACTTTTCATCCCAATAAGAGAAAGCTTTCGGGTCGAGCTCTATGCGTACCTTCTTCTCTTGACCCGGCTTTAACTCTACCTTGGACCAGCCTGCCAGTTGACGGGATGGAGTCTCTACGTTTGTCGGAAGCTTACCGCTGTACACCTGTACAACCTCAGCTCCGGCTGTTTTGCCAGTGTTCTTCAATTTTAGCGAAACTTCGACGGAACTCGTACGATCGGATTTTTTTCCACTCGCATGCTGTTTTGTTTTCAGATCACTATATCCGAATGTCGTATAGGATAAACCGTGTCCAAAGGAGAACGCTGGTTGAATACCCGATTTCTCATACCCACGATAGCCTACAAAAATACCATCTGAATAGTCACCTATACCGTTCACGCCTGGAAACTTCTCTGGTGAGGACACGGGTGTAGACTGCTCGTTAACCGGGAAAGTTACCGGCAATTTACCCGAAGGATTCACATCACCGAATAAGACGCGCGCTATAGCATTTCCTTGCTCTTGTCCAGCAAACCATGCTTGTACGATGGAAGGGACTTTGTCCTGCCAGGTATCCATTTGCACGGCTCTGCCGCTCATTTGTACGACAATGGTTTTCGGATTTGCAGCCGCAACCGCACGGATCAGCCGATCCTGATTGTTCGGCAGTTCCATATCGGAACGCTCAACATATCCTTCGCTCTCATACGTACGCGTAACAACAATCGCAACATCCGATTTTTTCGCCAATTTCACAGCGTTATCAATCAACTTATCTGACGTATCTGCTGGAGGTTCCCAGCCCAGACGAACCATACCACCGGAATCACGACCATTTGTCGGATAATCAGCGCGGTATTCAATACGTATCTTGTGCTTTTCACCCGCTTTAAGGGAGATGTTTTTCTTCGTAGTGCCCAGCTTTTCACCTTGATTATCCACGAATAGCTTATCGTCGAGATACAGCTTGCTTGATCCCAAACTGGTTAATGACAATGCATAGTCACCATCCTTGGGAGCTGCAATTGCCCCTGTCCAGCGTGCAGATATCAAGCCGTTCAGTGTCGTTGGTGTATTGGGAACTTTAGGGGACTTCGCATTGAAGCCCTGATAATTATAAAATCCAAGGTTCATATTGACTTGGTCATCATTGCGTACAAGAATCGGATTGCCTTCCATCTTGTTATTCTTCCAGTATTCGCCTCGAAGCCCCTGTTCGCCATCTCCATAAGTCGCATATCCAACACTGATATCCTCTTTCTGATCAGATGTAGTCAACAGTGAAGACGGAACAGCAGATGGCCCTGGCATAATGTCTCCTGCAGAGATCGGGTCTGTGCCCGGTGCATATTGGACGGTAACTCCTTTGCCGACACGATTGCGGATGCCCTCTAACGGACTCACGGTATACGTCGGGTTCACCAACGAACTGCCTCCGCCTGCCACAGTGCCGTTATCTGCATCGGGGCCAATCACAGCAATGGACTTGAGTTTATCTTTAGACAACGGTAATGCATTGTTTTTATTTTGAAGCAGTACCATACTTTCCTCAGCCAATTGACGGGCTGTTTTGCCATGGTCACGGGCATCAATTTGATTATTTTGAGCCGGGCGATCGAATAAACCTTTGCTGAACATTTGCACCAGAATGCGCCCAGCCTTATCATCAATCGTTTTTTCACTTACCTTGCCATTCTTAACAGCCGCCAGCAGCTGATCTCCCCATTTACCATATGGTGTCCCCGGTGTTTCCAGGTCCAATCCGCTATTTGCTGATTCGACTGTACTCAGGTTCGCACCGTAATCACTCATCACGAAGCCCTTGAATTGCAGCTCCTTCTTCAAGAGGTCCGTCAAAAGAGTTTTGTTCTCACAAGCAGACTCGCCGTTGACCTTGTTAAAGGAGCACATGGCCCCTCCCAAATCTGCCTTGGCGATGACTTCTTGGAACGGGCGTATGTAAATCTCATGCAACGCACGGTCACTGACTTTGACATTCGTCGTGAAGCGCTCCGTTTCCTGATTATTCATAAGATAATGTTTCGCAGTCGCCAAAACAGGGTGGCTTTGTATACCTTTGACATAAGCGGTCGCCATTTGCGATTGCAGTAGCGGGTCCTCACCCATAGATTCAAAGTTTCGCGATCCCCATGGAATACGGGCAATATCCATCCCCGGTCCAAGCGCAACATTATGAGTTGTATTAAAAGCCTCGTCTCCGATCAAATCACCATACTGTTTGGCAGCTTGGGTATCCCACGTTGCAGCCAACGCAATTGGAGCAGGCAACGCAGTAGATTGCTTGTCCTGCACATCTGGATTGGCGATGCGCACACCCGCAGGTCCATCTGCCATCGTCAGCGCCGGAATACCCAACCGCCCCATCGAATTATTATAAAATCCATAGTAATTGTTGACCTTACCAGTCACCAAATCTATTTTTTCTTCCAGCGTCATTTCTTGCAGCAGCAACGCTGTCCGTTTCTCAGCCGACAGGGCCGTGTTCATCCAAGGCCGATCTGTCTGGCTTCCTGCCGCTCCTGCAATATTCATAGGTCCGATCACAACAGCCGCGATAACTGTCATCATCACCATACGGAACAACCATGTTGATTTCACTTTCACGTTTGTAACTCCTCCTTGATGTTAGGTCATGAGGTGAATGTCTATTCAACTCTCACAGGCTTGCAAAGGCTCTCGATCCTGCGAGCTCCGACAAGAATCGAGAGCTACGGGATAAGCAAGCAAGTCAGCAAAAGCCGCAATGGCTCAAGTGACACGTTTACCACCCTACCGTACATTTTCGAAAATTTCATTGAAAGTTTTTGGAAGTACAGCACTAGGACCTTCATTCTGCTCCATAAAAAGAGAGCGCTCACAATTCACTTAACTGATAATAAAATTACACTTTTGTAACTTTTTAATGACTATTTTTTAACTAATTTAAATTACAAAAAATGATTCATATGTCCCACTCTTGATTGACTCATATGGCGTTACCTATCGTGCGACCAAAGTCGCTATTTGGGAATTGGAAATAATTATGTATAAGAATTTTTCAAAAATCCCATAAGCGACTTCCAATGAACAAGATATAGATCGGAATGGTTTAGTTCGTCTATATATTGCACTTCGGAGCGATTGGAATCGAATTTTGCAAAATCCTGGTATAAAAAAACGCCCACAAACAAAAAATTCCAGAGAACCTGAAAGGTCCCTGGAATTAACGTGATTATTCAAACGGATACCGAAGCCCCCACTGTGAACGAATCTGATCCATCAGTTTCATAATTCCTAATGATTCATCCAAAGAAATAGTAGAACTTTCGAGCAAGCCTTCGTTCAAGCAACGCCCGACTTCTTCTGCTTCAAAGGCATAGCCTGTAGAGGATCGGTCATCCTGAAAGTTTTGTGCCTCTTCACCGTCCACAACTAAAGTAGCCGATGTGCTGTTCAGGAATGACGGAATGTGGATATAGCCCTTTGTTCCATGGATGTATGCCTCATTCGTCAATCCGAGACGGACTGCCCCGTTAAGCATAGCCGTGCGTCCTTTTCCATAATCCAGCAAGATCGAAAATGTCTCGTCAACGCCTGTCTCCCCGATATGAGCAGTGCTCCATACATGCTCAGGTTCAGGGCCGAAGACCATTGAAGCAAAAGAAACCGGATAAATTCCTGCATCTAATAGAGCACCTCCGCCCAGCTCAGGGTTCAAAAGCCGCCCCTCCGGGTTCCAATCTATCCGAAAACCAAATTCCGCCTTAACCAGCTTTACCTCACCAATGTGTCCCGCATGTATCCACTCCCGCACTTGGCGAATCGGAGGCAAAAAACGTGTCCACATTGCTTCCATCAGGAATAGCTTACGCTCACGTGCAAAGCCGATCAGTTCCTCCAATTCTTTACTATTGACGGTGAAGGGTTTCTCACACAAGACCGCTTTCCCCGCCCGAAGAGCCATCAGAACATTCTCTTTATGAAAAGGATGAGGAGTCCCTACGTAAATAGCATCTATCTCGGGATCTTGTGCTAATTCCTCATAGCTCCCGTAAGCCCTTGATATTTGATGCTTAGCTGCAAATTCGGTAGCGCTTTCAATAGTGCGTGATCCAACAGCATACCCTTCTCCATTCGTAACATGCGCCAAATCCGCCACAAATTGATCTGAGATCCAGCCTGTGCCGACAATTCCCCATTTAATCTTTTTGCTCATACTTGTGTCCCTCCCAGCAATTTGGTTAACGTTGACTTACAACATACCCTTTTATTCTAGCAAACGCCTGTCCTAAACAAAAGAAGCATCTGCTAGACGGCGGTTTCTTTTGTGGCCTAGCAGCATCTTCATTTATACCCACTTATTGAATGACGTATCTGTAAAACTTTTTATCCACTTTCATGACTGGAAAACCAATCGGCAATTCTCCAGGAGCTATACTAACAAAGCCGTTCTTCTCATAAAAACGATGAGCTGCTACGAATTGTGGTGTTGTTCCAAGATAGATTTCTTCAATAGACCTTTCCCTAGCCCATCCTATGGCATGATGCAATAATTGATTCGAAACATTGAATGTTTTACCTCTATAGTTTTGTTTTACAAACATCTTTCTGAGTGCTGTCTTACGGTTCCCAATATCTAACAAAGCTATAGTCCCTACTACGTTTCCTTCACTAAGAGCCACCCAAAAGTTGCCGTTACCACGCTGATAAAAGTTTTCAATATCAAGCAAATCTGGCTGATCTTCTTTGGTTATGGCGATACCATATTCATCTTTTTGAATATGTAAAATTAAATCAACAACTTGTGGTTGATACTCGGTTGAGTACTCTTTTAGAAAGATATTATTAAACATCGTTGTGTTCTCCTATGATCGTCAATTGTTATACTGTTAGATTCCCATCAAACTACAGAACCTAAATTATTACCCATATCTCCTTATTCGTGCTCGATAAACGCTCAATATTAAATAACTCAACCTCCGCAACTAAACTAAGTTTCCACCTACACAGTCGAGGATGCGAAATCATTGTTTAGGTGCGAACGTTGAGTTAATTATGAATCTATATATATCAGAATTCTATTCTACGCTTGAAGCTGTGTAAGAATTTGCGGGTCCTTGATCTTCTGATCCTCGGCCAACAACACAACTTTGGATAGAATCTCAGCTGTTCTTGGGTCCTCGTCCAGAAACGGCAGGAAGATGCGTCCACGATGCTGCGAATGCACCGGGATAATATGCAGTGCTCCCTTCGCTTGCTTGTAGACACCCCCGCTTCCCAGATGCACAGCATATTCGCCAAGAGTCCCATCTACACGTGCATAATTCCCATCCAAGCGTACATTGCTAATTTTCAGCAGGCGAAGTGATTCCTGCACAATAACCCTACGCATTTCAATGGTCGTCAGACTGGCCTCTGGATCAACGCCACCTACATGGGCAACACTGACGACCAGATCCACGTCCCGCATAACTTCGGAGAACAGAACAGGAGGAACTTCGTCCAACGGTACGCTCTTATACGTTGTCCGATCAAAGAACTGCACTGTCTCCAGTGTAGGAGCCTCGGTATCCGCTGGTGAGAACCAGTCCGCCATAGCATACAGGTTCGCAATCAGATTCTCAGCATAGTACACCTTCTGAAGTCCGTCCTCATAGCTGACTGTCCATTGGCGACCTTTCAATAGGGATACCGTTTTATTCGGCTGTACCTGGTGTCCTGCATATCGACGGGAAACGGTCGCATTTGCACGTTCATCAGCATTCAGCAAGTACAGCTCACGGAACACCTGCTTAAATGGCTGGCGTATCTGGCGGTCGAATAAGTCCTTCTGGAATTCGCTCCAACGACCACTTTCGAACAAATGAAGGGGATGGGCAATAATCAGCTTATCCTCTTCTCCTATAGTATGCTGTTCAGCAAAAGGAGCCGTCAATACCAACGTTTCCTCATTAAAATATCCGAGGTGATCATCAGCCTTGAAAACCAGTGTCCGCACCAATGGAGCAAGCACAGGATTACCCAGTAATCCTCTCAATTCCTTCACCATAAAGGTCGTACCAGACTCCATAGAGCGTTCCAATTCTTTGCGAGCTCTGCGGTACTGATCCACTAGATCTCCTTTAAGCTCCTTCAGCGACGTAACATACTCATCCTTCTTGAAACGAGCCGGAATGGATTTCAGCGTCTTGCCTTTGCTGACAATTTCAATATCTGCCGCTCCTTCAGCATCAATGACGAGCTGCACCGTTGTAGCCTCGTCCAAAGCATGTGGCTCAAAATAAGACCGAAGATCATCCAGCTTACGAGCTTCCATATCCCATACGAGACGGGTTACGTCATCATAGCCTGCGTTACGTGCCAAATTCCCGAGCGCAATCCGTGAAACGAGTCCCTCACTGGCCTTACGCTGTGCGCCGAATTTTTTGCTTTGTTCCAGAAACCTCTGGATAAAATCATAACGTTCGCGTATATCTGGTTCAGGCGGCTGAGCAAGTGGAATCAGACTGTAGGTCAGCAAATGGTCTTTGTTTCGCTTGTCCTCCACTGATTTTTCCATTTCACTCCGTTTGAGCTTACCCAGCGTCGCATCTGCAAACAACTGGGATCGACGATGATTGGCTCCAGCCGAAATATACTTGGCACAATCGTACAGCAGGTCAAAACGTTCCTCGCCCAACGTCTCATAGGCCTCATGAAACCAGTGAATATCGAAGGCACCATCATTAAAATCTTGTGGAGCAATCGGCGAGTAATGAGCTACAATCGTTTCCTTCTCGGCCGAAAAACCTTCATTGATATGCGCATGGAAATACCATGCCGCACTGCGAAGCCCTTCCCAACCGAGATAGTCTGCTACAATCTCAATCCACTGCGGTGCATACATAGCCGCCTCCAGCAGACGTTTATCTGTAATTTTAGTGTTCTTCAGCTTTTCCTTGAGCAACGTGGCATCCTCGCCATCACTCGGATAACATGCCTTGAGCAAGTGGCTGAACGATTCCTTTTTGGTAATACGATCACCGTAGCCGTACACATAACCACGCACAAACGTTTCCTTGTCGAGACCCTCCAGAATACGGATGAAATAATCCATACCTTCAAATTGGCTCAAGCCCATAACCTTTGGCGTAGCCTCGGTAGGCAAATCGCCTCGAACCAATTCAATCTCTAGCAGTCGATCAATAACCGTACGGCGTATCTCCAAAAATTCTGATTTGCTAGAAATCCATGTATTGCGGGCATTGGTTAAAGAACTCATATGTCTTCTGCTTTCACTACCAGCCAGCAGCTCCCGATACACTTCACCTACACCAATCAACCCTTTTTCATATGCTTTGAAGTAATCCTCCAGATCCAGCGGAGAATAAAAACGATTTTCCGCTCCTGGCAGTTCTGCGTAGTTCACAAAGGTATGGAAAAAGCGCTTAAAGGACTCATCATCATGGACCTGCCCCTTCTCCAGTGCCACCCACGGGCCAGACAATAGATGGAGCATTCCCATATCCTCTTCAGGTCTGTCCTTAGGCATGCCTTGCATTAGTGAATTTAAAGCAAGGTCAATTACGTCAAACGTTTGGTCACCGGATGTGTCCATAAAATAAGCATTAACTAATGTGCTTACCTGATCGGAATAGGTCAGTTCTGCTATCCACTTCTGTACCTCGTTAATGCGATCCAAAGGATACATTTGCTCAGCGAAATCTTTACGCCATCCTTCCAGCAGCTTGTGCTTGCTTTGTTCTGAATAGTCCATGTTAAAAGAAAAGTATCGATAATAGCGATCCAGCGTTCGGTCCATAGGCTCTAATCGGTCATAAAAAACAAGCTCCAGCAGTTCACGCGCTTCCATGCCGCTTTCCTGCAAATAACGGTCCCACTCCTCATAGAGAGGATATAAAGATAGTCTGGAATCTACTTCTTCATCGACCTGAACCAACCGTAGAGGACGAAGGTTCGTCCCGATAAGCAATGTATCTTTGTAGCCCGAATAATACTCCGCAGTATATTCCACATCACGATGATGATGAACAAGCTCGTCCAGTCCACTCAAGAACTGCTTGAGCTTCTCCAATGGACTAACAAAAATATCGGCCAATCGAAAATCACCCAGATCAACTTTCTCTTCCAACCAAGCTTCCTTGACATTCGGATCGTACAGTCCAAAACCGTTAGCCCCTGTATAAGCATCCTCCTGTCCCAGCTTGGACAGCAGTTGCTCCTCTTTGGCTGTAGGTTGCTGAATGATATCCGCCAAAGTCCGCAGGCTTTCATACTGTTCGGCACGATCCGGGTCTGCATATATCTTCGTCAATACTTCCAGTCCACCCAATCGTTGCAGCTCCGCCTTAGCACGCAGCAAGCGTTCCAATGAGCCAGCGAGCGGCTCTTCCGATTGTGAGAGCAACACACCAATGACACTTTGGCGCAACGATCCCGTCTTGAGCTTTAATAAGGCTTCCATTTGTTGCATTTCTGGTTCCGACAGCGTCAGCTTACGTGCCTTGGCCACAGCGAACTCACGGATACTCATACTTTTGTCAGACAAACTGGAAAAAATAAAATCACGTTGTACCGCATCCTCAGGTTTTTGCACAAAATGATTCAACAGTTCACCACGCAGATTAGGGCTAATCTGTTCCTTTAAGGCTATGATTTCCCCAATCCAGGAAGCATCCATATCATAACCAGCGAGATACAGCATTTTTTGAATAGGTGCATCTGAGCGGTGATACAGATTAACAAAATCCAGCACCTTGGAGGGCTCGGTGGACTCACCCTTTTTCATATGTACAAACAGGTTATGAAGTCGTTCAAAATCCTTACGCCGCTCCTCTTTGCTCTCCAGCAAAGGAGTACGCACCACTTTAACGATCCGATCCGCGACCGTCCCGCCTTCTACCCATTCATAAAAATAATTGCTTGTATAGTTCGTCAGTATCCAATATTGAAGCTCTTGGTCCGTTTCACCCAGATATTCTCTCGCAATTCCGAGGCGCACATCCTTGTTGTCACTGTTAGACAGTACATACAGTGCTACGATCTTCTGGTAAGTTACTCCTTGTTCCATGAGTTTCCGAACCTGTCCATACAAATCACGTTCCTCATGTACTGCCGTAGCCCACAAACTCATATAAACTTCATTAGCATTTGAGCTGGTCAGCCATTCCTGGCGCAGTTCACTACGAGTCAATGCTTCATATGCCTGCTCGATCAGTTGACGAACGACCCGCTGGTTGGCGGATTCCAAGCCCATTCCCGTCCATACTGCAAGCGCCCGCACCACTGAACTGTAACGAATGAAGCCTTGGTCGATGATTACCTTCAACAGATATATTAGAGCCTCCGGGGTTCCTTCATCCATTTGTTCCACGATACTTTGGCGCAATCCCTCCTGGAGTTTGGCGGCTGCCAAGATTTCGCCGATCATGCGATAATTCTCCTCCTGATGACTCAGGAGCATGCCTTTAATCATATTGCGCGTAAGTAACGCCGCCTGATTATCCCCATAAATAATAGCTTTTAACGCCTCAAGTACCTGTGAATTACCGTGATCCAGCTCATAAGCAATCCAGTCACCAATCGTTTCCTGAATCCGGTAATCTCTGCCTGGTTCATAATCCTTTTTTGTTAAATAATCCATTACGGAGAACCCCATACAGTCCATTCGGATCAACTGCACCATTTTTTTATAAACCCGGGAAGTATGGGCCGTAATATCCGAAGTGCGAAACGGTTTTCGCGCATACCCTGTGCTGTATGGATATTCAGTCACATGCTCCGTTAGATGTGCGAATACGTCGCCCGTTGTTTGTCCAATTAGAGCATGTAATACCTCTGTCAGTGGCTTAAACAGTGACTCTCCGCTTTCTGTCGCCCGTTCTTTTAATATTCGCTGACATTCGTTAAAAGGCTCCTCGTTCTCCTGTATGTAATGAAGCTTACCCAGTTCCACAACATACTGAGCTAACTCCTGTTGTGGTCCATCCAGTTGCGCCGCGCGCTCCTTCAGTGTGGTGAAATATTCTTGCTCATTGTTCTCTTGATGCATGTTTCATTTCCCCCTCTACCATAGGCCTCCAGCTAGCATTGTGAAGCGTATAAATACAATCTCATTCCCATCCTTAAGTGACAAAGGAGTATCGAGTTCAATAGTTTCCTCGTCACATACAAAAACTCTGTATAAACCATCTTCAAATGCCTGCATCGCCGTGTTCACGGCATCCTTCATATCCGGGACACCATCATTATATATGGAACCGAATCCTACTTTGCCTATCTCGCCTTGTGCCTGTACTTCTTCTCCCGTAAGGAACGGAATCAGCGCGACACTCTCCTGCTTTTCCCGCAGCTTTTGAACATTCAGAGCAACGGTTGCAGTAATCAAATCTCGCAATGTTTCTGGAGCAGGACTCAGCTCTATTTCCTGTCGTGCGAGTGCGGGCTTGCGCTTCCCCAGACTTTTTACAGTTACAAACAGCTTCATGTCGTTCCCCTTCCTTTTTATTCACGCTTTTGGCCCGTTGTCAGCTGAATTTTTTGACCCATATAAAAACACCGTTAACGAAATCGAAATCGAATGTTTGTTCGTATTTTTATTTTAATATGTTCCTTATCATTACTCCATCGCCCTTTATGACCAAAATTCGCAGCGGTGCAACACCCTAAAACCTTAAAAAATAAGACTTTATACCCTGTTTTCGATAATTCCTTTCCATATTAAGGATGAAAAAAAGACCTGCACAAGGGAGATCCTCTGTTCTTCACAGACTTCCTTCCATTATACAGGTCGTATTTCATCATAAAACGATGTTTCAACTTACTTATTTATTTAAAATGCTGGAACAACGCTATCCTTGTAATTGTCCTCAAAAAATTTACGTACTTCCGGTCCAGTCATTCGCTTTGCCAGCTTTTGAATAGCATCGGAATCTGCATTATCCTTACGCGCTACCAGATTAATGGCAAAGTGCGTATCGTCTTTTTCAGTAATCAGCGCGTCCTTCTTCGGTGTCAGACCGAGCGGCTTGGCATATGCGGGATACATGGCAGCCATGTCCACATCATCCAGTGACCGCGCCAGCATCAACAAATCCACTTCTTTAAACACAAATTTTTTCTTATTTTCAATAATATCAGCCTGTGTAGCATTATAGCCTACGCCTTCTTTAAGCTTGATCAAACCGTTTTGCTCCATCATTACTAAAGAACGTCCAGTATTGGCCGGGTCATTGGCAATGGCAATAGTCGCACCTTCCGGCAGGTCTTTAACGTTCTTGTATTTTTTAGAGTACGCGCCGTAAATGGCGTTGTAAATAGGTTTTATCGCCACCAAATCAGACTTGTTGCTTTCATTATATTGTTGCATAAAAGGAGCATGCTGAAAGAAGTTAGCATCTACTTCCCGGCTTGCCAATGCGTTGTTCGGTTGGATATTGTCTGAAAGCACGACGATTTCCAGATTGACTCCGTCCTGTTTAAGCAGCGGCTTCACGATATCCAGCACATCTGTCATCGGTGGGATTAGCGTTGCTACTTTCAAGGTCACTTCTTTTTGGGAATTTGCTTCTTTAGACTGTGTTTCTGGAGCAGCCTGCTTTTGACCACCGCATCCGGCAACCAGTAGCATAACGACAGCAAATAGTGTAAGTAATTTCAAGTTCGTTTTCATGTTGTTTTTCCGACTCATTTGATGAGGAACCTCCAAGTAAATTGTGATTAGGAAGATAAAAAATGAGTTACAGTGGGAGCCGCAGCCGCTTCACGTGCAGATTGTTCTTCTGATCGCTGTTGAAATGGGATTCTCTCTGATTTGTAACACAATTTATAGGTTAGAATCCCATTTCAAAGGCGAACACTGACGCTTCTCCAGAACAATTCTGCCCGCTCCGCTTTTGAGGTACTGTAAAGTCATTTTTATTTCCCATAGTGAGTTGTGCAAGTATAGTGAAAGTTACAATTCCACCTTACCGCTTGTCGATCCGGCGGGATATGGTGCTTCCGGTGAACTGGATCGTTTGTACGAAAATAATCATGACAACGATGGTGAACGCCATCAAGCCTGTTTCAAAACGCTGGTAACCGTAGCGGATGGCAAAATCACCTACCCCGCCGCCGCCGACAATGCCCATCACCGTGGAGTAGGAGATGAAGCTAATGGTGGACGTGGTCAAACCCAGTACAAGCCCGGAACGAGCCTCCACGTACAAAAATTTAAAAATAAGCTGGAGGGTGGATGCCCCCATAGAAGTAGCGGCTTCAATTACACCCTTGGGCACCTCGAGCAATGATTGCTCCACCAGCCTCGAATAATAGGCGATGGCCACCACTGACAAGGGAACCGTTGCAGCCATCGTGCCCAGCGCCGTCCCTACGACCAGACGTGTAAATGGAATCATAAACACGACGAGCAGCAAAAACGGGAATGAGCGGATAACATTGACCACACTGTTCAATAGGGTGAACAGCAGTCGATTTTCATATTTTTGCCCTTTACCACACAAATACAAAATCGTTCCTGCCGGAAGCCCTAACAGTACAGCTGCTGCGATAGAAATCCCCACCATGATAAACGTCTCTCCGATGGCTTTCCATATCTCAGACTGATATTGCGCAATGATGCTCAGCATTTCATTCATCAACTTCACCTGCTCCCGCTGTTGAACCTACCGCTGTGTCAGCTACACGCTGCGTTGAAAGTAGCTGCCCATCTCGCATTTCTGATACACGGGTACAAATATTGCGTACCACATCCATATCGTGCGTTACGATTACAATGGTAACTCCCAGTTCACGGTTGATCTCCCGTAACACGCCCAAAATATCCGCGGTCGTCTGCGGATCAAGCGCCGAGGTTGGCTCATCACACAGCAGCACCGCAGGTCGATTCGCCAGCGCTCTGGCTATCGCCACACGTTGCTTTTGGCCTCCGCTCAGTTGTGCCGGATACTGTTCTGCTTTATCAGCTAAACCGACGAATTGCAGGCATTCGCGCACACGTTCCGATCTCTCTTTTTTCGCGACACCTGCCAGTTCTAACGGCATTGCCACATTTCCACTGACCGTCCGATTGTGAACAAGATGATAATGCTGAAAAATCATCCCTATGGATCGCCGCGCTTCTCGGAGACGTTTTTCCGGCATGCGAGTCAGATCTTCCCCGTTTACAACCACGTTTCCCTCATCCGGCCTTTCCAATACATTCATCAACCGGAGCAACGTAGACTTACCGGCACCGCTGGCACCTATGATACCGTGAATTTCCCCCTCCTCCACTTGAAGGGACACGGATTGAACCGCATGAAATTGGCCGCTTGAGGTGGTATAATGCTTGCTTACCTGATGCAGCGTAATCATGAAACTTGGCCTCCTGATGATCCATTTCTGCGGGAAAATGTAATAAGCCCGCCAGCCCGGGCGGGTCTGTACGAGCCGTCAATTCCCATTGCATTAATATACCACAGAGCAGAAAACGGGCAAAGCATTTTGACAACAATTAACGTACATCCCATACCCCTACATAAGGAAAGCGGATACCGAGTCCCCAAGCCAGCGTAAGCATCACCACAAAATAGAAAACAAATAAAATATCTACAGCCGAATAGCCAATCGCATAATAATACGTGCGCTTGGTTTCATTAGCAAAACCCTTGGCTTCCATAGCAATAGCAATGCGCTGCGCACGCCGGATACTTTGAGCGAGCAGCGGAATCGCATATCTGCGGAGTGTGGCATACATATTCCATTTGGACACATGCTGATGTAAGCCTCGAATGCGGTGTGCTTGTCTCAATGCCTGGAATTCCTCCACCATCATGGGCATTAACCGCATGGCTGCCAAGAAGCTGTACGCATACTTCGGAGGGAGCCTCCATTGCTGCATCAGTGAATAAAAAAGGTCCACCGGACGAGTCGTTAAACCAAACAGCAACCCTACCGCAGCCATACTCAGCGCACGAAAGCCCAGATGCATGCCTCGGTAAAAGCTTTCCTGCGTCACATGGATCAAGCCCCATGACCACCAGGTCGTCCCCCCTTTGCCGAACATCATCATGCCCGTTGAAGTTGAAATAAACACCAATATAAAGGGAGAACCGTACAGCAGCAGCCTCTTCCATGGATGGCCTGACCAGACAAGCAGCAGCAACATAGTACACGCAACATTAAACATGACATTCGGATCATGAATGACTATAACGACCACAAACAGTATGGAAAACAACACGAGCTTTAAGCCCGGATTCACGCGATGCAGCCATGTTTTATGATGGGGAAAGGACAGGTTCATACTGTAGTTCCCCTTTCTGAATCCGCCATATATCGGTACAATATCGACGGACAATTTCCGGGTCATGCGTGACCATCACAATGGCCGTGCCTGCCGCTCTCAACTGCTCCAACATATCCAGCATGACAAAGGTATTTTGCGCATCCTGACCAAAAGTCGGTTCATCCAGCAGCAACACTTCCGGCTCACGGATCATGGCCGTAGCAATACTCAACCGCCTTTTTTGGCCTAACGAAAGCTGATACGGATGACGCTCGTCCAGCCGCTCCAATCCGAACTGTACGAGCATCCGATCCACCCGCTCCCGGCACTGTTCAGCACTAAACAAGCTCTTGGGTAACGAATACTCTAGTTCCTTTCGTACGGTATGCGCTACGAATTGCAGCTCGGGATTTTGAAATGCGAACCCGATACGCTCTGCCAGTTGTTCCGTACTGCCTGCCTCAATTCCGCGCACGCTATAGCGTCCCTGTGTGCGAAGTAAGCGCATCATGGAGAGCAGCAGCGAGCTTTTGCCAGCCCCGTTTTCACCGACCACGCCAATCCAGTCACCAGGCTTCACCTGCGCATGCTCCACATAAATCACTGAACTTAAACCGCGGAGACCACTAAAATGTTTCAGCTCCAGCAAATCAATCTCCGTACCATTCCCCGTACCATTCTGCTGTGTCACTGATTCACTCCAACGCGGCGAAGACGATTCATTCCATACTCCCGGGTACCACACGCCATACTCAGACAATGCCTGCCGATGCACATGAAATACTTCTTCTGCCCTTCCATCCGCAATGATCTCCCCTTGAGCAGAAAGCACCACAATCCGATCCACATCATGGACGATTTCATTAATTTTATGCTCTACGATCACCAGTGTCTGGTCTACCGAAATATTGCGAATGGTGTCCCACACCTGTGTGGTGCCTTCCTCGTCCAACAAAGCCGTCGGCTCATCCAGAAAAAGCACTTCTGGCTCCATAGCCAGCACAGACGCAATCGCCAGACGCTGCTTCATTCCCTGTGACATGTTGCCAATGGGCATGTGTATATCATCCGTCGATAGACCAACCTGTATCAGCAGCTCGCGAATACGGGATTGCATCTGTTCCCGGGGAATCTGATTATTTTCCAACACAAAAGCCAGTTCCTCGTCTGCATATGACATACAGAACTGCGTATCAGGATCTTGAAATACAATACCTGAGACACTTGGGATTACAGCAGCATCGCATTTCATGGGCACTTCTATCGTGCGTGGAATCAGACCGCTTAACACTTGGAGCAGTGTTGATTTACCGCATCCACTCGGTCCCAGTAGCAGCAGCTTTTCCCCCTTGTGGACAGACAAAGACATATTGTGAAAAAGCAGCTCTTGCTCACCAGGGAATTTCAACCGTAGACGGGTGATCGAAGCCACCACATCTTCGGTTGCCCGGCTCATCAATCCAGCCCCTTATAATCTTGTTCCGTTGCAGGTCTCAAACTTCGTGTAACTCCGGTTACCTCCAATGCCTTAGCCAGATAGAACGCGAATACCCCGGCAATCACAATACTGCCAATCATCCGAAATCCAATATACAAAACATAGTTCCAGGTCGATAGCTGATCAATATACCCGTAACTGAAGTCTAAAATCAGAGAAGTGACAGCCGCCCCGGCCGCAGCTAACGAAGCAACCCACAGGTTTGCGTTCCGATACAGAAAAGCTGCAAAAAACAGCTCCGCTCCCAAGCCTTGCAGCAGGCCATAGTACAAGGTGGACATGCCCCATTCGCTTCCCAAAAAAGCGCTGACCGTTGCCGCTGCCACCTCTGCCAAAATCGCAACACCCGGCTTGCGAATGATGAGATAAGCAAACGTGCCTGCCATAAACCACATGCCATACATCAGTTGCTCGGCGTGTAGACCAAATGGTTTCATCAAATCATAGGCAGGTCCCCATATTTTGTAGACCAACCCGAACACAACAGATATCACAATCGTGACCAAAATATCAGTCAGCTTCAACCCTTTGGACGCTCTTACAGCAGTATTCATTATTGCGTGCTCCCCTTTTTCCTTATAATTGGCCTCTTGGCCATAAAAAAAAGCTTGTCTGGAGCTGAATCTCCAGGCAAGCTTTATGCGCAGTAAAAGGTGAAGCACCATACAAAACATCATTCGTCGATATGCCTTATATAACCAGTAGTCTAAGCTACTACACTGATACCAAGCCAAAGCCAGGGTCAAAGTAAAATGCTAGGACATACATTGAATCTATCGACAACCGCAAAACAAGCGGCATTCCTGTATAGTGTTCTTGGTTTCTCTACGCTGGCATTACCCAGATCAGATTTCACGGTCAGTGGCAAGGGCCACCCTCTCAGCCTGACTTTCTCAAGCTCCCGACAATGCTCTTTTAATTCACTATAATATATACCACATCTATGGCTTTGACAATCCTATAATCCGAAGAAACGTTTGGCTGTCTCCGTCGTCGCGATTTCGATCTCCATCATGCTTCGACCTGTACATTCGGCAACCGTAGCAGCAATATGAGCGAGATACACGGGCTCATTACGCCCTTCTTTGGGCTTCACGGGCAAATTACGCGGGGTCAAAAATGGAGCATCCGTTTCAATCATCAGACGGTCCAAGGGAATATCTCTGACCAGTTCACGCAGATGTTTGCCACGCCGTTCGTCGCAAATCCAGCCGGTGATCCCGATATACAGTCCCATTTCTACATACGTATGCAATTCCTGTTCAGTGCCAGTAAAACAATGCACTACCGCTTTATCGACAAGCCGTTGATACTCCCGAAGCATAGCGACAAAGTCCTCATGTGCATCTCGTTCATGCAGAAATAACGGCATATTCAGCTCACCCGTCAGTTGGATTTGCTCCCCAAACCATCGACGCTGCACATCACGTGGCGAAAAATCACGGTTATAGTCCAATCCGCATTCCCCTATGGATACAACCTGCGGCTGACCCGCCAACTGGCGGAGCTGCTGAATCGTGTCTGCGTTGCAGTCTTTGGCATCATGGGGATGCACGCCAGCTGTCGCATACAGCTTGCCCGGATAACGTGCTGCATACTGAGAAGCCTCCCGACTGCTGCGGACACTGGTCCCGGTAATAATCAGCGGTGAAATCCCTACAGCCGCGGCTCTCTCCACCACCTGTTCCCGATCTGCATGAAACGAACGGTGCATCAAGTTCACACCAATATCAATTAACGGTGTACCCCTTTCCATCTCAATCCCTCCTTCGCAAACTACAATCTCGGATCAATCGGCTCCGATTCCAGCGATAGCGCGGCAAGGACGCATTCATGAATACGATCTACCGTATCCTTGCGGACAAAACGTTCCACGCCTTCCATACCAAGCGCTCCTTCCATCAGGGCATGACGCTCCTTTTTGTTCGTTCGACGCTGCTTCAGACGCTTTAAATTCTCAGAGGCAAGATAATCCATACCGTAAATGATGTGCAAATACTTGCGGCCTCTCACCTTGATTGCAGGCTGAATCATCTTGTCCCGATTTTTCATCAAAAAGCGTTCCGGTTTGATCACAATCCCCTCATGACCATCCTCTGTCATCTCGTTCCACCAGCGAATGACCTCTTCCTCGCTTGCTTCGTCCGTGATCACGCGATACTCTGTCTCCATAAACAGGGAAGACAGCCCAGCCAGCTCCCGGTTTTGCTCCATATGCCAAATATGAGAATGGTCGAAAAAAGTCTTTCCGCTGTGTGCCAGCGTATGGAACGGTGCGATACGAATTTTATCCAGACCGTCCACATCCCAGCAATATTTTTGAAAAGCCTCTTGAAACGTTACAGCATTCGCGTACTTCTGTTCCATTTCCTCCAACCAGTCTCCAACCTCTCGGCCTGCAACCTCTGCCTGCTTCAGCTTGTCTACCAGCTTACTGCGATCCAGCAGAGCTGCTTCCCCCACATGGGCATACTGTGCAGCAATCAGTTCCCGAGCCTTGAGATTCCACGGTACAATTTCCGCATCCAGCAACACAAAATCCGTCTGGTTCCGTTCAAAATATCCAGCAGTCCGTAGATCCACATTTAGCTTTTCCAGCACTTGCTTCCCAAGGCTTTGTTCAAAGAAAGCTCTCCCGCTCCGACTGTAGATCGTGCCCAATGTCGGGTAGCCTACATATTGAACAGCAGCCTGTTCGTTTTTGAATAATAGCAAAATAGCCCGGCTACCCATATGTTTTTTCTCGGCCACCATCGTTTGTACTCCTTGCCCACGATAATAAGCCAGCGCCTCACGTGGATGCTCCAGATATCCTGCCTCTGCAGACACCGTTGGAGCAGGACTCATCGTCGGTGGAATATATACCAGTTCCTCCATGGGTACAGTTACATGTGACACGGTATCTATAGCGGATTTGATCCATTCTCCTTGTACGCGCACTTCGCCATACGATTCCGTCAGCACACTGTAACCAGCGATGAGCTTGCGTAAATTCGGCGGGGAAAACCGTTTTCTCTGCCACCGGACAAGTGGGCTATCGGGATCATTCGCATAGTTCTCATGTGCCGGAACGCTGACAAATTCCTTTTCCGGATAACGATAAGCGGTCAGCATACCGCCAAATACCACACCCTGATCAATATTCACCGTCTGATTCACAAGGGTAGGCTGCGGTCTCGGATCATGCCCCCATACTACTATTTCTCCCGATTCATGGTCTACGAACCAATCCTTGCGGATCGGTTTTCCGTTCGAATCCTGTCCTTCCGTATCTCCATAGCGGCAATAATCAGAAATACGTGCCGACTGTTTGCCAATAAAATGATCCTTAATCCCGGCATGAGCCACGACTAGGTGTCGCAATCCATTTCTGCCAAAAATAAGATGAGAAGGTGCATGTAGCAGAAAATCTCTCAACTCACTTCTAAGCTGTTCCGCCGCTACCTTGCCCGCTTTTTGTTCATACTGGGCCAGTTCCTCTGCAAATCGTTCATCCCCATGACTGAGAGTCACCTTTCTTCCATCGAGATAACGGCCGATTTTCCAGCCATGATTACTGTCAATCATATACGCTAGTCCGGCATCCACGTGCTTTTTCCAGAACTGCACCGCTTGTAACGATTCTGGGCCACGGCTCATCACATCCCCGACAGATACCAGTCTTCTGCCATCTGGATGATGGTATAGTCCTTCCGTATCTTCCGTATATCCTAGCTGCTCTATCACTTCCAGCATCTCACGGTAGCACCCATGGATATCACCAATGATGTCAATACCTGAGCCAATCTCATGAAATAGTGGCTGTGCACGGCGGACAAAATTCATTTCTTCTATATCCTTAAGGATATAGCAAGCGTTAAAGCCTTCCTCACGGATACCACGCAGGTTCCGCTTTAACAGCTGTGCCTGCTGCTTGACCCGTTGGCGGCCACGCGGATGCTCCCTGCCTAAATCCCGTTCCAGCAGCACAGCTTCGGGTACATCCAGTACCCAGGCCATAACAGGAACATGCGCCTTGGCTGCCAGCTGTACATATTTTTGACGATCCTCAGCATACAAATGGGTGGCATCCACAACCGTCAGTTTATTCAAGCGACAGCGCATAGCCAGAATCGTATCCATCGCCTCAAACGCCTTGGCTGACATTTGCTGATACTCATAGAACAGTACATCCGATTCCAGCCTTGGAAGTCCACTCCAGTCTATAAATTCCGTATCTCCGACCAGCTTGCGAAAATGATCCGAGGATACCACTTCTGTCTCCAATAGAATCCCTTCGCTCACCAGCCTGTCCAATAATGTGGTTTTGCCACTGTTGGAGGCCCCAACCAACACAACCAGTCCAGCATGCGGTAAATGAATCGTACGTTTGGATGAATTGCTCATGCTTCCTTCTGCTCCTTTCTGCGCGTAAATATAGCCATTTGGGTCGGTTGTCCAAAGCCTTCGACCTCTTCTCCGATCCCCTTCAGCGCTACCGAATAAGGAGCTTCCACAATCCACTGCTCACATCGTTCCTGAAACTCGCTTCTACTCCATTCAAAACGGTGATCGCCATGCCGCAGCTCTTGCTGATTCATACGATACACTTCATTATATTCACGATTGGGAGTCGTCACGATCAGCACACCCGGCTGATACTCCGTCACAATCGTCTTCATCACCCGGTTCAGACGATGCTCATCCACATGCTCAATGACCTCACATAGAATCATCACATCTTTGCCCCGCAATTGTTCATCATAATAAAAGAGAGAGCCCATCATGGGTGTAGGGCTGATCGCGTCGGCATGCCTTTCTAGCTTGGCAAAACGCTCCATGGCTCTCACCTGTGCATACGCAGACGGCTCGACCGCCCAAATCTCTTCAATGCCCGTCATTCGGGCCATCCGAGCCGATAGCTTCCCTTCCCCTGAACCAAAATCTACGATTTTCTGTCTTCGAGGCAGCTTGCGAATCACGTCCATAATGGCTTGATATCGCAGTTCATTCAGCCGTACAGTAGGCTGTTGCTTCCCTTCCTCCTGTGGCTGTTCTTGCTGTTGAACCTGCTCGTGCTTATCCTTTTGAGCTTGGACAGTATCCTTTTCAATGTATTTTTTTGTGCCTGTTGTTTCAGCAGAATCAGATTGCTCAAATTGCTCAATCAGATTGGTAAAACGAAGCGTGCGTCGAATGATCAGCTCGCGTAGTGGATGCTCTGGCAGCCAGCCCTCACCGTAACGTCTCAGCTTGTCAAACTCTTCTTCACTAATATAGTAGTGCTTATAATTATCCAGCACCGGAATCAACAGCAATAACTGACGCAACGCATACTGCACCGTCTGATGACCACTTAACGTGATATATCTGACGGTGCTTCGATTTTTCAGCTGAAAAGAATAATCCGCTTTCCCTCGTTCTATGGCCACTTGATAACCCAGCGGAGCAAATAGTCCCTCCACCACAGAATCCGGCAAATCCGAAGCAACGGGCCCAAACGATAACTCCAGCGCGAAAGGGTGCGTCACCCATCCTACATAGTCTTCCTTGGGTTTGCCGTTCAGGGCCGTGCCAAGCGAGCCACGAATATAAGTGCAAAATAAGCTGCTGGTTACAAACTCCCGGTCATTAATATATTGTGTAATGTCATAGCTGTCTGGACTGTTTTTAACCAAATCAATCGAATCTGGCGAGGCCTGAATGACGATCTCAGCCTCTTCCTCGGTAAAAACGGTGTACACCATGCGTACACGTGCGCCTTTTTCTGTGCGATCATACGTATTGTAAGGATTCTTAGCAAGCAAATGCGAAATCATCCCTGCATGGGTTCCGGTTGCTTTTAGCGTGATGTGCATACTCCACTTCTCCTTCCCAGCTTATGCTTTCCATACTTCATTCACCGCAGCGCGGAACAAATCATCCAACTGCTGATCCCGTCCACTCTCCACATGCTGAAGCAAGGGCGCCTTTTGTTCAAAATAAGCAATTTGCTGCTGGATAAAATCATTCACCACCGAAAGCTGTGGCTCAATATCCAGTTCCTCGCCCGCTTTTTTACGTTGCAGCAAATGCCCGATCACCTGATAAAGTTCTGTATCTGACGGAATTAATTCCTCTAGCAAGTCTCCAAATTCAATCGGAGGCATGCTGTTGTAACGTTCAATCCAGCCACAGGCCAGCAGGGGGCGCAGCACGTAAAAATACTTTTTAATCTTCACCTGCTCTCCTTGCAAATAATCCCGATAGTTTCCTCGCGCCATATTCAGATAATGGTACATGCAGGACTTCGGAGAGAAGGTTAACGGCGATATCGCACGAATCTGGTCAGCCACTGAATACTGCTCCAGATAGGGAATCGGAGATTGCAGCCATTCCAGCAAAGGCGGATTGGATTTGCGAAACAAATGGAGTGCCTTTTTCAAATCCCAGCCGTTCATATCCAGCAAATTGCTGATTGGCCGCTCAATCACATCCCGCTTATCAAAAATAGACAAATACCATTCTATGGGTCTTACATAGATAAATCGTACATCATAGTCACTGTCCTGTGAAGGAAACCCCCATGCCCGACTGCCTGATTCACAGGCGTATATAATACGTATTTGCTCCTCCTGCTCCAACGCGCGCAGCTCACGCAAAATCGTTTCGCGCATTTCTGGTTGAATGAAACCCTGCCCATGCTTCACATCTGTCATGTTGTTCCCTCCCTTATCATTAAAGTATTTCCCGAATCTGTTCTCTAATCGACTCATCTGTTCATCTATTAATAAGCGGCGAAGACGCATAGCCGTTTCCTCTCCCGTCCAAACATGTTGCATCACCCTTCTGTTATGTATTGCTTCTTATTTCATCGTGCTATCTTATATTCCTATGATGCTTTATTTTGGAAGTCGTGAACATGGTGGAAGTATTACAAAGATGAATAAATTCCCTTTTTCCTGCATCCCTTCCCTGTTAGAATAAAGGGATACTTGCTTTCGGAGAACGGCAACAGAAACGAGGAATGCATCATGGCGAGAGAGAGTTTTGATAAAGAAATTCAATTCCTGCGCATGCTCACACTGACCAGCGGCGCTTATAATCGGCAGCAATTTGCAGACAGACTGGGCATTTCAGTGCATACCTTTGATAAAACAATCCGGCGTCTCAAGGAAATCGTCCAATCCGTACAACAACAGTTGCCTGAGGACCAAGGACATGATTTTAATGAGATGCTGCGCTTTAATTATTACGAATCCGCTGACCCATTACTTTTATTCTTGTTTCGGGCTAAATCGCTCAAGGAATCAGAAACCGTCCGCTTATCTCTTCTGCTGACAGCGCTACAGTCACAACCTCTGACCACTATGGAATTGCTGGATGCTTGCTGCAACGGGCTGCCTTCCGACAGTTCGCTGCCAGATGAAAAAACGATTCGTTCCGATCTGAAATATCTGGTCGAAGTGGGCGTGGTTCGCAAGGAGCCCGGCGGCAGACCTTACCGCTATGCTGTCCGCAACGATCTGGTGACAGGACTGACGGACGAGGAATTACTGGACTTATATGATTTTGTAGACATTATGGCCAACACCCAGCTTCCCTCTGTTCAGGGATATCTGTTGCGAGATCATCTAAAAAAAGCTATGCGCCGTCAGCTCGGAGATCGGGATATGGCCGAACCTTTTTTATATAAATACCACTATTATTCACGCATTCTGGACGAAGCCCATATTCATCCGCTTCTGCATGCCATTCGGCAACGTCGCTGTGTAACTTTTTTATATTTTTCGACATCCAAACGAAGCATGTACGGGTCACAGAACACAAACCCGCTGTTTGAAAAAGAGACGGAGGGCCGTGAACATACCATTCTGCCCCTGCAAGTCATCTATGATCATCAATATGGACGTTGGTATGTTCTTGGTCATGTAGGCGGTAAAGGAATCATGAAGTTTCGTATGGAGGGCATGACTCAATTGGTGGAGGGCAAGCCTGTACCAGAGCAGTTTCATGCCGATCTGCTAGCGGTGTTGGAAGAAAAAATGCGGTACAGCTGGCTTGTTGATACCGGTCGTCCTGTGAAGGTACGGGTACGTTTTTTTAATCCTGAGGGCGCGAAGCGCAACTTTATTCGGGAACGTGTGCTGTCACAGGGACAGTGGGGTACGATTGCGGAGGAAGAAAGTGAATCCTTTATCTATGAAATCACAGTGAATGGAATCACCGAGATTAAGCCGTGGATTCGCAGCTTCGGATCAAGCTGTGAGGTATTGGAGCCCCAGCGGCTGCGTAAGGAATTCAGACAGGAATGGAAGGAGCTGCAAGCCTATTATGAGCCTGTTCGAGAAAATATTTAACTATCAGATCGTCTCTCGGCTGGATGAATCGGGCGCTTTTGCTACCACATCACAGGAAAGAGTCTGGCTCCAATCTATGCTGACAGACTCGGCAGCAATAGAGGCTTTCACCCCGTCTACGCTTGATAAGCTTCGGCAGATGCTCACAGACGACGAGCCGCTGGAGGCCGATGGAAGTTTGCGGGAAAAAGCAGGTATCCCTGCTGTCTCGGTATATCATCCACTCCTGCGTGAATTGCGTCCCATTCTGCGGTCCCGTTCAGGCATCTGTATGACCTACAAACTGCGCAACGGACGCATGCATGAGCAAATGTCCGGTTTTCCATATAAGCTGGAGTTCTCCATGGTCAAAAAAGAATGGAGCCTGCTGTGGTATAACCGCAGACACCGCGCGCTCATGTCTACCAAGCTGTCTAATATCGTGAACATCACGGAAGATGAGCTTCTACCCGAAGAGGCCGAAAAATTCACCCGACGTATACTCGATATACTGGAGTCGCGCAAAGAGCAAGGCATCATCGAAATTATTCCCATATACAACGGTGAAATGTCTCGTATTTTATATGCTTTTTCCTGCTTTGAAAAAGAGGTCGAATATGTTCAGGAAGCAGATACCTATCGTATTACGCTCACCTTCCAGGCAGACGAATGTGAATATGTGCTATCCAAAATCCGTTTCCTTGGCAAACGTGTCAAGGTCGTCCAAGGCTCCCGGCTGATTTCACGAATGAAGGAAACAACGTCCAAGGCCCTTGCACGCTACGAAGAGGAATAGCTACTGAGGCAATATGAGATGCATCCATGTAAATAGGCCCTCCCTCCGTCTGTTAATGAGACGAAGGGAGGGCCTTATTAAACTACAGTTCGTATAAACAAGGTCATACACGTACATCCACATACGCCTGCTATAACAAGCTGATCCGCAGTACCAGTTACGGCAAGGCTTGTCCGCGCGCACTGACATACAATTCATACCATTCCTCACGGGTCATCAGCTCGCTCTGGCGTTCCGCATCCTGACATGCCTTGATTCGTTCAGGATTGGCGCTGCCAATGACAGGCTGAATCCGTGCCGGATGTTTCATAAGCCAGCCAAGGACGATCGCTTCACGTGTCGTTTCCTTTTCAGAAGCTAGCTTCTGCACCCGTTCTGCCGTCTTAACGACATGCTCAGGCTGCCCTTCCAAAGAACCTCCGCTAAAACGTCCCTGCGCCAGCGGTCCCCAGGCTTGGAGCTGAATATCCTCGGTTTGGCAATATTCCATCAAACCTTCGCCAAAATGTACATTTGTCCCTGCCTGCTGGTTCACATGTACTGTCTGATCTACAAAATGCAGATGCGCCAGGCTCATCTCCAGCTGATTAGCGATCAGCGGCTCCGTTAGGCTCCGTTCCAGAAACCGAATTTGGCTTACATTCATATTGGAAACGCCAAAATGCCGTACTTTGCCAGATGTCTTAAGCTCACTGAACGCCTTCGCTACTTCTTCCGGCTCTACCAGCGGATCAGGGCGATGCAGCAGCAGGATGTCCAAATATTCGGTACCCAGACGCTTCAGGATACCATCCACGGACTCCATAATATGAGCATATGAGAAATCAAAGCGGCCCGGGAGCGTACCATCTGGCAGAAAAATGCCGCATTTGGACTGAATTACGATTTGTTCACGCAAGCCCGGCTGTCCCTTTAAAATCCGGCCGAAAATCTCTTCCGCTTTCCCCATACGATAGATATCCGCATGATCGAACATCGTAATCCCAATAGATTGTGCAGCTTCTACAGCTCTTTCCGCTTCAACGACATGCTCCTGCGTAAACGGTGCATGGCTCCATTCTCCACCAAAAGGCATACAACCGAGCGCCAGCCGACTATCGGAGATTCCACGTTTCTGTAAAGGCATAATCTTCATGCTGCTCCTCCTTCAACCCTCAAAATATTCCCTGCTTCATCCACATATGAATAGTTCGTGGAACCGCTATCACACACCTATTTTACCACTTACTTACGGTCGTGTATCACTTTGGTCCCCATCCACATCTTTTTATCCGAATATCCCCATGCTCAGATAACGTTCTCCGGTATCCGGGGCAATGCAAAGTACCCGTTTGCCTGCTCCCAAACGCCGCGCTTCCTGAATCGCCGTCCATATCGTAGCTCCGCTAGAGGGACCAACCAGAATCCCTTCCTGGGCAGCAATCGCTCGTGTCATTGCAATCGCATCCTCATCGGAAACCTGCACGATTTCGTCATACACTTCCGTATTCAGCACGGTGGGAACAAAGCCTGGACTGGTGCCAACCAGCTTATGTGGACCGGGTTTTCCTCCAGATAGCACTGGCGAACCCTTCGGCTCAACTACAACAATCCGCAGATCCGGCAAATGCTGACGTAGCACTTCACCTGTTCCCGTAATGGTACCGCCCGTTCCCGAAGAAGCGACGAACACATCCAGCTTCCCTTCCGTCTGTTCCAAAATTTCCAGTGCCGTCGTCGTACGGTGGATATCGGGATTTGCCTCATTTTCAAATTGATGCGGGATAAAGCTCCCTTCAATTTCAGCCCCCAGTTCGAGTGCCTTGCGAATCGCTCCTGGCATCCGTTCTTCCGCTGGTGTCAGTACGACCTCAGCCCCGTAGGCTTTCAAAATATTGATCCGTTCCTTCGTCATATTCGAGGGCATCACCAAAATTGCACGGTAACCTCGAGCTGCCGCATTCATCGCAAGACCAATTCCTGTGTTGCCACTCGTCGGCTCAATAATGGTGCCTCCCGGCTTTAGATGTCCTGCCTTTTCAGCCTCGGCAATCAGGTTGCCCGCCGCCCGATCTTTAACACTGCCGCTTGGATTAAAATACTCCAGCTTCACATACACTTCCGCATCCTGCGGCCCTGTGAGCCGTTGGAGTCTTACACAAGGTGTATCTCCTATTAAATCTGTAATACTATGTACCACTTTAGGTGCCATCGTTGTATCCTCCTTAGATCGTTCCTTACAGCGTCATTTACGATCTTAATATCATACTACCAAAATAACATACTTGGCTCCTTCCTACCTGTCGCTTTTGTAAATTACATAAAACTCATCAGCTTAGTATGTAAAATTCTTGCAAAATAGGTCGCCAGATATCGCCTGTAATGATATACTCGCATTACTATTTTTCCAGGAGGATACAAGACACTTATGAGTAATCAACAAAATATGACAGCAAATCGCTTTCCCCCCTCCTTGCTATGGTTGACCCTTGGTGCCTTCGCCATCGGCATGACCGAATTCGTTATTATGGGACTTCTGCCCAATGTAGCCCATGATCTTCATGTTACGATTCCGCAAGCCGGGCAGTTAATCACCAGTTACGCGCTTGGTGTAACCATTGGTGCGCCTGTGCTTACTGTATTAACCCATAAGGTTCCGCAGAAAAAGCTGCTATGCCTACTCATGACCATATTCATTTTAGGCAATCTTTTTTCCGTCATTGCTCCCAATTACGAATTTCTGATTGCGGCCCGTATGGCTACTGCATTATCGCACGGAACCTTTTTGGGAGCCGGTTCCCTGATCGCTGCCCGACTGGTTCGTCCTGACAAGCGCGCGGGTGCCATTTCTATGGTTCTGACCGGTTTGACCGTGGCGAACATTATTGGTGTGCCCTTTGGAACCTTTATCGGACAACAACTCGGCTGGCGTGCTTCCTTTGGAGCTATTGTGGTCATCGGCTTGATTTCTCTCTTTGGTATCATTCGTTACATTCCGGTAATTCACCAGGACAAGCCTTCCAGTCTCAAACAAGAAGTCAAAAGCCTGTTTAATCCAAAAGTGCTGCTGATGCTGCTCACAGGTGCAGTCGGTTGTGGTAGTCTGTTCACTGTCTTTACGTACATTACGCCTTTGCTTACGGACATTAGTGGCTTTGCCGAACATAGCATTACCTGGATTCTCGTCCTGTTTGGCCTAGGGGTAACGATCGGCAATATCGTTGGCGGCAAGCTTGCGGATTGGAGACTACTTCCATCTCTGATCGCAAACTATGCTGTACTGGCTATTATTTTGGCCATTCTGACATTTACGCTTCAAAGCCAGGTATTGGCCGTCATTACCGTCTTTATCTGGGGCATTGCTGCGTTCGGCATCATGCCGGGTATTCAGGTTCGCATCATGAATCTGGCCTATGAGGCTCCTTTGCTTGCTTCTACCTCCAGTCATTCCGCATTGAATCTGGGTAACGCAGGCGGCGCTTTTATCGGGGGAGTCGTTATTAATCAAATGGGGCTAGCCGCTATTCCATGGGTTGCATCGCTAATCACTGTCGGCGGTCTGCTACTCATGATAGTTAGCTACATTGTGGATCGTAAGACGGCTCATACTGAAGCAACAGCGGAGATACAGTCATAGAATCGTTCTGTTTGTTGGACAGTGTACAGCTATCAACCGGAGAACAATAAATGGCGGCATATCTCTAAAAACAGCAAGTTGGACGTAAACGATTGGTTCATTTTTCATAGATTGAGAGATATTGTCCACTCTCTTCTTCTAAATTCCTCATAGTATGCATTGCAATACAAATTTATGAGGAAAAAAGTGTGTATGATGAGCCTTTTTTTTACAAACCACACGAGTAACACGATCTTTGCTGCCTATGCTTATCCTGATTCCGACTGTCATCCCATGAATTATTCTAAAATGGGCTGGTATCGGCTAGAGCCTGGTGATACGAGAGAAATATGGAGCGGGTCTGTAGGGGGAACCACATTCTATTATTATGCTGAAGATCACTCCAGAAATACATGGCGTGGCACGTACCGCACATGGCTTCCGAGAAATACTAGCCATGATTTTCATTGGTGTTGGAACGATAGCAGAGGATCATCCAGACGAGTGGGGATGCGCCGCCTTGCCATTGATTCATCTGTAGACAATTACACTGTTGAGTTTAGCAGAACCAACCAAAGCTTACTGACAACAAAGACAACTCGTAGAGCGTTACCTTCCAAATCGGAGGACTCCGGCATTAACAGAATTCCGAGAAGACCGACTCGATTTAAAAAAGGAACCCCAGTTCCAGTAAAGTCCAAACGATAAGTCAAAGAATTCGCCAATAAAAGGCGCAACCTGGTTGCAAACACTACAAAGCCATTTTGAAAAAACACGATGAACCGTAACCCGCAAGATGGACATTTTTTAAAAAAAGTGACCCCTTTGCGGGTTATTTTTATTTCACTCTGGACATTCAAACGCTTGTTGCAACCATAGTATTTTGCCTCACCGTTCAGCTTAACCAATGATCAAAAAAGTCCCGATAGCCCTGCTTCATCACCTGACTTGAAAACTGTTCCATGGCGTATGCCTGATTTTCTGTAGAAACCCGACGCGGTGAGGCGGCAGCCATATTGACCAGCTCGAACCAGTTTTTCTCATTCCCTGAAAAAGAATGCGTAGAGCTGATATGTCCATAGCAAGGATGCTCTGGCTTCACGACGATTTTCCCCATAGCGAGCGCTTCGGTCAGCGGCATTGCGAATGTATCGAATTTGGAGCAGCTCCAATACACCTTCGCCGTGTTCATCAGTGCAAACACCTCATCTTGCGTCAACGCAAATTGAAGTTTAACATTGTCCGGGATATCGTACTTCTTCATACTTTCCTTGTAGCGTTCACCGCCAAATACCATATAGACATCCTTGTCAGGATTATGCCTCGCATACTCCAGCACCAAATCCGGACGTCGGTTCTCCTCATCTCTACCAATCCACATCACCCGGTTCTCTACCACTTGCGAGGGATCAAAATGCTTTTCCACCAGACGCTCATTGAATCCGATCGGGATGACTGTCACATCGGTTACGCCAAACTTCGAAGCCATCTCCTGCTTGAGAAAGGCAGTCTGTACAATAGCCTTGTCCACGATCTGATAAAAAGGCTTCATCATCTCATAGCCTGTAAGCGCCGGATCAGGAAAACTATGCGGAAAAAGCACGCTGTTTTTAAAAAACATATTCAAATAGGTAAAGCCAGATACCGTATAAATAACGTGCTCAATCTGCTGCTCATGGAGTTGGTCCAGTACGACGTCATAGTTGACCAGGTCGCCCTTTTCGTGCTCATAACCCGGAAGCCAGTCATGGCTGCTCACATGGCGCTCCGGTGATACAAATACGATGTCCACCCCCAATTCCAACCCGATCTGCTTCAGACGCTCTGCAAAAATACGTGGACCCTGTGCTTCAGCAAATTGTATTTTTCTCATGACTAAACCGACTTTTTTCATGGATATATTCCCTACCTTCTTTAGCTAACTAAACACAGTCTATGTCTTAAGCTACTATCTACATTGTTGGGCTTGTCCCCAATCCATCATTGCTGCACATTGGTTCAAACAGGCTAACGTTTCATCCAACTGGGACTCTAATTGCTCTTTTGACCATTTGTCGGCGTTTCTATGCAGGTTCGTTCCAATCCTTTGCAAATCACTTGTGATTAACAACAGCATCCAGAGCGAAAATACCACCGCAAACATGCCATATTCCAGCATAAATGCCGTTCGATCCACTCTTTTCCCTAACAGCTCCAGCTGCTCCATGTATGTGTCCAGCATACGAATACGCAATTCGGACGTCATACGTCGGGGAAACAACGGATGGGACATATCGATCAGGTGATATACATCCCACAGCGGTGTGTTCAGATGAGCATGCTCCCAATCCAGTACCATAAGCCGTTCCCCGCTCAGCGCATAGTTCCCCGGATGAAGATCACCATGAGACAGTACAAGCTGCTGTGAAAAAGATACATGCTCCAGCTGTACATATATACGCCGCATCTGTTGCTTAGATAAACCCAGTGAGCTGCAAAGCTTTAACACATCCGGCTTGCGCGTGTATAGCTCGGAAACCATCTCCTGAATAAGTGGCTTTGGTCCCCGTAACGGCATCCCAGCAAAACGATCCGTCGGCAAAGCATGCCACCATGCAACAAGTCCAACAGCTCGCAATAAAGTTTCGTCTGCGTGTAGATGATGTAACGAACCAAGGTCCTCAAAAACCATCCATTCTCCTCCGCCATCCGCACCTGCATCAGACCAGGCTAGCAATCGAGGATAGATCGGTGATAACGCAGGAAGCACATGCTCATACACCCATCTCTCACGCCCTTCCTGACCATCGTTGGTTAGCGGTTTAAATATATAACTTTCAGAGGATGACACGTAAAAACGTTCCACATGCCGGCCATTCGTACCTGTATATAAAACCTCACGATTCCGCACCAGCGTATCATTTAAGGTACCGTCAACATTCACATATTGATGAAAAGGATTCATAGCCACCCAACTTTTTTGTATAAAATGTAATAGCACGATCATATCACAGTCCTCGTTCCGAACGAAGCCCAGATCATCTTGGGGCAACTCGCTGTACCCAAAAAGGGGCTTGCCCAAGCAGATCACACGACCTGTTGGCAGCCCCTTATCACATCCATACTCCTATCCTTACTCTATTCTATACCGATTAATATTGAGTATTGCCGGACTCGCTCGTATTACCAGACTTAAAGCCTTTGAACAATTGTTTCACATTGTGATAACGAGTGTTCGTAATTTTAGCTTTGCTGTTAGGACCATCCGATCTCAGGATCGAGTCCTTTACATTTGAAATATCCGAGTTATCCAAAGTCATATTCACTCTGAATGTAGAGCCCCCAAGTTGGCGAACCAGCTTTCCGATATCATCGGCTCTAAAGTTTTTAATGTTAATCGTGCCTTCGGCATTAATTTGGAATACTTTATCGTACGCATGGAACGCTCCACCGCCCGTAATGTTTACCGTGCCTGGTTCTTTAAGCGTCAAGGCATCTTCACCTACATCCTCCCACGTTACGTTGGAAATAGTTCCGTTGCCATATACATGCACACCATCCGCAGCAGGGGCAGCGATGGTCACATTTTTCAAAGTTGCATTATTTTCAAGCTTGAAAATAGGCTTTTGAGCCTCTTTCTGGCTTCCGTCTCCTAAGGTATCGGGATCAGCCACTACAGTCTTGCCTTTACCATCGTATACTTCTCCAGCTTTAACAAGTATGGTCTTATGAACGACTTCTGGTGCTGCATGTGCAGAATAATTGCCGACAAATAAAGCGACCAACATTCCTGATAAAGCGATACTGATTCCCTTTTTCAATACTTTAGCTGTGTTTGTTTTCATTTCAATTCATCCCTCTCGTAGATATTTTTTATTGTTCCAATTCTTCGTTGACTAGAACGCGTAGACCGTATCACCACCTTCGTACAATGAACCCATTGACCGATACATGTCTATAAAGCATTATTATACTATTTGCATATGTATACTTGGTTTTTGGTTCAAAGTAACTTCATTCTATAAATTCAGGTGCACACAAATTGTAAATAGAGCGATTACATTTACAATTTGTATAATTCTATTATAATCCTGCTTCCAGTAATTTCAATATATTTTTCGGCAAAATATGTGCTCTTTTTCAATTAAGTACACAATTTTGCCTTTTTTATACTTGTACAAAGTTGTTTTTCAGCAATTTATGCATCACAAGACTTGAATATCTAGTCTCGTTGACTTACTCTAGATCACTATAATGGTATTCACAAGCTCTTTTCCGTCCTATACCTTATTTTTGATGTGATCTATACTATTGAATGACACGTTGGATGAACGTATAATGTATTTAGTGCTTTGAAGCGTTACATCTCAACATTACTGGTGAGAAAAGAGTGGTTATCGTGCAAAACAATAGTGAGATTCCATTAAAAGAACAAAATATTGTGCTCATCGGCTTTATGGGTGTAGGTAAAACAACAATCGGTTCCCATCTAGCGCGCAAGCTGTATCGCGATTTCGTGGATATTGACCAGGAGATTGAACAAGAGTACAACATGCCAACAACCGAGATTTTCAAAACTTATGGAGAGAAACGTTTCCGTGAGATTGAAAAAGAGCATATTTTGAAGCTGTGCAGCAACACACGCCTTAAAATCATTTCCGTTGGCGGTGGTGCATTTTTACAGGAAGAGGTGAAGCAAGCTTGTTTGGCTTCATCGATTGTTTTCTTCTTGGATTTGAATTGGGATTCCTGGAAAGATCGGCTTAAGATGCTGATTGACACCCGCCCCAATCTACAAAACAAGACTTTAGGGGAAATTGAGGATCTTTTCCGTTCCAGACAGGACATTTACGCGGTGAATCACTCCAAGATCGATACGGATCAGTTGGATGCGGAAGAAGTCGCAGACTATATTATTCAAACGCTGAATCTAGGTTGGGAGTTATATGAACCTACTCGCGGATTGAATTAAGAGTTACACCAAAAAGGAGGGCTCCAGCATGCTTACCGCATGGGGCCCTCCTTTTTGGTTCACTACGGATATATTACTGACTGGCGAGTAATGCTATCCATCTTTTAAGAATGGCTATGCAGCACCATCAATATCTCTCTCAGTTCAGTGACAGGAATCTGCCCCGGAGCGGAAGCTTTCTTAGCAGCACCAAAGGTCAGAGCCGAACCAAACAGTTCTCCGGTCAGGCGGCTCACGACACCTTTCCCCGCCATCGACATCGTAATAATCGGCCGATCTGCATGCTCTTCTGCCATGGTACGTGTGGCATCCAGCAAAGTGAGCACATCGGCTGTATTGGTCGGCATCACTGCTATCTTAGGCAGATCGCCTCCCAATTCCTGCGCCTTGCGTAACCGGGACACAATCTCCTCCTTCGACGGCGTCTTATGAAAATCATGATTAGATATAATCACATATACGTTATGCTTATGTGCTGCTTCTACCAGCGTCTTCACATCAGCTTCCTCATTAAAAAGCTCTACATCAATAAGTTCAACTTGTCCCGTTTCGGCTACTGTACGGTTCAATTCTACATAACTCGCCGCACTGATCTCCTTTTCTCCGCCTTCCCGAGCGCTACGGAACGTAAATACGAGCGGAATATTTGCTAAAATAGACCGAATTTCATGTAAGGCAGCTTTCACCTTTTCCAAATCCTCCACATGCTCGAAAAAATCGACTCTCCACTCCACGATATCCAGGTCGAGCGTACGCAAATAAGTGGCCTCTTCCTTCAACTGCTCCAACGTTTCTCCCACCATGGGCACACAAATTTTTGGCGCTCCTTCACCGATCAGAACATCTCTCACCTTTACGATTTTAGCCATCTCTATCTCACTCCCAAATTACAGTTTCAAGTCGAACATGTACAATAATTCATAGTATAACGCATTCTGAATAAGCATGCAGATGATTAGGTCCTGTCGTCATTTATTTGGGTTCAAGTACGATTTTAGGGAACAATTTGCGACTTGCTGGAAAAACTAAACTGTACCGAAAATTAACAAACACCGCCAGTACGATCCCTAGCACATTCACAATAATAGCTAGCATAAAAACACTCGATATCTGATAATGCTTCAAAAGAAAGCCTGTAAACACAGGAATGACCGTGTATGACAGCGAGGTTGCTGTATAAACAAACCCGGTAATCTGTCCTTTTCGTTGACTAAAAAATTCACTCATTACGGTTAACGTCAGCTGGAGTACACCCGATATTGAAAACCCAATGACACTCGCACAAATAATGGCCGCCGCCCCTGACTTGAAAAGAAGAAGCGCTCCAAAAGCCAACAAGGAAATACATGGATAAATAAGAATAATGTGAACAGGTTTAACCCATTTTCTTAATACAATTACCAATACAAACACGGAAATCAGCGAACCGACATTGTAATAAACTAATAATCTGAGAGACTCTGATTCGGTCATACCGATAAACTGTTGTCCAAAAGTAGGCAGCCATAATTGCACAATATAAAGCAAGGTAGGTCCCGTAAATCCGAGCAAGATAAGACATAGCCCCTCCTGCCAAAACCGCGGCTTACTTCGGTCATTTGTCTCCAATTTTCCCGTTTGCTCAGCGCTTGATACAGAAGTATCACCAACTGGCTTCTTGGGTGACTGAACCCGCATGTCTGGGAACTTCATCTTGAACAAGTAAATTGCATTTAAAGCAAATATGAGGGCTGGTAAAAAGAAAGAGAACCCATAGAAAATGTCGTGATTCATAAAAAAGATAATCATTAACGGCAAAAATGCCGCCCCGATGGATATAAAACCTCTTACCAACACTGTAGCCGAACCAGAGGATTGGGGGAAAGCTTCGATCAGCGCTGGATAAGTACCTGAATCAAGAAAAGAATTCGCTACGCCTGCCAGCACAGCCAGTACGATCGCCATCTCAAAGCTAGGACTCAGCGGTATACCGACCAAGAATACAGCCATTAGTAGCCCTGCTACCACAATAAACGGCTTACGACCATAACGGTCGGAGAGCACCCCGGATATGTACAGCGTAAACAGCCTGCCAAATCCCATCGCAGAAACCAAGAGACTGATGCCCGCCTGATCTGTATGCAAATGCTCTGTTAAAAAAGACATGTGGGACGCTAGCATAATATTAAACATGCCGAACAAAAGATAGTTTACATAAAGGCCTGTCGCCACTGGAAAAGAAGAACGTTTCATCATGAATTCACCTGCTTTTGTAAGTAAGTCTTGTAGTATTAAAAATGTGAATCATTTCACATTACCTGTGTCGATGATGAAGTATAGAACACATTTTAAGATTTATCAAGTTTAAATATTGCGGGAGCTCAGCCTAGACGCGCTGATGCGTTTTCAGATAGAACTCCTTGCCGTAACTTAGTGCAAAGTTCCGAAAGTCCACTACTGCCGGGGATAAATATCTATTTTTGATGCTGGCTAGGTAGATAAAACGCTCGTATTCTGGATTTACAATAGGCAATGTTTTGACGTTAAAATAATCTAACGATGAAATTCGAGGCATAACCCCAATTCCGTAATTGACAGACACCAGTCCTGCCATTGCTGTATCCTCTTCAATCTCGCAAATAATCTGTGGCGTAACACCCGCTTTGGCGAACAAATTTTCAATAATGGGCCGGACCCCACTCTTTTTGTTGAAGAAGATCACCGGATAATCGGCTGTATCCTTGAGATCAATTTGGTCTAGAGTCGCCAGTGGATGATCAGGTGAAACAATGACAACCAGTTCCTGCTGAGCCAACGGAATAAACTCCACATCCGGTTCATTTTCCATGTGAGAGCAGAACGCCACATCATAATGTTCCTGCTTTAGCCCCTGGATAATATCGTTCGTATTCCCTTGGTGAAACGAAAAGGAGATATCTTTATGGGCATCCAGAGCTGAAAAGGCTTGAATAATTGCTGGAATGAAATGCGAGCCTAACGTGTAAATGAACGCCAAATCTATATTTCCATGGCTTGGACTCACTAACTCCCGTAAGTGGTGTTCTCCCTTTTCCAATTCATCCATCGCGTGCTCCACATACTTTAGGAAAAATCGTCCGTATTTGTTTAACCGAATATTTCTCCCCTGCTTCTCGAACAGATGAACTCCCAAATCTTTTTCTAATTCTGAAATCGCATGACTTAAACTGGGTTGAGTAATACATAGCCGCACAGCTGCCTGGGTAAAATGCTCCATCTCCGCAAGTACACGAAAATATTGTAAGTGCTTCAGGTTCATAATTATGTACTCTCCTTCTTTAATTCATATTTTAAATTATAGACCCAAACTATGAAAAACGATAAAAATATGCATTGGATTTATAATAACACTCCTTATATAATAATGACATAGAAAGAATGTGAATAATTTCACTTATCTGTAGGCGTAATGTAATACAGCTGGACGATGCCTACCTAGGCCATTGATCTAAAATTTAAGTTGGGAGTTACACTTATGAAAAATCCTTATATCAGAATGGCAGCAGGGCTTTACATCAACTATTTTCTTCTGGGTATGATCAATGTTATTCTATCGTCGAATATGAGCTTCCTGACCGTTCAATTGAACACGGATAAAGCAGCCATCGGCTATCTGGTGTCCGCGATTGGGATCGGTAAGCTGCTCGCTCTCGGGGTAGCCGGAAAAATGTCAGACAAATACGGAAGAAAACCACTCATTGTTATTGCATCATTTGCTTATTTAATCTTCCTGATCGGCATTCCGCTTGCGCCTAACTATACGTTGGCATTCGTGTTTGCTATTATCGCAGGGCTTTGCAACTCTATGATGGATGCAGGAACGTATCCTGCACTAATTGAAGGTTTCGGAAAAAAAGCCGGGTCTGCAACGGTACTGGTCAAAGCATCCATCTCAATCGGTGCCATTGTGATTCCATTCATGATTGCTTTCTTTATTAATCACGACATGTTCTATGGATACTCCTTCTTTATTCCAGCAGGGATTTATCTGCTGAACGGTATCTTCTTGTCTATGACCGCTTTCCCCAACCACAAAGCAGAGGAACAAAAGGCTTCAACTGAGGCTGCCCAATCCACAGATACTTTCCGCAGCGAGCCTAAGTTTTGGCAAGAAGGTTTATCTCTGATTATTATCGGTTTTACTTCTACTGTATTGTTCATGATCGTACAGCTATGGCTTCCTACCTTTGGACAAGAGGCCCTGGGCATGGACAAAGCCAGTGCCATTAAACTGCTGAGCTACTATAGTATAGGTTCATTGGTTTCCGTTATCTTGTTAGCTGTGGTACTTGGTAGATTCATTAAACCGATTACTGTCATGATTGTATATCCGCTTATTGCCCTGCTTTCTTTGCTGGCTTTAATTACATGGCACAATCCTGTCGCTACTTTGATCAGTTCATTCCTGATCGGCTTGTCTACCGCAGGCATATTCCAAATTGCCCTCACGGTTATGACGGAATTTTTCCGCAAGAACAAAGGCACTACGACTTCTTTCGTGAACATAGCAGCCAGTCTTTCGTTCATCCTGATGCCTTTGGCTACCGGGGGCATGTCCAAAAGTTTGGGAATTACCTCGGTATTCATTCTGGATATTGCGATTGCTGTAATCAGTATTTTGCTGGCCGTGTTTGTTGCTTATCGATATAAAAAAGTGTTTCATTAAACCACACAGATTACTTGGAGGCTTATATTATGAAAAATGCTGGACGTATTGACGGAAGAACACAATTAATCGGACTGCTTGCTACACCAATCGGACACTCTTTGTCCCCGGCTATGCATAATCTTGCGTTTGAAAAGCTGGGTCTAAATAACGCGTATATGGCCTTTGAAGTAGGAAATGAACAACTTGAAGAAGTGGTACAGGGAATGCGCGCTCTGAACATACGCGGTTATAACGTGTCCATGCCTAACAAAACAGCTATATTACAGTACCTTGACGAGCTGGACGACAGTGCTAAATTTACAGGTGCCGTCAACACCGTCGTAAACACAGATGGTATACTGAAAGGCTACAGTACAGATGGATCTGGTTATGTTCGCAACTTGCGTGAACACGGCATTGACCTCAAAGGTAAGAAAATGACACTTGTCGGCTCTGGCGGCGCAGCTACACCGATTGCTATTGAAGCGGCTCAAGCAGGTCTGGCTGAAATTTCAATCTTTGCCCGTAACGATCAGTTCTTTGCTCGTGCAGAAGAGAATGTCCGTATTATTAATGAAGATATGAAACACACCCAAGTCAAGGCGAATATCTATCCATTGGAAAATCAAGAACAGCTACGTGAAGAGATCCGCACAAGTCATATTCTCGCTAACGGTACAGGTGTTGGTATGAAACCGCTGGAAGGCAAAAGTGTGATTGAAGATGTGTCCATGCTTCGTTCCGACCTGATCGTAACCGATGTAGTGTACAGCCCAGCTAAATCCAAGCTGATGGAACAAGCCGAATCCGTAGGTGCAACTGCCATTAACGGTCTGGGCATGATGCTGTGGCAGGGCGCATTGGCCTTCGAACTGTGGACAGGCCAAGAGATGCCAGTCGCTTATATTAAAGAACAGCTTTTTGCTGATAAGCTGTAGACATAGAGCTGCTAACAAGTGCACTAAGCAATGAATTCCTTCTATTATATACTCATGCATGTACTCAAAAGACTATGCTCGGCGAATGAACACTTCTGCCAGGCATAGTCTTTTGATTAATCCTTATAAGGGTCAAATTCATTGGCCCCAGCCATGCATACCCCAATAGGCTTCAGTTCATGCATAACTTCCACGGTCTCGGAATGAGCATCCAGTACCTCGCGCAGTTTACGGTAGACGAACGGGCTTTCATCTGTACCGGCTCCGCGCAGCTGGACACCATAGTTCCGAACGGCCTCCTTCATCTGTACGTCCGTGATTTGTCCACCACTCCGTGTACGGGTTTTCCAATTCATTTTACCGGCTGCCTGGGTACGACTCATAATACGACCTGCGCCATGGACTGTACTATAGTAGGAATCCCGATTTTCTACCGTATCTCTTCCACGCACAATTACCGAAATATCGCCCATGCTTCCTCCAATAAAGCCCATCTGGCCAGGTGCCGAGGGAGTGGCGCCTTTACGGACCACAATGGTGTCACGCCCATCATGCTGTTCTTTCCATGCGTAATTATGGTGATTATGCACAGTAAAGTCCGCTTCGGTTCCCATAATACCAAGCACTTGTTCTATCACATAGTCACGTCCCGCATACGCATAGCGTCCGGCAAGACGCATCGCACGATAGTACATGTCCCCCAGCTCACTGTTCATATCCAGCAGCACAGGCGGCTGATCCATATGCTCTCCCGGCGCCTTTCCGAGAAACTCTCGTCCAGCGGCCAAGTTTAGAAACCCACTTGCTGTTTTGTGGCCAAAGCCCCGACTGCCGAAATGATTGGCAATCCAGACCCGCCCTGTCGCTTCCTCCACGAATATATCAACAAAATGATTGCCACTCCCTACTGTACCCAGCTGTTCTCTCGCTAAGGACTTCAGTTTGTCATGTTCTTGTTTCCCTATCGCTGCATATACCGCCCAGTCCGGGTCATCGAACAGCTCATGGTCTACCTGAATCGCATTCACACGGCCTACGCCAAACGAAATATGACGTGAAATCTCATCCATCACGGCTGAAATACGCGGCATAATATCCGCTGCAAACAGCTTCGTTCTTACAGCCTTATTCCCGCAACCGATATCATACCCGACACCTGAAGGTGAAATTTGTCCGTCATACACCATCACACCGCCAATCGGCTGACTGTAGCCTTTATGATGATCTGCCATCAGCAGCGCCTGAATCACATTCCCGTTTTCGGCACATGTACGGGCTTGAGATAATGCCCCTGGATCAGGTGCTCCCCATACTCGTACTCCATTGATTTCTTGATAAGCCATCGTCGTTTCATCCTCCTGTAAGTCACTCCATGTTTAAACTTGTAAAGTCGTTAATTGCATTATGTACGTTTTACCAGCTTCCGAACAGGGCGCAAGTATTACAAGTACAATAGTAGATATCCCCTAAGAAAATGAAAAAGGATATCCATGCAGCCAACCAGACTGTAGGATATCCTTTTATAATCATTTAGAAACTATGAAATCAATTATACCAATCTTTTTTGATGATTCCGAATTGATCCACAATAAAAGGTTTGGCATCATTTTTGTTTTGATCAATTTCATACGTTACGGCTGTAAGTTTGTTTCCGTCTATGGTGATGCCAACAAAATTCTGTACCTGTCCTCGTGTAGGTCTACGATTGTCACTCGGATCTGGGCCATATACTGCCGCATGATTCTCTTCAGCTAGTTCAAAGAGATTATAGTACTTATCTCCAAGTTTTTCGCTTGGGTTCTTGTAGTAAACTTTGGGGCCAGCGGTTGCTGGGATGACATAGATACTTCCGTCTGGATTCACACTATATTCAATCGTCTTTTCATTTAATGTATCTTTTACTTTTGTTGGCGTTGTTGCTTTACCCTCTTGATTGATTGGTTTCGTACGTGCATAAATATGATCGTGCCCTTGCACAACAAAGTCGATATCCAGCTCAGCCATTAAAGGTGCAATCTGGTTACGAACTCCGTTACTATCTATGATGTCAGAGTCTGTTGCATGATTAGAGGTGGTATAGGGACCTTTATGAATGTTAACAATGATCCACTTTGCACCTGCCCTTTTGGCTGCCGCAGCATCTTTCTTTAACCATTCAACTTGATCTTCAGAAAAATTGGCATATTTCTCTGTGTCCTCATTGGAGTTCAGTACGATAAAGTGAGCATTGCTGTAATCAAAGGAGTAGTACGCTCCTGTTTTAGTAGCAGAACCAGCTGGTCCATTAATATTAAAGTGATCATAAAAAGCGTAGTTCTCATCCTCGTGATTACCTGCTGAAGGAACAATGGTTGTATTCAAAAGACTTTTTTGTGAATGTCCCAACAACCAGTCCCACTGCTCTTCTTTGGTACCGGTGTCTACGATATCTCCGTTGTGGACTACAAACTGAGCATTACCTACAGTTTGAAGTGCTTTTTCGAGCGTCTGTGAAGACAATATGGCTTCATCTTCGCTTTTTGCTTGTGTATCAGCTAGATCAATGAAGGTAAATTCACCGCTCTTAGGAGCCGTTTGAAACGTACCTGTTTCGCTCCATATCCCGCGTGCTGCATCACCTACACGATAATAATAAGTTGTGTTCGCTTGAAGACCTGTAGCTACGGCTTTATGGACAAGCTCTTCTGCAGAATTGGTCGATGGAGAGGAAGTACCTTCAAATGCGATAGCACTCTTAAAATCAGCTTCTGAATCCGTTTTCTTTATTACTTGAACAGTGCTGTTCGTGAGCAGTTTTGAAGTATACCAGGTAAACCCTTTGGAGCCTTTTGTGTCTCCATAAAATGTAGCTGTAACTTTGCTAATACCATCTGTGTTCCCTGGTGATTCAGCATAGACAGGCGAAGCAGACGGACCAGTAATCAAACCTAGCATAAGAGCAATAGACATAGATGTTGCTGACCATTTTTGAAACTTCTTAAACATATGTACACTCCTCTTTGCGGTTAAATATGTAAAAGTTATAATTATGATCATAACAATCAATTGTTAATACGTTGTTTTTGGAAATATAGTACTTTGTAAAAATGAGGTTATGAGTGACCTAGCGATTGAGGAGCAAGGATAGCAGCTTATAAGAAAATGAAAAAGGATATCCATGCAGCCAACCAGACTGTAGGATATCCTCTTCAACTATAACACTCATATTAGACGGCTCTGCTATGCCCTGTGTGGATTTGGCTTACTGTGCCACTGAATGCGTACGCTTAAAATCTTCTTTCACCGCAACCAGCAGTGTTTCATTCACCAGCAGCTCCAAGCCTGACAAGGCTAACGCTTTGGCTCCAGTCACTAAGGCTTCCTCACCCTTCTCAGAGCCAGCCGCTTCCCTGAATTCCACCGTATGAGCGATGAGATCATCTGGACCGATCTTAATGTAAGCATGTGCAGTCGGGATAACATGGCTTACATTTCCCGCATCCGTCGAACCCAGTCCGGCACGAGGGCCACGATCCAGCTGTTCTCCTAGCGCCTCCAGTTCACGACCTACTACCTCGTCCAGCGTATCGTTCAGAATGAAATCACGCACTTCATTTTGAAAACGTTCGATTTTCACAGTGGCTCCTGTTGCCAAAGCAGCAGCATCTGCGATATGGCGAACTTTCGTGGAAACCTCCTCTGTGCGCTGCCAAGTACTTGCCCGAATGAAAAAGCGTGCCGACGCATAGTCCGGAATGATATTGGGCGCGTCTCCTCCATGCGTAATGATGCCATGAATACGCACATCGGTCGGCAGTTGCTGACGCAAAGCATTGATACCACTGAACAACTGTAGCACCGCATCGAGCGCATTGATTCCCTGCTCTGGTGATCCTGCGGCATGAGCCGCTTTGCCGTAAAAATGAAAATCTAGCGGATCAACTGCCAGACTTGGTGAGGTCAGCCGGGTCACACCGGATGGATGAACCATCAGTGCAGCATCAATCCCTTCGAACAGCCCGTGCTTCACGAAGCTGCCTTTTGCACTACCATTAGGACCGCCTTCTTCCGCTGGTGTACCGAACACATACACCTCACCTCCCGTTTCGTCGATCACCTGCGCCAAGGCGATGGCTGCTGCCGTGCTTGCGGTTCCGATAATATTGTGGCCACAAGCATGGCCCAGACCGGGCAATGCATCATATTCAGCCAAGTATCCGATTTTCGGACCTGGTCTAGCAGAAGCCTTACGTGCAACAAATCCGGTTTCGTGTCCCGCTACATTACGAGTTACCTCAAACCCCGCTTGCTCCAAAATACCCGTCAGTGCCTGGGAAGCTTGAAATTCTTGATTGCCGATTTCGGGATTAGCATGAATAAACCTGCTCGTTTCCGTGTAAAGCTGACGAGACTCCTCAATTTTCTCAATAATCCGCTGTCTATGTGTATCGACCGTATTCGTTGTACTCATCGCAATCTCTCCTCGTTTCGAAAATAGATTAGTATGCTTCCAACCCTACTTCTGTTCAACATTCTTATTTCTTTTGCGCTTTAACATCTGCTACCAGCTTATCCAATGTGGCCTGTAGCTCTTCGGCAGACTGGTCTACCACGACGTTAGCTCCTTTGGAATCCTGTTTTACCGCCTCGGCTACATCAGCATCATGATACAAATCCACGATCGTTTTGTAAGTCGCATTATCCTTATCCTCCGCACGGGCAGCAAACACGTTCACATATGGCTTCGCTTCTTCGCTGCTTGCATCATCCTTGTAGATGGCTCCGTCCAGCTTGAGCCCAGCATCCGTAGCAACACCGCTGTTCACAGCTGAGGCGGCTACATCAGACAAGACGCGCGGCGTCTGCTGGGCAACAACTGGGACAATCTCCAGCTTTTTAGGATTACCTTCTATTTCATCCGTGGTTGGATACAGGCCCGCATCCTGCTTCAACTTAATCAGCCCTGCAGACTGGAGCAGTTTTAAAGCCCGTCCCTGATTGGAGGGATCATCCGGTATAGCAATTTTTGAGCCGTCAGGAATATCCGATACGTTTTTGAATTTTTCAGAGTACAGTGCCATCGGAGCGATAATCGTTGCACCAATAGGGACGATATTCACATCATTTTCTACATTAAACTGACTGAGAAAGGCCAAATGTTGAAAGGAATTCAAATCTACCTCTTTATTGGCGAGCGCCTTATTGGGTAATGTATAATCCGAGAAACTGATCAGCTCAATTTCAATGTTTTTGGCCTCTGCTTTCTTCTTGAGCACATCCCAATACGTGTCCTCAGATCCTGAAACCCCGATTTTAACATGTACTTTTTCATTTGCATTTGAGCCCGAACCGTTAGCCGAGCAAGCAGATAGAACCGCTACACTAAGAATAGCTAGTAAACCCAAGCGAAATATTTTTTTCATTTTCATTTCCCCTTTAATCGTTATGTATAATACGCTGTTTCCATTAGCGCCGTAGAAATTTACGAGACAAGTAGTTCCCCGCATATTGGGCGACCTGTACAAAAATAATCAGCAAAACAATCGTGACAATCATGACCGAGGTATCGAATCGTTGATAACCATAGGTCATTGCCAGATTCCCAAGGCCTCCTCCGCCCACCGTACCAGCCATGGCAGAGAAATCAATCAAGGCCACGGTAATAAACGTCAACCCAAGAATCAAAGGTCCCAGCGCTTCCCGAATCAACACACCCGTGATGATCTGAAATGGAGTCGCACCCAGTGCCTTGGCAGCTTCTATCATGCCCGGATCTATGGAGACCAGATTATTTTCCACAATTCTCGCTACAGCAAAGGCCGCTACAATAGTCATTGGGAAAATAGCCGCCGAGGTTCCAATCGTGGTTCCCATGATTAAACGCGTAAACGGGCTAATCGCCACTAAAAAAATGATAAACGGAATCGGGCGAATGATATTAATCAGCAAATTCAGAAACATAAACACAAATTTGTTTTCAAACAAGCTCCCTTTACGTGTCACATACAGTACTAAACCAATCATAAGCCCCAGAATACTGGCAAAAATCAGCGTGACAACAACCATCAAAAGCGTTTCCCCTGTAGCCTCCACTACCTTGAGCCAAAATGTATCCCAATTAACTCTCATGATCGACGACCTCCCTGACTTCCACCGTCGTTCGTAGTTCCTCCACGACCTTGTTAACTTCATCGTCTGCACCGATTAACTCGACAATTAAACTTCCGAACAGCGCTCCCTGTAGCTCATTAATACTTCCATATACAATGTTGTAATCCAGATTATGCTTCCGTGTCGCTCTAGAAAGCACCGGTTCACTGGTCGCCCCACCCCGAAAAACAAGTCTGTACAATCGGCCGGCATGATGCTCCCGAATCTTGTTCAGCAGTTTGGGTGAAAGCTGATCATTCAGTACAGAGCGAATAAAATTTTTCGTCGTCTTCGTCTGTGGATTGGCAAATACATCGAACACACTGCCCTGCTCAATCACCCTACCATTCTCCATCACCGCCACACGGTCACAAATACTGCGAATCACATTCATTTCATGGGTAATGAGCAAGATCGTAATCTGGTACTCTTCATTTACTTTTTTCAGCAGCCTCAATATATCTTCTGTCGTTTCCGGGTCGAGGGCCGAGGTCGCTTCATCACAGATGAGAATATCGGGCGAATTCGCCAGTGCTCTGGCAATGCCGACCCGTTGCTTTTGCCCGCCAGATAACTGCTCAGGATAGGAATCCGCTTTGTCCTCCAATCCAACAAATTGCAGCAGCTCCTTAACACGAGCATCTATCTGTGTCTTGGGCAGTTTAGCCAGTTTTAGAGGATAAGCCAGATTCCCATATACAGTACGAGAGTTAAACAAATTAAAGGTTTGGAATACCATCCCGATCCGTCTTCTTAAATTCCTTAGTTCCTTAGGACGTATCTGAGTAACATCCTGATCATTAACGACAATTCGTCCCTCTGAGGGGCGTTCCAGTAAATTGACAAGCCGCAGCAGCGTACTTTTACCTGCACCGCTAAAACCAATCACGCCGAAAATTTCTCCTTTTTCAACCGATAACGAAACCTTTTCGAGAGCATTTACCTTACGATTGGGTAAGGTAAATATTTTGCTAACTTGTTCAAACTTTATCAAACTGCTTCCTCCTTACGTCTACAATGTATGTATTCCTCCATCCCATTTTAGTAATCCGGTGGATTTAATCGGATTTATACCCTAAAAAAAACTCCCTAATCTTCGTTTGACCGAAAGTGGGATTATTTAACTGTATATTGCATTGTTAACACCTTAAGACAAGAAGGAGAATCTGTCAATAAAAAATGAATATAGCCTTCTGACTCCTGTCATCACAATTGCTTACACTTTTAGGGCTACAAAGCCAAATAAGGCTAACCGTATATTTGCAAAGTTTGCAAACCGGCAGCCCTTTGTGCATTGCAATCTCGATCATTCCACAGACTAATGTGCAGAAGTATTTTTTAAGTCTGCTTCATAACGAAGGCCGAATTGTTGTCTTGCCTCCTCCATCACTTCAGCGACTGTAAGTGAACACTCCAAGGAGTTAATGGAACTGTTGCGTTCACCACTCTTGATCAAATCAATAAATTCCTGAATTTCATAATACATTGGCTCACGCGTCTGAGCTTTGGTCAGATCCTCAATCGTGCCGTCCCGATAATGAATTTTCACCTCATAGGGCTGGCTGATTTTGTCGATCACCATCGTTCCATTCTCACCCTGAATTTCAGCAGGCAGATAGGAATCTGTAATTTTGGAATACATGACGATAGCATCCATATCAGGATACTTCATCACGATACTGCCCTCGCCATCGACACCAGAGGATAAAAGTACACCAACCGCCCGAACCTCCTCAGGTTTTCCGAACAAAGTCACCATAGGATACAAACAATATACTCCAAGGTCCATCAAGGAACCATTGGAAAAGGCCGGATTAAATGCATTCAATACCTTACCTTGCTTAAAAGCATCAAAGCGTGAGGAGTATTGACAATAGCTTGCAAAATAACGCCGAACCCGCCCTATTTTATACATATGATCCTTTATTATTTTAAAGTTAGGCATCAGTGTGGATTTCACGGCCTCCATCAGCAGAACATCGTTGTTGCGCGCGGCTTCGATCATGATCTTCACCTCTGCTGCATTAGACGCAAAGGGTTTCTCACACAACACGTGCTTTCCGTGATTCATACATAAGATCGCCTGCTCCGCATGTAAGGAATTGGGGCTGGCAATATATACGGCATCGACCTGATCACTTGCGGCCATTTGCGCCAGGTCTGTAAAAACCTCCGGCTGGCTGTTATATTTGTCAGCAAAAGCTTTGCCCTTATCCTCTGTGCGTGAGTATACCGCCGTCAGGGAAAATTCGTCCGTCTCCATCGCAGCTTGAATAAACCTCTCTGTTATCCAGTTGGTTCCAACAATACCAAAACGCATCACAGTATCCCATCCTTCCCGTGAGTCATTACAATTCATATGTACCTATTCTCGCATTCCAGCCTAAACTTGTCCACTATACCGTTATTCATATCTCATGCCTCAACATGTTCATTCGACAAAAAAAGACTGTAGCCTATCAGCATAATTTATACTGATTGTACCACAGTCCCTGTCATTTATTTGGGGTTATATCTCTATTTTTTTGATATCACTTTTCCTACTTCTTCCAAAATGGCATCCATGGAAGCTGGGTCGTGTACATCATACTCATCAATGTTCAGACGCAGTACAGGACAGGCATCAAATTCGTTGATCCAATTGGAATATCTGCGATGCATTTGCTCCCAATAGGATCGCTCGGTCTGGATCTCCATCTCGCGACCACGCTCCTCAATCCGACTCAGTATGGAAGGCAAGCTGCCTTCCAAATAGATCAACACATCAGGGTGTGGGAAAAACGGTGTCATCACCATCGCCTCAAACAGGCTAGTATACGTTTCATAATCGGTAGGGTTCATCGTTCCCTGATCGGCATGCATTTTCGCAAAAATGCCTGTGTCCTCATAAATAGAACGATCCTGTACAAAACCTCCACCAGACAAGAAAATATTCTTTTGTTCCTTGAAGCGTTCCGCGAGAAAATAAATTTGCAAATGAAAGCTCCATCTTTCGAAATCGTGGTAAAATTTCTCCAGATAGGGATTATGATCAACCTGCTCCAAAGAGGTTTTAAAACCAAGACGTCCGGCCAAAGCACCAGTCAGCGTAGATTTGCCTACACCCACTGTGCCCGCTACCGTAATCAGGGCATTCGCAGGAATGTTGTAATTATTCACTATATAAGCTCCTTTACATCGGAAACAATTTGTTTAAATTGTGCCTGATTTTCTACAAAATCAATTTCATTCCCGTTCACGGTCAATATACGAGGGGAAGGGGACTGTTCAGCGAGAAACTGCATGCCTTTATCATAATCTATGATCAATTGCTCCAGATAGGCGGGGTCCATCTCCTGTTCAAAAGAGCGTGCACGCTTGCGAATTCTCCCCAGCAAGGTATCCAAATCTGCTCTAATATAAATGATAATGTCCGGCTTAGGCATATCATCGGTGAGCAAATGATAGATTTGACGATATTTTTCGAGCTTCACACCCTTAAGCGTACGTTCGGCAAAAATTAAATTCTTGTAGATATGGTAATCAGAAATAACGGGCTGAGCTTTCTCGATATATCGCAGACCGGTATCCTCCAGCTGCTTGTACCGATTGCAGAGAAAGAACATTTCCAGCTGAAAACTCCACTCATCTATATTTTGATAAAATTTATCGAGAAATGGGTTCTCCTCGACAATCTCTTTGATCATCGGCAAATGTAGCTCGGTTGAAAGCATCGAAGCTAACGTCGTTTTACCTGCTCCGATCGGCCCTTCAACGGCTATAAATGGGGCTTGTTTCATGGGGTTCTGCTCCTCCTTGTACTCCAGTCCATCCTGTGGACAACTATCCTATTGTATCACAAGGTAGTACGCTAAAGGCATACCAAATCTATGGATAAAACAAAAAAACAGAGCGCTACATTTTGCTTCATAGCGTCCCTGTTTCTCATTTAAACCAACCTTTTTCGTTAAAACGTGTAATTGCCTCAATCCGGTTACTGACACCCAGCTTATCGAGAATGACTGAAATATAATTGCGCACCGTCCCTGTCGTTAAATACAGTTCACCAGCAATCTCTTTTGTGTTCTTTCCGTCAGCGATGAGCGCCAAAACGGTTTTTTCACGCTCTGTTAGCGGGTTGACTTCGGCATAAGCATCATCGACCAGTTCCGGGGCATAGATACGCCGACCTGCCATAATGCTTCGAATGGAGGAAGCCAGCTCTTCACTAGGACTGTCCTTGAGCAGATAACCGTGTGTCCCCGCCTTGATCGCTCGTTCAAAATACCCGGGACGGGCAAACGTAGTTAAAATCAGCACCTTACAGTTCAAGCCTTTGAGTTCCTCAGCCGCATCCAACCCGCTCTTGATCGGCATTTCGATGTCCATAATGCATATATCGGGCTGATGCAGCTTCACCAGTTCTATAGCTTCTTCCCCGTTGCTTGCTTTTCCGACTACTTTCATGTCCTCTTCCAAGTCCAGCAGGGAGGCTAGAGCACCCAGCAGCATACGCTGGTCCTCCGCGATGACAATTCGAATCATGGCCCCACCTCCTCATTCGGCTTTTCAGTGATATTGGGCACTTTAATGACCAAGGTCGTTCCCTGATCTGAACGCAGCTCCATACATCCGTTCACGAATTCGAGCCTTTCTTTCATACCTTTCAGGCCGTTTCCACGAAAGGTTCCATTTTCTCTCGTAATACCGACTCCATTATCCTGAATCCGAAGGGTTAATTCCTTACGAGACGGCTCAATGGTGATGGAACAAGCGGTGGCTCCACTGTGCTTAACCACATTTGTCACTGCTTCCTTCATACACATACTAAGGACATTTTCATTCATTAATGATGTATGCTCCAGCTTCGGGTCGCCCTCTAGAGTCAATTCAATGTGAGCAGCCTTTAAAATCTGCCGAATACGTAGCAGTTCATCCTCTAGTCGCATACCGCGCATTTGAGTAACCATTTCCCGCACCTCTTTTAGTGCGCTTCTCGCCGTGAGACGAACATCGTTAATTTCAGCATGAGCCCGCTCCGGGTACTGATCCATCAGTTTGCCCGCCAAATCGCTCTTCAGCCCAATGAGTGACAGCTTCTGACCTAAGGTATCGTGCAGATCACGCGCAATTCTTTGCCGTTCCTCCAGCTTAATCAATTCCGATATTTTCTTATTGGCATCCTCCAATTGGACTTGGAGCCGATCGCTTTTGTTGCGATTAAAATTCGTAATCGGAAGGAGAATCACACCGATCAGATTGAGCAGGATAAAAGGAATCTGTTTAATAAAAACGGGATTCTGAGAAACAAAACCGTAATTGATCAATCCAATCGTAATAACCATTAAAATAATATACAGCGTCGTAAATGCAGCCTTACTTTTAATATTACCGATCAGATAGGCGATAAATATGGAAAAATACATATAGCTAAACAGCAGTGTCATGGTAATCGATATGGCAATTTGTACACTGGTCCAAAAGTATATGAGCCAGCCTTTCGAGACAAAAGCCAATACATAACATGCAAAAAACACCAAAATAATAGCAGTACCCAGAATAATATGACTTGTAGATGAAGAGCTAAAGTAGTAAAAGGGCAGGATATAAAAGACGACCCACACATAAGGGCTAAGTCCAGTATTTCTTTGAAAAATCTGATACCATTTTTGCATCCTGCCACCCTCTTCTACTTCACTTGACTTATATCTCTTATCATATCATACCAAGTTTTGTACAACGTTATTTTCTTTCTGTGCTTACAACAGGTGTAGGGATGGGTTTCGTAACTCCAACACGTTTGCTGAGGAGCGGTTTCACTTGTTTAAAGGTCAAAAAGGTTTTCGTATTTTCATCCCAAAGGCGGAACTTCAATGATTGCAGACTGCTACTTACTGTGATCGTGGTCGCTTTTTGAAGTAACGGTGTCGCTTCATGCGCTTTTTCCAAATTATAATTTGGCACTTTGGGGCTCAAATGATGAACGTGATGAAATCCGATATTCCCCGTAATCCATTGCAATACTTTAGGAAGCTTGTAGTAAGAACTGCCTTCTACGGCTGCATTAATATAACTCCACTCTTCATCATGCTCAAAATACGAATCCTCAAATTGATGTTGTACATAGAACAACCAGATGCCCAACATACCGGATACAAAAAAGATAGGTGCCTGTACGAGAAGGAAGGCCTGCCATCCAATAGCCCAGCACAACAGTGCATACAATGCAACGATGGATATATTCGTCACATGAGTGTTCATTTTTTCCTTGCGTTTGGCTGTCTTGATATTAAAGCGATAGGAAATCAAAAAAGTATAGATCGGACCTAGCCCGAACATAACCCAAGGATTTCGATATATGCGATAGGCCAGCCGTGTCCAAGTGGAAGCCTCTGTGTACTCTTCTACCGTAAGCACCCACATGTCACCTGTGCCTCTTTTATCCAGATTACTGCTGGTTGCATGGTGGATCGCGTGACTATTTTTCCATTGATGATAAGGACAGAGCGTAATAATACCTGTAATCGTTCCCACAATGTCGTTCAGCTTGCGGCTTTTGAAGAAGGATTGATGACCACAATCATGAAAAATAATAAACGTCCGTACCACAAACCCCGATGCAACAATGGCAATGGGAAGCGTCAGCCAGTACGAAACCGACAGGCTAAGATAAGCAGCATACCACAATAGGATCAGTGGACCCAAAGTATTGATGAGTTGCAGAACGCTGGATTTCGTGTTTATTTTCTCGTAGGGAGCCATATTTTTTTTCAATTGGGCTAATGGGAGTTGTGTCATACTCATTATGATCCTCCTTTAAAATGACGCCTATACCTTGATCCTGTTAGGCGTACATGTTGATCTAATCTCAGTATAAGGTGAAGACTGTAGACGCTGTAGTCATAAACGTCAGCTCGGGTATATGACATTTGTCATATAGACAAGTAACATAACCCGTTTTCCAAATGTTCGCGGGTTTCTTTTCTGAGGATTATTTGTTAAAATATAAGACATAATAACGCTGTATGTGACTGGCGAAGTCAGTGGAATGAACCACGAGGGAGCATACAAAAAAAGCGTACCGTTCGCCTGGGAGAAGTATTTGCAGAGGATTCGTCTGTCTTGACGACCTTGTGCAAATACTTTTTTTCGTTTACAAGACCATGACACCCTGTTGATAAATCATGCGATAAATTCAGAGGAGGCTCGGACTATGGCTATTATCATGAAATCCAAAGAAGCAGCTGAGCAAGTATATGCAACGATCCGTTCACAGGTAGAAGAAATGAAGCAGCAAGGACACCGTCCCCATCTGGCGACACTATTGGTAGAAGGCGATCCGGCTTCTGCCTACTATGCCCGGACCAAGCAAAAAATAGCGGAGAAGCTGGGCATCTCATTTCATCTTCATACTTTTGATCGTCATGTTAGCGAAACCGAGCTACTGCACCTGATCGGCAGTCTGAACAATGCACCCCATGTACATGGCATTATGCTGGAACTGCCGCTTCCCCAACATCTTTCCGCCTCCGTTATTAAACAATCCATCGCCCCCTACAAGGATATTGATGGGATTACACCTGATAACAAGCTGGCTACCGTAACAGGTGACGCAGGACTATATCCCGCAACACCACAAGCCTGTATCGAGCTGCTCAAGCATTACGGTCACACATTGGCAGGCAAAAATGTCACTCTCGTGGGCATCGGACAGACAGTGGGACTTCCCCTTTTCCACATGTTGCAAAGAGAAAATGCCACCGTTACCGCCTGTCATGCAGGAACACGTGATATTGCAGAGCATCTGAGCCATGCAGACATTGCCTTCGTCGCAGTCGGATGCCCTGATGTGATTACACAGGATATGGTTCATCCCGGTCTGATTTTGGTAGATGCGGGAATTAATGAGACGCTAGAGGGAAAAATAGTGGGGGATGCCGCTTTAGACGTTGGGGAAAAGGTCCATGCCATTTCTCCGGTTCCTGGCGGCGTTGGCACCTTAACAACTGCGATTTTGTATAAAAATCTGCTCAAAGCAATACATCTGCAACACTACTCCAGAGAGGTGGTCTATTCATGAGTGAACTGTCGTGGAATCATTCCATCGGGCATTTTCTAAAAGAGGCTGCAAGTGCAGCGCCTACCCCCGGCGGAGGAAGTGTATCCGCACTGGCTGCGGCACTAGGCGCGGCTATGACCTCCATGACCGCCAACCTTTCACAAGGAGAAAAATATGCGCATATCCATGAACAAATCACGGACGTCATTAGCAGCATGGAAAGATTGTCTGCACATTGTGAGGAACTAATGGTCGCAGACATCCAATCCTTTGAACAGTACATGACCGCGCTGCGTTTGCCCAAGGAAACGGACGAAGAAAAGCGCTATCGTACCCATTCCTTACAGACAGCGGTGATCGCTGCCATTGAGGTACCCATGCGCCTGCTGGAAGTATGCCGGGACGGATTGTCGCAAGCCTACAACATTGTGGAAATGTCCAATAAAAATGTGATTTCGGATCTTGGCCTCGGCGCGATCCTGTTCGAAGCCGCCGCTCAATCTGCCCTGCTTACCGTCGACATTAACCTTGCTTCGCTGAAAGATTTGGATGTCAAATACTGCTATGAGACCAAGACAGCCGCACTCATCCGTGAAATCGGACAGATCAAAGAACAAACCTTGTTGATGGTGCGCAGTCGAATAGCGAATTAGATTGCTCATAACCGTGTTTAACCTGTTCGAACCAACATATTCTGCTTACTCATTAAAAAACAGCCTCCAAATCCATCTCTAATCGTGGGTTTGGAGGTTATTTTATTGAAATTCATACATTTTGGAAAACTTTTCTATATAATCTACGTCTATGGATAGGGGGATACATTGATCAAGAAATGAGGAAAATCGTATGAAAAGACGGGCTCTATTACTCAGTATAATCACGTTATTGCTGCTCAGTCCCAGTGTATGGGCGGCCGGAGATAACTCCACATCCCATATTCGCGCCTATGATTCCGGGAGTCTGATTCAGTCTGATGGAAGCTTGTGGCTGTGGGGTTATAATCAATCCGTACCGACTCGTGTAGAGGGTAAGCCGGACGTTGTAAAAACATTTTCTAATATCATCAACGAGGGCGATCTGGTATTTACCTTACAAGACCACTCTGCTTGGTATGTGCCTAGAAATAATATTGCTGAATCCGTGAAATTCGTTCCTCTGGAAGGATTACAGAACCTCGCAGCTGTAAGTAATTTGAATGATCATGTGCTCGCTCTGAGCAGCGAAGGCAGCATATCTTCCGCTGAACGGCTCGACAATGGAAACATCTCTAGTCCTTTTCAAACCCTATCTGGCATCGACGAGGTTGCCAATATTGATAGTTACTATGAGGAAAGACCGGATGATGAGGAACGCTGGATATTTCTAAAGAAAGACGGCAGTGTATGGAAAAATACAAAAGCCTTGCAGGGCTTCGAACCTATTTCATCATTAAAGGATATTACGTCAATCGCTAAAAACATAGCCTTAAAAAAAGATGGCACCGTGTGGACGTGGCCCAAAGAATTTGATAAAAATGCAACTCCGTCCGAAACTCTATCCGTATCGCAAATTCAAGCCTTATCGGATATCAAGACAATCAAGGCCAATAGGTATTCCAATCTCGCAATTGATCAGCAAGGTCGGCTATGGTTCTGGGGTGCTACAGTTACGGGTTACTCAGATAATACAACCTATCACAACGAAAATACCCCTGTACTATTAACAGGAGTAAAGGATGTTAAAGACGCCTTTTTCGCCGAACGCTCCATACTTGCCCTCACCACAGCTGGGAATGTATATGTTGCGTCTCTAGATGGTGAAAAGTTACCATCCAATGCACCCTTTACATTACTTGCTAAAAATATTCAAAGCATCAAAGCAGGTCCACGGCACGTAATCATGCAAAAAACAGATGGCGCCCTATGGGGCTGGGGTGTCAACAAACACGCGCAGCTCGGTATAGGGGACTATGAGTTTCTGTATAGTTCACCAGTTCCTGTACAAAAACCGATTCTTGTCCGTCTCAATGGTTCGCCTGTCTCTCTGAGTAATGGTGTCATTACCCGCAACGGGCAGGCGTTTATTCCCCTTCGTTCTGTTTTTGACAAACTGGGGGCCGAGATCGCTTATGATTTCAACAGCAAAATAGCGAAAATGAATCAGTCTAAGACAGAAGACCATCCTGTCTCTCTAGAAATAAATTTCAAAACCAGCCAAACAAAAGTGAACGATAAAGCTGTAAAGCTCACCAATCCGCCCTTCATGGTGAATGGTATTGGTTATCTTCCATTAAGGCTACTCAGCGAAACGCTAGGGGCCAAAGTAGATTGGATACAAAAAGAAGATACCATCGAAATTACGACAAAATAGTAAATTAAAAACCAGTCCAAACATGATTCATGTTGAACTGGTTTTTAATGCTATATACTGCGTATAATATGCGAATCCCTATCTGTTTTGGGCAATTCATTACAACGCAGAATCTCACATCTATTGTTTAGCTTTATTCTCTTTTTCTCTTTCGACCAGCATATCTACGATCATATCAATTTGCCCGGTAATAGCGATTGGATCATAACGATAATACGTATCAAAATCGTTAAAGAACACTCTATTGTTCTTCACCGCTGGAAGATTCCCCCACACAGCGGACGACTTTAGTTGTTTGAGCGCGTCACCCTTTTTCTCGGGGTCATACGTAGTCAGGAACATATAATCTGCGTCATACTGTGGCAATACCTCCATCGAAAGCTGCACCGTTTGTTCCTTGGAGTTCACTGTTTTCTTTGGCATGTTCAGTTTAAGCGCATTGTATACAGCTTGGCCGCCGCGACCCGCATTGTCACCAAAGATCCAAAGTGCGTGCTTGTCCGTCAGCTCATACAAACCGAAAGTTGCCTTTTCGTCAATCACACCTTTAAGACGTGCGCGACCTTCAGCGGCCTTTTTATCAAATGCAGTAATAAATTGCTCGGCCTTCTCCTTTTCCCCAGTGATATCGCCGAACAGCTTGACCGTATCATAGATATTAGTCGTCGTACCGTACGGAATGTACAGGGTAGGTGCGATTTTAGAAAGAGCCTCATAATTCGTATCCTTCATAACCACGATCAGATCGGGTTTGAGTTCCAGCGTCTTTTCCAAATTGGTCGGATCACCCACCTCTTTGGTTCCTTTTTCCTTCAGCAAATCGGTCAGAAAAGGATTTTGAAACGCAGTCGGCTCCACACCCACCACGTTAGCACCCACGCACAGCAATTCTCCGCCGTAAAAATCCGTTACAATGCGCTGTGGCTTAGCAGGAATTTGAATATCCCCTTTAACCGTTTTAAAGCTTCTAGTCTCTCCAGTAGTAGCCGACTCTTGCTTATCTTCTGAAGATGAAGCCGGACTACTTCCATTATTATTTCCGCCGCAAGCGCTGATGAATACAGACAATACAAGTAACATAGCTGTCATCATAAAATACGATTTTCTTTTCAACTGATTAGCCCCCTATATATTGTGGAGATGATCTCCCATACAGATGATAATGATTATCAATATCGTAAGAAATATATCAAGCGTCGTCCTTGCTGTCAACTGAAAAACGAACTTTGCATCATTTCATTTTAAAAAACAAAAGACCTGCCAAAAAATGATGGCCAGGTCTTTTTTCGTGGGCCGTCTCAAAAACCTACACATTGGGGCTAGGCTGCTGAAGACTGCTTTCTGATGATCGCTGTTTTGTTTTATATTCTTCTCCCCAATCCTTCATCAGGTTAATAATCGGGATCAGCGTTTTTCCAAATTCAGTTAGAGAGTATTCGACCTTAGGAGGAACCTGTTGGTAGACTTCACGGTGAACGACTCCGTCCTCTTCCAGCTCGCGCAATTGGAGTGTCAGCATACGCTGAGTAATTCCCGGACAGATCCGCCGAAAATCACTAAATCGCTTAGTCCCATACATAAGATGATATAGAATAATCCCTTTCCATTTGCCCCCAATCACGTCCAGCGTGAACTCAACTGGACACGCCTGATCATTTCCAGCGGTACATTCCCCAAAGCCGCCTTTCCGATTGCGCATAGGCTTTTCTCCTCCTTGGTATCATTTTATATACTACAGCACATTAATGTGCGTACTTCAAAAACGATCATGTATATTCTAATATTAAGCATGTCACTTGGTAAGCGTCAATTTTAATCACATCCATAAGGAGTGGAATAACGATGGAAACCTTAACTACTACTAAAGATCAAATCTTATCTGCATACGAGTTCAGACATGCAACGAAGGAATTTGATAGTCATAAGAAAATTAGCGATTCCGATTTTGATTTTATTCTTGAAACCGGTCGTTTATCTCCAAGCTCATTTGGCTTTGAACCTTGGAAATTTGTTGTCGTTCAGAGTAAAGCTATGCGTGAGAAGCTGCTGCCTTACTCTTGGGGGGCGCAAAAACAACTGCCAACAGCCAGCCATTTTGTACTCATCCTCTCTAGACTTCCTGAAGATATGGTAGCCTCCTCCGATTATATCAAGAGTATGATGGAGAACGTGCAACAATTACCCGCTGAAGTGATTCAAGGCAGAGAGAAAGTGTATGATGCCTTTCTAAAATCTGATTTTGGGCTGGAGGAAAATAAAAGAGCCTTGTTCGAGTGGGGCTGCCGACAAACCTACATCGCACTGGGCAACATGATGACTGCCGCAGCTCAAATCGGCATTGATTCCTGTCCTATCGAAGGTTTTAATAAACAGGAAATCGAACGCATCCTCTCCGTAGAAGGCATTATGGATGCCGAACATTTCGGTATTTCCTGTATGGTGGCATTTGGATACCGTCTGAACGAGCCGCGCGGCAAAACCCGGCGATCTGTAGATCAGGTTATTGAATGGGTGTAAAACCTTTACTCTAAAACAAAGAGGCGTCCCACAGCCATTTCCATGGCTATGGGCGCCCCTTTTTCATAAAATCTCAAGTCTTATAAAAAATCTGTCATTCAAAATCCTTACTGATAGTTTACTTCTTCTGCAAAGTAAATCTCCTTCAAACGATCCTTTACGCGCTGAATTTCATCTGCTGTTAACGGAGCTGTAGGATGCAGCTTAAAGTTCCTTCCAGTGACATAGCTTACATCCGTGTTCTTATCCAGATTGTATGCCATCTTCGGAACTGGTTTTGGGGTATAATCGGTAAAGTCAATAATGGACCATGCCGCATCTCCATCCTCCTTGGATAAAATAATCCGCTGTGAGGCGTTTTCAGTCCACAAGTAACGCAGATTGGCTGGTGAATTATTGGAGTCCATAACTGCCTTAAAGCCTGAGCCTCTAAACATGAGCGAAAACTCCGTATGATCATTACTCAATCCAGCTACCGATTCATAAATCTGTTTCAGCCCGTCCACGCCCACAATCTCAACCTCACGGTCAACAGGGAAGTGATTCACAAAGTTCTCCCATATTTGAGACATGTTATGGTTTTTGGCAAGCCAGTTGACATCCAAAATAATGGACATGTAGTTTACTGTATTCAAACGTTGATACGGGTTATCTAAATACTGCTGCGCTATATACAGTTGTGGTGCCGCATCCGTTTCGGTCACATATGGATCGCCCGGATGGAGAGTCCAGCGTGAGGAATCTTTGGTATAACGTGATCCAATCGGATCAATCGTAATCGAGTTCATAAATACGATACCGCTATTATTTGTAAGCCCCTGTGCCGGAACAATCGGATTATCCTTATGGGACCAGTAAGGCATCAAAGGTGAACCCTCACCATACATGTTGTTCACATTATACTGTGTAGCCGACCAACCCATCGCTGAGGTGATCTTAAAATGATCCTTAAGCCATTGGGCCTGCTCAGGATTCACCGTAAAGCCAGTCAATGATTTAGGCAGATACTTCCGATATTGGTCTGTATCCATGCTTTCAAACACCGAAGGTGATCCTAACGAACCAGATTGGTGCAGCTCATTGAGTGCATTATAACGATACATATACAACCACTCGTTCATCTGTGCTTCCCATTCAGGGAGACCAAACAGATTATTCGGATACCCATCCAAAATCCCGACTTCATCGCCATACTGATCCACATATTCCAAAACCTTTTTAAGCTGCGGACGATTTGATTCCACAAAAATAAATCTATTTTCCATGGCCCACGTCACTTTTACGTTGGGACCAAAGTGATCCATCAGCAATTGACGTGACTGCTCAATTTGCTCTATCGTGGTCGTACTGCCCGCATCTTTTCCCTGCAGCATCATAGAGATAGCAAAATATTGCTTTTTGCGTGCTCCTGGTACTACAGTTAACTCGGCATCGGATATGAAGTGAATTCCCTGAGAGGGTGACTCAACCTCAATCTTGAATGGAATGACAGAGTTCAATGCAGGTATCAGATGCAGATTGGCAATATGTCCATCCTCGTCAAATATCCCTCTGGAATCCTCAATCCGAAGCTTCAAGTCTGACGGCAATAGACCGGACGGTATGACCTCTCCCTTTGCATTTTGAAATACATAGGGCATGCTCCAGGCATTAGGGTCTAGAGTCGCCGCCTGTGAAATGGAGTACGTCGCCAAGTATACGGACCTGATTACACTCGGTTCCTCTACCGGAGGAGTCTTCCCTTTCACGATCAGCTTGGTCTGTGCTTTAAGCACCTGATGGGGTTTAGCAATGATGACTTCCATCTCTACAGGAATGTAATCATCAGCAGCAGGTATATTTTCGGAATGCGCAATTTTCCCATGTTCATCAAATACACCTAATGTATCACTAAATGTGTAAGTAACACTTGTGACGCTAACATCGGGAATGCTTACCAAGTGCCCTTTATTGTAGAGGTCAAAGGACAGCTGATACGAAGGATACGTTTCTGGTTGATTTACCAACTCGGGCGCCTTGATTACGACCTCATCCACTAGAAAATCCGAAGAATGGTCCGGTTGTTCTGACGGAGTCACTGGTGGTTTGAGCCCAGGATCTGGTCGTACAACTGGCGGTTCCGGGTTAGGCTCAGTAGGTGTTACCGGAGATACCGGTGAATCGGGTCTTGGGCTGTGGCTTTTAGGCTCTTCGATTTCCGGATTCGCACGCTGGTGACTAATTTCTGGCGCTAGGTCGACCACGATCTTCTTCGATTCCGGTGGACTGGCTGGCTGATTCATCGTTGCAGCTCCACTTCCTAATGACTCCAACAAACGCTTGGCACGTTCTCTCAGACCGTCGCCACCTAGCCATATCCGATATGCTACCAGTGTAGCATCCTGCCGTCTCACAGACTCTTTGGGATGGAAATAATGGTTCGTGTCCCCCTCGATCAGCTCCAAACGTTCCATCAGCCATACGCTCGTTTGTGCATAGGCTGATACATCAGACTGATCCACAAAACTGGATTTATTGGAAGCACGGGTATCTTCAGTAACACCGAAATACCTGGCATACCACACTGCCATATCCTGACGAGTCATATTGTTTTTTGCACCGAATAACTGATCACTAATTCCTTTGGTAATGTTCTCTGCTTGCAAGGTCTGCACATAGGGTAGAGCCCATGGTGACACATCACTAAAAGGAGCAACGCTTTTGTTAACCGAAGTTCGCTTTAACGTTTTAGCGAAAATACTCGCCCACTCCTGTCGCGAAATAAAATGTACAGGTCGAAAGCTACCATCCTGATAACCCGTAACATACCCTTGAGCAGCCATGGCTTCAATTGCATCAGCTGCATATGAATGTTCAATATCGTTAAAGGCCCTGTTTGCAAAAACAGGCACAGTATGTATACAGAACAACCAAACAGCCAGTATAGCAGCGATGTACTGCCTAATTTGTTTTAACTTTTTTTCATATTTCATATTATTTTGGATTCTTGCACCTCCTTTACAATATAGCATCAGGTTACTTGCACCTGGACTTCTGTGTGAATTTTGAAAATTATTTCTTTTGTTTTCAAACGGATTTCATTTCAATTAACACCAAACTGTATATACTTGAATTATCGGAATAATATCCCTAGGATTGAATAAAGACAGCAAAAAAAGTAATTATAGATTACGGTTCTATCCGTAATATTGTCATTATTTTAAAGGCATATATCCCGATCTTTTAAAATGGTTTTCATTGGGAATTAACATTTACAGCATTTTTTCAATATTTAATTTCCTAATGCAAGCATCACAATAAAAAAGATAACATCATGTATAAAGCACCCTACACAATGTTATCTCTTCTTTTGTTTTTATTGGCTATCTCCATCATCAGTTGATTCTTTGTTCCCAGTACTCTTAAAAACATAATAATAACCTTCTGAAATCCCATCTTGCGGATAAGCTGTAGGATCTTCGCTGGTTACTTGACCTACAAGCTCCCGATTGTTAAACGTGTGAGGACCTTCCTCTATTAACGCTTCAGCAGACATCCCACTGATAAGTCTTACGGTACTGGACCAGAATGTAACTAAATATATATCGTTAGCATTAAATTGAAAGCGTCCTTCACTGGGTGTCCCCTCATAAAACAGCTCAGACAAAGAAGCCGCTTCTGACCCTCTCATAAAAATTTGAATATCACTAGTTCCATTCCATCTATGAGGAATTCCGCCTCTAGGATTTATATACTCTACAACCTCAGGCTCTTGATCGCGAAGAAAATCAGTAACTGTAAATTTGTACACATCATCCGTTATACTCTCGATTACAACTCCAGTTGTTTTCCCCGTTTTATAGCCGCTGAAATCTCCATACACATTTGGGGTTTGGCTTAAAGCTGCAAAAAACCTTTCCTGATCCATATATTCGACTCTTCCAGGTACTGCAGTCAATCTATATGTCTTGACCTCAGTGCCCTTGTACTTATCCCAAGTATATTCTGCTGCATAAGATACTCCACCGTTCCAGCCCACAGATGCCACCATGAGAATACCTATCATCAATAATAATGGCCATTTTTTCAACAACATACCCTCAACCTCTTTCTCCAAATACACTCAAATCATTATTAGCATTATAGCTTTTCAATAATTCTATTAACAGTTAAATATTAGAAAAATATAAATTCAAACATAAACACTTGGACATGAAACGTATGCGCATTCTCTCTTGTGGCTTGGTCTGCAGTATTGCTCGCAGTAGCATTATACTGGCCTGTCTCGTATTCCGGTTGCAGATTCACCTTCACTTTGCTTCTTGAAGTTACCGCATGCGCTCTTTACCTAACGAGCGCCTCACTTTAATATTTGCTGTAGTTGTTATGATCTCTTCCTTTTTATCACTCGCATACCCAGACACCTACGAGGACTTATACAAAGTCTCACATTTTTTTTTAGCGTTTATGTTTTTATTTTCGGGAATTACAGAGTTTAAGGCCAATCGTAAGAGTGTAGCAATAATAAACTTCTCCATTTTCGTTCTCACTTTTTTTGTATCTATATTTACATTTGTAGTGCGAACAGGATAACCACGCGGTTCTATACCTCAGTAACAACCCTTTCGTAGCCCCTCCCTCGTCATATAAAAGAAAAGCCGAGCGAACTCAGGATCATCTGAATTGCGCTCGGCAAATGTTACGTATTTAGCAATCTTTTAGTTTTCCTCTAATTCTTCAATTCTCTGCCGCTTTCCTATGCCAAAGACAAAATATCCAACAACGACGATCGCCATAAATGTTGCCCCGACAATCAACGACAAGCGTGTGTCTGGATTAAACCACATTCCAACGATCACAAGCAACAAAAAGACAATGGTGATGTAATTACTGATCGGAAAAAAACGAGACTTAAAGGTGTGATCCTTCATTTCGTCCTTCCACTTTTTCCTGAATTTAAATTGACTGATGGCTAATGCAAACCACGGTACCATGCCTGGAAGAACACTGGCGCTGTAAATATACAGAAACAGTTTGGAATCAGGCATTAAATAGTTAAATAACACCCCTACCAGCAGCAAGGAAATGGTCGTTATTATACTATTTCTAGGGACGCCGCTTGGAGAAACTTTCCCAAAGAACTTAGGAGCTTGTCCGTTCTTAGCCAATGTATATAACATTCTGCCCGCACTGTAAATACCACTGTTACAACCAGACATCGCAGCTGTAAGTACAACAAAGTTAATGATACCCGCAGCAGCCACAATTCCTACCTTGGCAAAAGTCAGAACAAATGGGCTGCCGATCTCGCCTATTTGGTTCCAAGGATAAATCGTAACAATGACAAAGATTGCACCCACGTAGAAAATCAAAATACGCCAGATGATGTTTTTAATGGCTTTTCGCAGTGTCATCTTCGGATTTTCAGCTTCACCTGCCGTAATACCTACCATCTCTATCCCTTGGTAAGCCGCTGTTACAATGCAGAGTGCAAATAGGAACCCTTTCAAACCACCTGCAAAGAAGCCTCCCTGGCTGTACAGATTGGATAGACCTATCGGTTGTCCACCGTTACCGAGTCCAAAGAAGATCATCCCCGTACCAACTACTAGCATGAAGATAATGGCGACAATTTTAATCATCGCAAACCAAAACTCAAATTCCCCATAAAATTTCACAGCCGCCAAATTGGCCAATGCAATAATAATTACACCTGCCAAAGCCGGTAACCATTGCGGGATATCTGGGAACCAGTAGCCCACATATACCCCAATCGCAGTGACTTCTGCCATCCCTACGGTAACCCATAAAAACCAATAGCTCCAGGCGGTCAAGAAACCGGCTAAAGGGCTGATATATTTATGAGCAAATGTAGCGAATGAGCCTGTCACCGGTTCAAGAATCAGCATTTCCCCCATGATCCGCATGACAAAAAACATAATAATCCCAGCTAAGAGATATGCCAACAGCACTGAGGGACCTGCCCATTTTATCGTACTTGCCGACCCCATAAACAAACCGACGCCAATCGTACCTCCAAGCGCAATCAACTCAACGTGCCGTGGCTTTAGCCCTCTCGTTAATTGTTTCGATTCCAAAAGAACGCTCCCCTTCGTATATGTTCATCATCAAACGCTAATGATCCGGAAAACTGTCCCCAAACATTATTAATTTTTCAGACTGACGTGGTCGTGAGTGAACGACTACAAAGTAGTTCCACGATTCGTAAATATACAAGGAAACCACGTCCTATTTACCGTCCAAACCTTACTGTTTCTAAGACCGAGTCCGTAGCATTAGATGCATTGTATGACAAAAAACGCCTAAATACAACTGCTAATTAGCAGACATTTTTAGGCATGAAATGGAAAGGAAGGCTATTCATATTTTCTGAACAATGGTCAATTTAATGCAATGCATTAGAGTGCTAAACATACATATTTTTTCAATGATAAATATCACGATATTAAGCCTATTTGAAATCTGTATTCAAATACAGTGGAAAACATGAAATCCGAATGAAAGAGCAACATTTCAAACATTGCCTTGTGATATAACTAGGCATGAATTCCAAACAAGGAGATGAAGATCAGAGTTTTGAACCCACTTATTCAATGATGAATGAATATGTATTTATTTGAGATTTTTTATAAAATTTTTTTGATCCTTGGTAAACATATAGCCACGTCGTTCGTAGAACCTGTGAGCCTGTATCCGACTTGGATGAGATAACAGTTTGATCCCGGAAAATCCATGGGACTTCCCCCACTGTTCAAATTTCCTAAACATTTTTTTCTTTCACTTTTAAAATGCCTCCTTTTTTTCATCATACGATGCTTTATGTTGAATCATTAATCCTCGCAATCATACCCGTTAAAACACTTCAGCATCTCGATAAACGCTTCAAGTTTAGAATCCTCCCATGTTGAAATTCGTTGATAAAACTCTTTTTCTTTTTCTTTTAAAGCTTCCAAGGCTTTTTCACGACCATTGGCTGTCAGGGATATCAACACTCCCCGACGATCCTCAGGATGAGTTTCACTTTTTACATAATTCAAGTGTTTAAGCTGAGTAACAAGCCGACTAACAGAGCTTCGATCCATAGCGGTGGATTCCGCCAAAAATGTAGCGCTTGCCGGACCGTATGACAGGAGACAACGTACAATCAGAAAAGCTGCAGGTTGTAATGATGGATCGAAAAGTGCCGCAGTTTTTACATTGAGTGCATGCGACGCGCTTATAAGTGCATTAAGTTGTTCACCAAGATTCAGTTCTAATTGCTCTCTTGTAGAATCTGGATGTTGAGTTTTATTTTCCATAGTCTCCACCTTATTTGAATGAGTTCGAATATATATTTGACATATATCAATCAAAATACATATACTTGATATATATCAATCATATTTTCAACTTTAGTAAGTGTCAAGCAGAAGATCTACAGTATAAAGCATCCACAACCGTAAAGCGTAGACATGAATATGGATGTAATTGGATCGAGAATTCGGAGGATGATTTATATGTCGATATACCCGATTATTGTAATCACTGGTGCTACTAACGGTCTTGGACAATGGGTAGCAATTGAATTAGCCAAACGTGGAGCACATCTAGTCTTAACAGCCAGAAATGAAAAACGTGCTGAAACGACTAAAAATATTTTAAAAGATCTGGCGCCCAATACAAAGGTGGACTTTTTTTTCGGAGACCTGTCTCTTATGAAAGATGTCAAACGTATGGGAGATGAAATTAAAGCTAATTATCCAAAGATTGATGTATTAGTGAACAATGCTGGATTACATGGATTTGAACAGCGAATAACCTCAGAGGGTTTGGCAGAAATGATAGCCGTAAACTATCTTGCCCCGTGGCTTTTAACGCATACACTACTCAAGTCACTCATGGAATCCACAAATGCTAGGATCGTCAATGTGGCTTCTGAAGCATCACGCAACCATGGTGAATTAAAATTACCGGAGGATTTAACAGATACATCTGCATTTAACGCAAGAGGTTCATCTAAGATATACGGAAAGACCAAGCTTCTTAATATCATGTTTACAGAAGAACTTGGACGTCAACTGGATGGAACTGGAATCGTAGTTAACGCACTTAATCCAGGTTTTAACGTTACCGGCCTTGGTCGCGAGTTAGGATTTTCTTCGATACTTGCAAAGATATTGAACGCTTTGCATATCGGAGACCCACGGAAAGGAGCAGACATCATTATTCGCTTAGCAACAGAATCCCCATATCAAGAAGTGACAGGCGGATATTTTAATGTTGGTACTGGTAAGCCGATTGTGCCGACATATCCTGGTGGGGATACCAAGATGCAACACCTACTTTGGAGCACTACTACCGAATTGTTACGGCAAAAAGGCGTTATAGAATGAAATAGAATCTAATATTGAACAATGCTCCTCCAACGAATGGTTCATTTTGTAAACTAAATCTCTCTTTTAACCGATAAATACATATGTTGGTTCTGTACTTAAATATCTCCTCTCATCTTTACATATTCAAGTACAAACGCGTATTTTTCCTAAAAGGGGGCTTTCTATGAACTATCTAGACGAGCATATACTTAGCCTCAAAGCTAAAATGGTGGATCAGAAGACAGCTAATAACGATAATGTGAAATCCATCCCAGCTCAAACTCAGAAATCGGAACAGGACGGTTCCATGTTTGAAGAAACAAAGCTACTTCATGTTGAAAATGATTATCTCACGTTGGAGCCCATTACAATACTACACGGAGAGATTGGTTTCTACATCCCCAAGTCCTTTACTCCTATGCCAATGGAGCAAGCTATAATCAAATATCCTTCAGAGCATCGACCAAAGGTCATTTATACCTCATCTGAGGAGACCATCAATATCACTTTTAATCCTACAGATACCGCTCTGGAAGCGGAAGAACTGCCCGATTTTGTAGAGCAAATGGCGGATATTCTACGGTCTGTACAACCGATTCGCAACTGGTTAGGTACCGAAATGGTCACCAACTGTTCCGGACTTTCAGTTGGACAGATTCGTTTTGTGGCGGCGGGGATCGACGGTAATCTATACAACGAAATGCTGCTCTTTATCCACAAAGGACGAGTTGTCATAGGTTCCTTTAGCTGTCTGGAGGCAGATCTCGAAGTCTGGTTACCTGTAGCGGAATACTGGGTTCAATCCCTTTCTGTCCTTCCACCCTCCGCCTATTCTATAAATGAGAAAGGAATGACTACACCATGAGTCTGGGATACGATCAAATTCAAATTCACCCTTATGAACAAATGGATCTAGAAGAGCTCACCTTAACGAAAAAAGTTAACGAGCATACTCGGCTTTATTTTACAGGTGTTATCCCCGAAGACTTGCAAGACAGTTACGTGGAAACGACAGAAAAAAATACCATCATTGAAGTCAGCCAACAAGATGAATCTGGCGCAAGCAAGCCGCTATTCAGTGGGATTGCCCTCTCGGTCGAGGTAAAAGTCGTGCGAGGTGTGTACTATCTGGAGGTGGAAGCCATTTCCCATACATACCGGATGGACATGAAGCAGCGTACTCGTTCTTTTCAGTATACGAAAATGACGATTCCTCAAATGCTGGAGCACATTGGTAAGGACTATGAAGGACTGGATGTGATCGACGGGGCTACCGGCGGAGAAGCCATCGGACGACTTGCCATTCAGTATCAGGAGACAGACTGGGCATTTTTAAGACGCATAGCCTCCCGTTATCATACGAGTCTGATGCCTGTAGCCCGTTTTGACAGTCCCAAATTTTATTTTGGTATTGAGGACAGCCCTGCACAGGCGATACTGGATCATACCCGTTATACCGTACGTAAGCAATTGCTTCCTTTTCGTTATTTTCAGGAGAATGAGCAAACCCAACTGAGTGAACACGATTTTATTTTTTATGAGGTAGAAACGGATGAGGTACTCGACTTGGGCGCTCAGTTGAATTTTCAGGGGCATAACCTATATGTGATGGAAGCCTACACCGCCATGAGTCAAGGACTGCTGCGGCATCAGTATGTGTTGGGTTCTTACCAGGGATTTCGGCAAAAAAGCTACTACCAGGATAAGCTGGCAGGAGCCTCATTAAGCGGTATTGTGCTGGACGTACGTCAGGATCAGGTGCGCATTCATCTGGATTGTGATGAACAACAGGACACAAACCAAGCACACTGGTTCAACTATTCTACCGTGTACAGTGGCGGTGGTCATACCGGTTGGTACGTCATGCCAGAAAAAGGCGATTCAGTTTCCCTCTATTTCCCCGGTAGTCGGGAAGAAGACGGCGTAGCAGGTAGTGCCGTGAGACGGGCAGATCGCAAGAGTACGCATAACCATTTTTCCAATCCGCAAATGAAAATATGGCGTACCCCGCATGGCAAGGAAATTCGGCTAGGACCGGATGAACTGGTCGTTACAGGTAAGGACGGCGCTATTTATATCAAACTGGACGATAAAGAAGGCATTCATATTGCGAGCAGCAAACAGGTGAATATTACGGCGGGAGGCAATCTCAGCCTATCTGCGGGGAAGACAATGAGCCTGTCCGCAGGTAGTCAGCTCCGTATGGATTGTAATGGCAGTCATATCGAATTAAGTGGGTCGGCAGACATGAAAGGCAGCGAAGTGAAGTCAAATTAAGGATGATTAGAAATGGAAAAGCAAACAGATGTGTTAGATCAGCAACAAACAGCCCTTCATCAGGCTTGGTCTTTCATCCGCAAAGAATGGGCGTTGAAATGTAAATCAACACAAACACAAAGATTACAACATATAGTAGAACATTTTCGCGCCTTTTGTGAGCTGGTTCGGCAAAAACAACTCACAGGTCGTAAAGGTCATATTGGTTACATCACCTACTCTATGCTGCGCACCACATGGCTTGAACAGAAGCCCGTTTATCTTGTTGAAGCTACGGATGCCTTATGGATGCTTGATGCTGAGCCCGTTCAGTTGGAGTACGATGCAAGTTGGATTTTTCTCTATTGGACTCAATTACGTGAACAGCTTGGGGCTGAAACTTTGAAGCAACAAGTCTCCCTTTCCGAGCTTGAACTGGAACAGATCATGCTGGAAGCAGCGGGATATCTTCATACGATGATCGTTAGTCTGGTTCGTCAGGCTATGAAGCAAGCAGTCGACCTACCAGAGTTTAAGGCGTTGGATCGTGAAGAAGCTTTTGAGATTCGCGTCGGAGAGTATATGGATCATAGTATCTCTGTGTACCGGGAAGATCGGAGACCCATGGATGCAAACATAATAAAGTCTTGGCTGGAGGAAAAAGAAGAATCGGCCTACAGCTACCAAGCACTGTCTCAAGTTCAACTGTCGGATGGAGATTACAGTTCCTTGGATTTTCGCTATACAGTCTTTCGCCAGATCGGGATGCAACAAAGTCGATTGCATCACTGTATCCTCGTAGGCACGGTATGGCAAGAAACTCAGCTAGATGGAACCGACTTTTCGCACAGCCTGCTTCACGGAGCCGATTTCAGTAGCTGTTCCCTGCAAGAGGCTGTACTGGACGAAGTTATAAGCAATAGCGAATATGGATCGGATGCTTGGCTGGATTGGGAACCGTTAGGATTGGATGGAGTGAATTTTACAAGAGCTAATTTACAGGGAGCTAGCTTTCAACATGCACAGCTTCAAGGGGCTGCTTTCCAAGATGCCGCGCTGCAAAGAGCTTTATTTAACGGCGCGGATCTAACAGGTGCCTGCTTTATAGGAGCCGATGTTACTGACGCTTCGTTTATAGGTGCATGTTTAGCAAAAGCTAATTTTACAGGAGCAAAACTACACCGGGTAATCTTTACAGATGACCAACTAAGCCAAGCTATTGGCCTTGCTGCTGTAGAAGCGCCACTGGCTACACAGATAACAGATGCAGTGAGTAAAGGGGAGTGGATGTCATGAGGTATTACCGACTCATGGTGGACGAGCGCGTAAAGCATCGGGTGGAGACTGCGCCCCTAGCTCCCTTGCAGGTGGAGGATATCCTTTCGGGTCATACCATTCAGACAGAGGACACTCCCCTGTTTTTAGCAGTACATACAGATCCACGAACCGTATATCCGGATTTTCTGGAGTTCCCTTTGCCGCTGGTTTCAGACTCCATGAAAGCCCTGTTGGAAAAATACATGCCAGAGCTGGAATGGAAGGCCGCTATACTTACCGATTTTCAGCAAGCCAGGCAGGATGTGTACTGGGTACTGCGTCCACCTGTGGTGGACTGTCTTTCCTCACAAACCGAGTGGTATCCCGACCATACCTTGAAGCAACTGGTACTTAAGTACGGGAAAATCGAACCGTCTATATTTCGGATTGCCGGCTTGTTGGAAGCACATGTCTATATCAATCTCGCGGTAGCGGAAAGTCTGCTGCGTCGTCCATTTACAGGTGTTCGTGTGCAAAAAGTGGAGATGGCCACAAAGGAGGAATAAGCCGTATGGAAGAAGCAAGTGTGCAGCCTGGAACAGGTGCGAAAAAAAGCTATGTCGTGGCAGGTGCGATTTTAAGCTGTAGTTACGGTACACAGCCTACGCGTTTGAAGCGCCCTTTTAGCCACGGGGTGTATGTTAAAAATAAGGCACAGATGAATATTGGAGATTATGTACCTGGGGTGAACATAAAATCTTTTGGGAATTGCTCCAGTCCGCTGAATCCGGCTGTGCAAGCCAGTGAGATGGTCGATATTTATGGGGTGAAAAAGGCCCCGTGTATTCCTGTCCTTACGATGCCTTGGTTGAACGGAAAAAGCGACATGCGCATCGAAGGCCAGCCTGCTCTTACGCAGAACTGTACGCATCAATGTCTTTATTGCGGACACATACAGATCGAAAATGACGGTCAGGAGCTGGATTAATCAGTTGCAACCTACCCCTATAAAAACAAAATGCGCTGGTGAGAGAATGGCCATCTTCTCCACCAACGCATGATATAGGTTATCTTCAAATCGTTTGCTCCACATCAGGTACCACAGTAGGTTCGATAAGGACAGGTGGATTCCTCAGGCAATGTAGAGTAAATTTCCTGTTCGGTAGAGTAGGCATAAGGGTTCGAAAGAACTTCAAGAAGCTGTTCCATCACACGGTAGTCTTCTCGTTCCACCGCAGCTTCTAGTGCTTCTTCTACCCGGTGGTTGCGTGGGATGATTGCAGGATTACTGCTGCGCATCAGCTGACGCGAGGAGGCTTGTGATTCCTGCTGTCTGCCTAGCCTCGCCTGCCACTGCTCGTGCCACTGGGTGAATTCCGCAGTGCTGAACAGAACCGTATCCTCCAGCTTGTTCAAAGTTAGGGCACGGAAGGTATTGGTGTAGTCGGCACGATGCTTCTGCATGATACTCAGAAGCTCCTCAATAAGAGATTCATCCTCCTGCTCTTCGTTAAAGATCCCTAGCTTCGCCCGCATTCCTGCAAGCCAATGATGGTGAAACATTTTTACAAAATCTGAAATTGCATCCTCAGCCAGTGTGACAGCCTGCTCCCTGTTGTCATGCAGCAGTGGCAAGAGCGTCTCAGCAAATCTCGCGAGATTCCACGCAGCAATATGCGGCTGATTGGCATAAGCATAGCGTCCCTGCCTGTCGATGGAACTGAACACCGTCTCAGGATCATAGGTATCCATGAAGGCGCAAGGACCATAATCAATGGTTTCTCCGCTAAGGGTCATATTGTCGGTGTTCATCACCCCGTGAATAAAACCAACTAGCTGCCATTTGGCAATCAGCTCGGCTTGACGCTTAATCACTTCCTGAAGCAGTGAAAGGTAACGGTTTTCGTCATTGGCAACTTCCGGGTAGTGTCTTTCCAAGGTATAATCAGCCAGAGCACGGAGATCTTGGGACGTGCCCCATGCTGAGACGTATTGAAAGGTTCCGACGCGAAGATGACTGCCAGCCACACGGGTCAGAATGGCTCCGGGCTGCTCGGTCTCCCGGATGATCGACTCACCCGTGGATACCACCGCCAAGCTGCGGGTGGTAGCAATATCCAGCGCATGCATCGCCTCACTGATGATGTATTCGCGAAGCATCGGACCAAGTGCCGCACGGCCGTCACCACCACGGGAGTATGGCGTTCTGCCTGAGCCCTTGAGCTGAATATCAACCCGTTCACCCAAGGGAGTGATCTGTTCGCCAAGCAGCAGAGCACGCCCATCTCCTAACATGTTAAAATGCCCAAATTGATGCCCTGCGTAAGCTTGAGCAAGAGGTACGGCTCCTTCTGGAACCTGGTTTCCAGCCAGCTCCGCTACGCCATCATTCCTTTGCAGCGCTGTACCGTTCAACCCCAGTGATGCTGCCAACGGATGATTAAGTATAATCAGCTTGGGTGAGCGGACAGGAGTCAGTTTAAGCTTTGTAAACAATGATTCCGGCAAACGAGAATAACTGTTGTCGAAGTTCCACCCTATTTGATCTGCTATTTCTTTTTTCTCCGTCATAGTGTCTCCTTTTCTGCTGCGGTATCTTAGGTTTTCCCATTTTAGTTTTTACTTCTGCCCATTTATTATCCAATTATGAAACATCGAACATGCTTTTTTATTATAATCGATTATCGAACATTAATTGTATTTGAATACCGAACGGGTCTTCAATAATACCGTAGGCTTGGCTAAACACATTATTAGATAAAGGCACAATAATTTTCACTCGATCATCCGTAATCAAGCTATTATAAAAACGTTTAATTTCTTCTAAATCAGCACTTTGAATACATAATGAAGTGTTATTACCCACTGTATATTTTTCACTGATGTTCATTGTATCTTCTGCTATCATTACTTTTGATTTTCCGATGGATAAGACAGAATGAGAAATATAATTTTTATTTTCATCAGTAAGCTGTATGGAGCTGTCACGTTGGGCCATGTCTTGATAGGTAACAAGAAACAATTCCTTTGCGCTGAAGTGTTTTTTGTAAAAATGTACAGCTTCTTTTGCCTTTCCGTTCATGGATAAGAAAATAGCTACTTCTAATGTTGTACTCATGGTATCAATCTCCTTTTATATGTGTAGATATCTTATGAATTTGATCTATTCCCTTGAACTTATTATTATATAAAAAGGTATCAAAACATGACACCTTTATAAGGAGATTTAGATGAAGAAATCAGAAAGATTAAATGACATGATCAGATACTTAAACAGTCGAGAGTTTTTTAATTTAAATGACCTAATGGATAAATACCATATCTCGAAAAGTACAGCTCTACGAGATATTAGTTCATTGGAACAATTAGGTATGCCTATTTTTTCGGAACATGGCAGACATGGACGATATGGTATCCTAAAAAATAGATTGTTATCCCCCATTATTTTTACGATGGATGAAGTGTATGCTCTGTACTTTGCAATGTTGACGTTAGAAGCTTATCAATCCACCCCCTTTCACTTAAGTGTTAATCAACTCAATGAAAAGTTTGAACACTGTCTTTCTAAAATACAAATAAACCAGATTCATAAAATGAAAAAGGTTCTACAATTTGAAATATATCAGCATAATCATGTTAGTCGCTATTTAGATAAAATTCTAACAAGCATTCTTAATGAGAGTACGTGTAAAGTTAAATATGTAAAAAATAATCAGAACAAAAGTTACTATGTTCAATTTTTCAAAATTTCCGCTAAGTTTGGCCAATGGTATGCTACTGGAATAGAGTTACATACGAATAAATATAGAGTTTTCAGATGTGATCGAATCACCTTTGTAGAAGAAGAGGAGAACAATTCTCGCTTTTCTATAGATGAACTCCTTAATCGTTCATTGGAAATGTATCAAACTGAGAAGAGCATTGACTTTGAAGTAGAGATTGTAGAACAAGCCAAGGATATTTTTTATAAAGAACATTATCCTTCTATGAAAATAGAAAATGGTGATAAGACAGTCATTAAGGGATTTTATAATCCTGGAGAAGAGGAGTTTATCGCTCATTATTTTATGAGATATGGTCATTATGTACGATCAGTGAAGCCAGAATCTTTAAAACAGATTATTAAAGATAGAGTTGAGCACCTATTAAACCACTATCAAAAATTATAAGATCATCGAAGGTTTGTTCAAAATTTTCTCTACATTTTAGCAAGGAAAAGAAGGCTCACGCTCCTTTTCCTTGCTAACGATGACATTTGAATTATGGCTTCCGTTTGGCGATAACAGCATAGGATACCGTTCTTGTGAATCCAGTTGGATTCCATGCAGTAAATACCCATCTGTCTTCGGCCGCGGAATAATTATTGAGAAGAAACCCTTGTTCATTTCCAGAGAAAGTCCATGCACCGCTAATCAGATTGTAGGCGTTACCGTTAATCGTAGTGCTTCTAAAGCTATTAGGAGAAATAGTGATCGGAGCGAAAGTGAAACGTGCAAATCCATCTCCAAGTTGAGTTACACGAATGGCTTTTTTAAGATTCATAACCACGTGACTTCTTTTCTTTAGCTTTCTTCCCAACTTTGCTTCCGCATTTTTAATTTTCATTAAGGTTGCCTTTCTCAAAGAAATCATCTCCTTAATTGTTCTACTTATATTTAATGATGGGGTAGATACTTTTGAATGGACAAAATCCCCGGTAAATTAGCTTGATTTTCTGGAGGTGCTGAAACAAAAAGCCCTTCCTTAAAATAAAGGAGGGCTTGATACCGCTACTTCTCATTATTTCCGTTCCTATACCGATTTTGTTAAGCCGATATGGGTGATCATGGTGTCATACGGATCTAATTCCATGGTTTGTTTGCCATATTCCGTTTCAATCGTCGTTCTTTGAAGTTGATCGCTATTGTTAATAACAACCAATATTTTACTTTCTGGATAATAAGCACACTCTGTATATAGGTTATCTGTAATGTACTTCGTTTCATGTAACTCATTGCCTGCAAACCGAATTATATTCAGCAGCAACCTTGTGTTTTCCCAGCTGAATTCGAAAGAAGGAAGGTAGATCCCCTTTCCTTTACCAAAGGCATGAGTAGTCAATGCTATCATACCACTCGTTTCCTCCACTACCGCAGCTGACCCATCAGTAAGATAAATGCTATTCTTTGGCGTTATACTGGCTCCCTCAGGCACCAAACCATGCTCATCCCTAGCCTCGTATGCCCATCTTCCATGACCTACTCTGGAGCCTGTATCCTCATCCAGTCCAAGAACATGTGCCATTCTGAAAAAGCTGTCGTGGCCTTCAACCGCAGAGGGCTGGTTGATGCCAATAAAGGTACCACCCTCATAAACCCATTTCGTCAGTAAGTCCACACACTTGTTGTCATTCCAGTACTCCCCACCACTCCATGCTGAACCGGCAGAGCCGGCATTGATCACTACATCACAATCCTGTAGAATTCCCTGACGGATATCTTCAAAATCAATGAATTGCACTTCAATCGGCAATCCGGATAAAGCTTCATTGACATGAATCAAATCATGCATATACGTTTCATGGAAATGGCCGGACAATGTCCACGATCTCAATTTTCCCCAGCTATGCAGAATAGCTACCTTCGTCTTCATGTGATAGGGTTGGCCTTCATGGTGCAGTTCTTTAATTTCTCTGAACTCATTGGCAATTTTTTCGATATAATCACAAAAATCCGGGTAAGGCTCTACAAGGTGCAAATATCCGCCCAGTCCAATCCGGTCAATAGGCTCCCGCAGCAAGGCGCGCCGGATATTAATCCAATACTTTTTGGCATCCAGCGTGGGGTTTCCCCCTTCCATAAAGGTAGGAAGCCCGCCTAAACCAACTGGAAATAAATATGGATGCAGCCGAATCTCATGCGTATTCACTTTTACACCTGAACAGAGCCTCGCCTCGTATCCTGAAAACACACATTTAATCAACCCGTCAAATCCAAACTCTTGAAAACGGTCATTGTAAGGCTCCATGCCAACCCAACTGTCATCATAGAAAACATAGGCCAGCTTGTCGTGCCTATGCACAATGTCAATTAATTTCTTGCCAAATTCGATTACAAAATCATTGATAAATGCCATCCAATCCAGCTTGCGCTGCTCAGCCGGGATATGACTGACGCGGTATTTCCCGCCATTCACAAAATCCTCGGCAGTCATCGAATACCCGTATTTCTTGGCAAACAGATCAAGTGCTCTTGAACTTACCGTAAAATCGTATGAACCCCAGTCAGAGAACAGATGGCGATTGCGCTCATTACTGCCCCAGATCCAGGCGAAATTATAAAATAAGGAGGTAAACCGAACAACCGTGGTTTCCTTATGCTGGAGACACCAATCTTCCATCCAATCCAGCAGATAATTTTGCGTTTCTGCATAGATGGGATCAATCTGCATCAAATGCTCTTTGTCCCAATGATTCGTTGTGTGATTGTACATGGAAATCTCTTCCCAGATCCGGTAGGCCATAAAGCTTACCGTGTATTTATGCCAAGGAACAATTCCGGTAATGACCACATTTCCGGATTCCCTTTCATAATTCCACTGTTCTCTTGGAACTTCCTCTCCGGTCGTTCTATCAAAAACCTGCCAATAGTTAAACGCCTCTTTGGAATCATTAACTTTGAATTGTTCAGCAAAAAAATCCTCCATCAAATAGATGGATACATAATCTTGTACAGCTACCTTTGGATTTGTAATTAAAAAACACTGCTGCAGCTTACCCAGATGGTGGGACGCCCACTCGTTATGATCTCTGATGATACAGATTGTCGAATATATGCCGTACCCAGCGTTAATAATCTCATCGGACAATTGCGTGCCGTCACTATCACGGATGACATCGGCACCCCACCGTTCAGCTAATTTCAGGGTCAGCGCCTCATAACCGGATTCTCCCGGTAGTGTAAAGTTCCCCGTAGTTTGTTTGGACAACTTGGTTCCCTCCTAATTCAACATATCAGACAGAAAGGCCAATGCCAGGCCTTGACCCCAGCCCTGAATCCAGTCTTTTGGAATATTCCGATACCCATCCCGATCTTTCATAACCGCTGTGCCGCCCGACACACCTAGTACCCGTCCGTCCTCGCTAATATGGTTCAAGATGCCCTCCAATGCCTTTTGCACGTATTTGGTATGCAGCGGATTGCCGTTATTGATCATGGCCGCCGCGATTCCGCAAGATGCAGACACTTCTTCGTAGGACTCCTCGTCATCCAGTACCGTCCGCCACAGGCCGTTCTCCGTTTGAACCCCCTTCAGTGCCGCCAGTTGATCCCGAAGTGAACACTCCACGTCCATGCACTGCGGATACAAGTACCAGTCTTTCAAATGAATTTTAACTTGCGACATGGTATATGCTCCCCAAGCATTCGCTCTCCCCCAGAAAAATCCGGACATGTGGTCCTGCTTGACATTATTGTAGCCATGGTACCAGAAACCGCTACTAGGGTCTTGCAGGTATTTGATATGCCAGTAATATTGGTTTAAGGCGTCCTGGATCATTTCCTCATCCTTTAATTTGGTTCCTACACGGAGCAGAAAAAATGCCGCCATAAACAACGTGTCCGCCCATGCCTGTTCTGGAAAATCATTAGCAACGGATACCGTATGCTGCAAAACATGGTCTCCAAACCTGAGAGCATGGTTCCGAATATAATCCACCTTGCTCATCACAATATCCCAATATTTCTGGTCCCCTGTTTCTTCATACAATGTGATCAGCATATGGCCCATAGCACATGTGTTTACCGTCCAGTGCGGCAGACCCAGCTCGATATATTCATCCGCCCACTGCTTAAGCATATTCAAATAGTCTTTATTACCTGTTTTTGTATAGGCCGTGGATACACCATAATAAGCCACACCGCAAGGCCAGTCCCACGTCAAATCCATCGCCATTGTTTTTCTGACGACTTTGTCGATAACTTTTAATATCTCTTCCTTGTCACAATTCAATTGAAGCATCTTTATTCCCCTCTCCTAGCGCACACGCCCCCAAAGGCGCTTGAGAGCTGTTTGTCGCCATTTTGGAAACGCTTTACTTACTCCATTGTACGCAGTAAAATAGTCTCCATCTAAGCATATTCGCAACAAAACTGCGCAATTCTAATCATTTATGTGAGGATTTTGCAAAAATCCAATAAGCAACTTCCAATAAACAATATATAGATCGAAATGGTCTAGTTCGTCTATATATTGCACCTTGGAGCGATTGGAATCGAATTTTGCAAAATCCTGATGTATATCTGCTGGTTAAAATCAAAGTCATGGGGGTATTGAATATGCCCAGAAAAAAGAAACCCGTTATAGAATATCGGCACTACAGCTTGCCTATAAATTTCCCTGTCTTGCTATTAAGCGGTGATCGTTGGAAGATTTCAGATATTAAAAGTGAGCATCTCCATTTCCATAACCATTTGGAGATTGGTATATGCTATTCAGATAGCGGCATCATGGAGATCAAAGGAGAATCTGTACCCTTCAAAGCGGGCGATGTGACCTTCATCCCCAGGTATCTTCCTCATACCACGTATAGTTCGCCAAATACAGCCAGTCTCTGGTCTTATATCTTTTTTTCGCCAGAGGACCTCTTTCAACATTCATTTAAAAGTGCTTACAGCAACTTCGAGCCGAATTTGTGGGTGGTGAAGGGAATGAACTGTATATTGAATAAGGAGCAACATCCCAAGGTTTATACACTTGCGACTTCAATCGTAGAGGAATTAAAACAGCAGAATCCTTACTATCAGGAAAGTGCCTACGGCTTATTGCTATCCCTTTACATAGAACTCCTTAGAATTCATTCCAGGAATGAACTGTTGGCAGATCAAGAAACAGAGCATAGCCTGAAAAGCGATTTTGTCATTTCTCCAGTTCTGGAGTACATCACTAAAAACTATATGAATCCCATTACCATGGATTTTTTGGCCGATCTGTGCCATTTAAGCACAACTCATTTCCGAAGAAAATTCCATGAAATTATGGGGACGTCGCCTCTCGATTTCCTAAACAGCACCCGAATCGAAGAGGCTTGCAAGCAGTTAAAAAGCACGGAGGATTCTATTCTTTCGATCTCCGAACAAGTCGGTTTTCACTCCATTTCCAGCTTCAACCGTTGCTTTTCCAGGCTTATGGGAAAGCCGCCCAAAGAATGGCGTAAAGGGGCACAATCCGAAGCGCAATCTGCGAAAGCGTCTATACTGGAGTTTACGGGGTGGGTTTAGCATTACAGCAGAAATAAACTTGATAAAACGAACTCAATATTCTGGATATCAAACTAGCCATTTTCTGCTTTATATGATTAATCACATTTTGCAATGGATCTAGAAAAAGCATAAAATTCAAATCTTTTAACAACTCCATTCCAGCAAGCCCCGTTGTATAGCCATCTTCGACCTTGAAAATTAATTTATGTAATAGCAAAGTGCCTAAAAATAAACGTAATGATGAAATCGGTGAATCTCACAATATGACAACAGATGTTATATTATACTTTGGTTGAAGTTAAACAAAGGAGATGGAGATGCTTATGATGAATCAAGAACCAAATCAGCAATTAGGCGAGATTATTGAGCAGTTCATACATTCATTTATAGCAGAAAATAATAACATTCGATCTCAAAAAGTAATCAACATTGCAGATGAGGATACGATAGCTCATTTAAGGGGAATTGGTTTTCCGAAAAAAGGAAGACCGATACAAGAGGTCGTCGATGAAATGAGGAAAAACGTCTATCCTCACCAAACCTTCATGCAACACCCTCGCTTTTTCGCATTGGTTCCTGGTCCAATGTCTCTTTACTCGTGGTTAGGAGATATCATGACCAGCGCCTATAATACCCATGCCGGAAGCTGGATGCTGAGTTCGAGCGCAAGCCTTTTAGAGGGGGAAGTGATCCGGTGGATGTGTGACCAAGCAGGATATCCCAATACTGCTGGAGGCTTATTTCTGTCGGGCGGATCGCTGTCGAATTTGACCGCTTTAGCAGCTGCACGCAATGCAAAGTTATCCGAGCAGGAATATGCCATTGGAACTGCTTATGTTTCAGATCAAACTCATTCATCGGTCGCCAAAGGGTTACGCATCCTCGGATTCCGCAGTTATCAAATCAGGAAGGTTCCAAGTGATACAAATTTTCGTATGGATGTTTCAGCCTTAGAAAAAAAATTAATGGATGATCAAGCGGCTGGGATGAAGCCTTTTGCAATCATTGCCACGGCAGGCACAACCAATACGGGAAGCATTGACCCATTAAACGAAATTGCTGACCTATGTGAAAAACATAATATTTGGTTACACGTGGATGGAGCTTACGGTGCGTCAATTTTGGCTTCTTCGAAATATAAGTCTCTTTTGAGCGGGATATCACGTTCAGATAGTATCACCTGGGATGCACACAAATGGCTAATGCAGACCTATTCCTGTAGTGTGGTTTTAGCCAAAGAAAAGCAGCACCTCGAAAATTGCTTCAGCACCCATCCAGAGTATTTGAAAGATGCCGAGACTGATGAAGAACATATGAATTATTGGGATCTGGGTCCTGAGTTAACCCGGCCTGCTCGAAGTTTGAAACTATGGGTGACACTGCAAGCTTTAGGAACGAATGCTGTCAGTGAAGTTATAGAGCATGGAGTTCAACTCGCAGAATGGGCTGAAGATGAAATCAAAAAACATAATCATTGGGAAATTGTAACCCCCGCTAAATTAGCGATTGTTAATTTTCGATATGCGCCAACTGGGCTATCGGATCAGGAATTAGATTCACTCAACAAAAGGATCTCCCAAGAAATGATGACAAACGGATACGCCTCTGTGCTTACGACACAACTCAATGGAAAAACTGTCCTCCGAATCTGCGCAATTCACCCAGACACTACGGAACATGAGATAAGAAATACAATTCAGCTTTTATCGAATATAGCAAGATCATTAAATGAGAAAAAAGTTTTTTGCGATGAAAAATTTTGAAACTAATTGCTACGATTTCTGTAAATAAACGAAAATTATCAGCATCACACAATTAAGAGGGGCTTGTCGCCCCTCTTAACTTTTTTCCTGTACATCTTCCAAACTATTTGCCATTGTGCAATACAGTAACAATGAACAGCACTCAATCCTAAAACGTTATTTGAAATGCAGGAATATAGTCAAATTGCAGTGTGGACGACCCTGACACGACGTGCCCACATCAATGGAAGTTATTTATTTTCATAATGTACTACGTCGTAGTTCATAAAAATACTGCACAATGGGATGCTTTAACTTCATCTTCTCGGTCATGTTTAATATTCGCTTTTTTCCAACTCGTCTGTCCACTAAAGCTAGAATATTCAATAAGATATCATTACTCTCTAAGCTGTCCTCTATAGAAGTAGTTAAAAACTTATTAGCTACAACATTAAAATTAGACTTGCTTAATGAGGCCTGTGCTGACAAAAGCTCCTTTGCATGCTCTGATATTTTTCTACCTCTTGCAATTACTTGTAGACGATCCTCCGGAACGTTCCCATTAGTATCTTTTCTGACCGCTTCAATTTCTTCATTGCTGATAGGAACTTGGATATCTGGATCATTCTTAATTTCCAACTCCGTCTGATACCATTTGATTGGACTAGTGATATCATTCATATTGAGTATGTTCTTCTTATCTACAGTTATATAACAAATTCCAGACTTATCAGGCAAATAACGGTAACTGGTCGCTCGGTATTCGACTCTTCCGTCTAACGCAGGACAGCGGAAGCTCTCCAGTTGTTGCTTCAATTTACTCCAGGACATATATCCTCCTATGTTTTCAATGTCTACTAACAGCCATCTCCCAACTTGGCAATTTAATTTCCACGTTCCTCTATCTCATCATGATCCTTGCTTCCAAACTCATCAAGCAATGTACGCACTTCACTTGTTGATTTGGCGTTCATTAAGCTGTTTCTGAGTTCACTTGCCCCTCGGAATCCACGGACATATATTTTGAAGAAGCGGGCGAGAGGGCTGAACGAACGTGGCTCCTGCGCTGAATAATGATCATGGAGATCTAGATGAAGCCGCAGCAGTTCAAGCAATTCCTCACTGCTGTGTTCCTTCGGCTCCTTCTCAAACGCAAATGGATTCTGGAAAATACCACGCCCAATCATAATGCCATCCACTCCATATTGCTCAGCGAGCTTCAAGCCGGTCTGACGGTCCGGAATATCTCCGTTAATGGTCAGCAGTGTATCTGGTGCCACCTCATCACGAAGTTTCTTAATCTCCGGAATCAGTTCCCAGTGGGCGTCTACTTTGCTCATTTCCTCTCTTGTCCGCAGATGAATAGAGAGATTAACGATGTCTTGTTTCAAAATATGAGTTAACCAGTCGCGCCATTCATCTACGGCAGTGAAACCGAGCCTTGTTTTCACACTGACGGGCAGTCCCCCAGCTTTGGCGGCCTGAATGATATCCGCTGCGATTTCGGGACGGCAGATCAGGCCGCTTCCCTTCCCATTCTCCGCTACATTCGCTACGGGGCAACCCATGTTAATATCGATGCCTTTGAAGCCTTCTTTCGCCATACCGATGCTCATTTCACGGAAATATTCCGGCTTATCTCCCCAGATATGGGCCACCATGGGCTGTTCATCCGCTGTAAAAGTCAAACGCCCGCGTACACTTTTGTTCCCCTCCGGGTGACAATAACTCTCTGTATTCGCAAACTCCGTAAAAAACACATCCGGTCTGGCTGCTTCACTTACGACATGGCGAAACACAACATCCGTCACATCCTCCATCGGTGCCAGTATAAAAAAAGGTCGTGGCAAATCACGCCAAAAATTATTCGTCATATCAAAAACTCCTCTATAAATACCAGGACAAATCTTTGGTCCCAAAATGGTAAAGCTAACCTGTTCATGTCCTTGCTTCTTCTTCACATATAACATGTTTAAGCAACGTAGTTCAAACGGCAGTATATGTTAAGCATAGACATCTAAATGAGTATATCATACCCAAGAGAGGAGCAGACTCCCCAAAAGACTCGCAAAAAAAGGAAGAGCGCCGCCCCTCCTTGCCATCTTCTATAACGTACTGCGCCGCAGTTCATAGAAATACTGCACAGCATAATTTCCCCCAGCCTACGCCGTTCCCAAGCGAATGGTTTAAAAAAAGAGCCGAGGAATAATATCCTTGACCCTTTTCGTCAGTTTCTACACATGAATACCCAAAATTTTCAACTGTTCATTGATCTTAGCTTCAAGTTCCGCGATTTCTTGTTTATCTTGCTCTAAAAGCTTACTCACTTCGGCAAGGTCAATGACTTGCTCTTCTTCAAACGTATCCACGTAGCGAGGAATATTTAAGTTAAACTCGTTTTCTTTGATTTCTTCAAGTGATGCCACGTGAGCATATTTATCAACATCTACACGATTTCATTAGTAAGTTTGTTTTGATTTTTACCTTTTTCAAACGCCAATACACCTCAACTATTAGTCTTTTCTGACTAATAGTGAACAACACTCCACATGCACCGTATGCGGAAACATATCTACAGGTTGCACTTCCACTGTACTATACCCGCCATCCTCCAATATCCTTAAATCCCGCGCCAGTGTGCTTGGATTACAGGATACATACACCACGCGTTCTGGCTTCATCTCCAGAATGGTGTCGAGCAGACGTGGATCACAGCCCTTACGGGGCGGATCGACGACGATAACGTCGGCGGTGATGCCTTGCTCTTTCCATGCAGGAATGACGTCCTCGGACGCGCCTACCTCAAATTTCACATTGCGCATTTCGTTCAACAGCGCATTACTCCGTGCATCGTCGATGGCTTCTTTGACGATCTCCACCCCATACACCTGGTCCGCATGCTGAGCGAGAAACAAAGAGATCGTGCCGATGCCGCAATACGCATCAATTACCGTTTCTTTGCCCGTGAGTCCAGCATATTCGACGGTTTTGCCATACAGCATTTCCGTTTGTACGGGATTCACCTGGTAAAAGGATCGCGCGGAAATCGCAAACTGTACGTTTCCAATGTAGTCGTAGATCACGTCACGACCCCACAGTACACGAGTCTCGTCGCCAAAAATAACGTTCGTTCGCTTCGTATTCACGTTCTGGCATATGCTTGCCACGTGTGGGATATGCTCACAGATACTGCCGATCCACGCATCTGCATGCGGAATATCTCGCCCATTCGTCACGAGCACCAGCATCATTTCACCCGTGCGAAAAGCGGTCTTTACAACGACATGACGCAGCAGCCCGCGTCCGGTTTCTTCATTATATGCACTGATGCCGAGCATTCGGCCAATCTCTTTGACACGTGCGACAACTTCGTCATTACGCTCATCCTGAATGAGACAGGTGTTCATATCCACGATGCGATGGCTGCCACGTGCGTAGAAACCGCCGACAAGCCCACCCTCGGTGACACCAATCGGCACCTGGGCTTTGTTGCGGTATCGCCAAGGCTCACTCATACCGAGTGTAGGATGCACGACTACACCATGTACACGCGACATGTTGTCGGAATTTCCATCCGCATTCATGGCCGAATCAGAAGTCGTGACTGTATCGGCCTCACCATCTGTATCCGCAGAAGCAGCCAAAACCTGTGCAGTATGCTCACTGGGCTCTGTAGCCACACTCAGCTTCCCGATACGCTCCAGCACGTCCACGACATGCTGTCGCTTCCAGCTAAGCTGCGCTTCGTAGCTCATATGCTGGATCTGGCAGCCACCGCATTGATCGTAGATGGCGCACGGAGCTGCAATCCGGTCAGGGCTAGCCTGCGCGATATCCAGCAGCTTGGCATACCCATACTGCTTTTTCGTTTTTAACACCTTAACTCGAACCTTTTCACCCGGTAACGCACCTGGAACGAACAGCGTAAAACCCTCGACACGTCCTACACCCTCGCCATCGTGGTTCATGCCGATGATGTCTATCACGGCCTCATCATTCTTTTGCACAGGCAGATCGGCACGCTCTACACTGGATCGAATACGATTGGATGGAGTTGCTGTTGCTGCATTCCGGCGGCTTTTTCCACGTCCGCTACGGTTATTCGTCATGGTTGTCACTTCTTTCTGATCTTCTTTTTATGCGATATTTTCTTTCGGACGTCTAATTAGAATGGTCATCTAAACATACAAACATCAACTCGAAAATGCCGTTACTCCCCACGGAGAACGGCAAGAACCAATATGTTCACAAAAACAACTACCTACTCTGCATTCCATATACTATATTGCGTTGCCTCCCGGAAGCAGAAGTATTTCCTCACCGGAAAACATTCAAATGATGCGGTAAATTCCGAAAAGTCGCTGGCAAAGTGCCCCCCAGTTCGCCATCCAGATTAAGCTGGACATAGCCGGGTGAGGTCACTTCCATGTAATCTGTTTTGAAATAAACAATCTTCTTGTCCTGCAAATGCTCACCACGCAGCGCAAGTGTTACCAATCGGATCATTTCCGCCAGATTGCATTTCCGTACAGCGATGACGTCGAGCAGTCCATCATCTATTGTCGCCCCAGGAGCAAGCTTTTCAAACCCGCCCACCGAATTCGTATTCGCAATCAGGAAGAGCATAAACTCGTCGTGAATCACTTCCTGACCCGATGCCTTGATGATCAGCTCCTGTGGAGCAAGGCTGACCATCTTCTCCATACCTTTAAAATAATACGCCAACTGGCCAATCATCGTTTTTAGCTTGCTCGGAACTTCATACGTAAGCTCGGTTAAAGTCCCCCCGCCTGCAATGTTGATAAAGTAGCGGTCGTTCGCTTTTCCGATATCCAGCGGCTTCGGATTTTGACGAATCACGAGGTCGCAATAATCCTCCCAGTGCTTGGGGATGCCCAGTGCCCTGGCGAAATCATTCGTCGTCCCCAGAGGAAACACACCTAGGGGCGGGCGGTTTTCTCTTTCAGCCATCCCGTTAATGACCTCATACAATGTACCGTCGCCACCAGCGGCGATAATCATGTCATACCCACGCTCAATGGCCTCTATTGCGGCACGCGTTGCGTCCCCTTCACCCGTAGTTGCATGGCAAGAGGCTTCAATACCCCCTTCATCTAGGCGCTGCAAAACATCCGCAAGACGACGCTTCATTTCCTCACGCCCAGAGGTCGGATTATAGATTAATCTAGCTCTTTTCATTCCGTTACGCCACCCGTATATTTAATGATATTTATATTCACATAGCAGTTCATCACATTCAGTCTGTACAAAATATCATCATACTGGAAAAAGACCTCTTTTACAATAAAAGAAGCCAGACTTTGCCCAAATAAGGAAATTTAAGGCTAAGATGACGCTATAGCCGAACCAGACTACCTATGACTTGACCTTGCTTGCTTCTGCACACTTTGCAATAATTCACGAATTTGTCTATCCATCCAGCTTGTGAGCAAAGGATGCGGTAATAAAGGGTCTCCTGAATAACGGTATTCGAGTCCCTGCAAGCGTTTAGGAATCATACGACTTGTAAAATATCCCGAACTCAAAAATAGCGGTGCCACAATAACATCATGACCCCGCTCCTGATTCCAATACGCTGCCTTGTCGTACACACTCTCGGGGTTTAGCAAAGCGTGGTCCGTGATGATACCGCTCACGCTTTGCACCGTACGGGCCAACGAAGAAATCCCCTGCTCCCAGCGCTGAAAAAAGCCGTTGTGCACACTGCCGTGACCTACGAGTAAAATAACCTCTCTCGCAGGGTCGGCTGATAGCGGGCGAACCTTGTCCCATACCATGCGGGCAACATCTTCTCCGTCATCCAGCGGGCTGCCAAAATGCACTTGCGCCTTCAGTCGAAACGGCTCCAAATCTGTTTCTTTGTCCGGCGCATCTTTGACACCCAGCGCATAGCTAATCTCATCTACATGCGTACTGCCTGATGACACAAACAAAGGTATAACCAATATATCTGTTACACCCAAGGCTTCCAGACGGTCAATACCATTTTGAATCAATCTTCCTTTAACCGTTTCCAAAAATGAAACCTCTATCGGCATTTCTTCCGACAAATGAAGCTTCGCAACTGCCTGATCCACCTGTTCCACCCAATATGGCTCCCTAGAGCCATGGCTGATTACCAGTATCCCAGGGCTCCGCATTAGCGTCCCAGACGTTCCAGAGTCATTTTGTACCCGTCATTACCATAGTTCAGACAACGTTTAACACGTGAAATGGTAGCTGTACTGGCCCCCGTCTCTGCTTCAATCTGATTATATGTGCTGCCTTTGCCTAGCATACGGGCAACCTCTAGACGTTGGGAGAGGGATTGAATTTCATTAATCGTGCACAGATCATCAAAAAATACATAGCACTCTTCCAAATTTTTAAGAGTTAAAATAGCTTCGAACAATTGATCAATACTTTTATCATTAAGCTTTTTAAGCTGCATGGATTATCATCTCCCAAGGTTACGATCTCTCCTCATTGTACCCGAGGAATAGTCGGTTTTTCAAGCATTAACGGTTTCACGCATTACAGAACAACATTACATGACCATAGAAACGTACCGTACGAATGCCCAAATCCGCTTTTATACCTGATTTCGGGGCACGCGCCTAAACCCACTGTGCGTTTGTAACATACAGTAGAGTATCAACCTGCAAAGGAATGTGATCTCATGCCTGGACACTACTATCATCGGAGGCCGCTACAGCGTTCTCTTTCCGATCCGTATAGTTCATCTCCTTATCCCGGACTCGATCCATACAACGAGGTTCCGCAAGCCGGTTCTTCCGGGCTGGTTCCTTACGAGGCGCCAGCGAGTATTACGGATTCTGCCGTAGTCACACCAGACCCGGTTCCAGCCAAAGGAGGACTGCTTGGGGGTCTTGGCAACCTCGGTAATCTTAACGAAATCAAAGGCTTCATTGATCGTATGGGCGGTATTGATGGAATTGTTGCTACGGTCGGCAAGGTGCAAAAGGTTATGTCTAGTGTGCAGCAATTTGCTCCAATGGCGAAGCTGATTATGGGCTCGCTCCCAGCATTCGGCAAATCCGCGAGCAAAAATTCTGCCACAGATATCACCGAGGAATTGGATGAATACACACCACCACGCCCACGCCGGAAAAAGACACAGCGCAAAAGCACCACTACCCCGCGTAGACGTCCGCGCAAGCGCAAAAGAAAGTAGACTATACTATTTGAACCAGCCTCGGCGCATAAACCAGACCACCATTGCAACACTCAACAAAAACATGAAGAACAGTACGCCAAAATATCCATATTTCCAGCCCAACTCGGGCATATTCGAAAAATTCATACCATAAATTCCTGCAATCAGCGTCAAGGGCATAAAGACGGTCGTAATTACGGTCAGCGTCTTCATAATTGAATTCATGCGATTGGAATTGAGCGATATATAACTGTCCCTCAGGTCGGCTGTCATCTCGCGGTCGGCCTCCAGCATGTCTGTCAGCTTCAATAAATGATCATATATATCGGTAAAATAAGCCATATGATCTCCTTGGCCCTGCACATGCTGCGAATTCAAAACTCGGTACATCAGATCACGCATGGGTACGATGGTACGGCGTAGCTTGAGCAGCCTGCCACGCAGGTCAAACACCTGCTTCATTAATTCCTCTACGGATTCGCGACCGCCCAAGCCCTCCAGCTCGGCCAATTCATCCTCAATCATAAAAAGGCTAGGAAAATAGTTATCTACCAGCTTGTCCATCACCGTGTAGGCTGCAGACAGCGGCCCTCGCGACCATATTTTACGTTCATTCGCATGCTGGACAATCCGCTCCCAGGCTTGATCCAGCTCCTCTAACTCATGATGGTGATATGTAACCAAAAAACGACTGCTAATAAACATATCCACTTCTTCCGCAGCTAACGTATCTACATCAAGCGCATGCACGACCAGAAACTGCACATCCTCGTAATAATCCAATTTGGGACGTTGCAGAACATGCATACAATCCTCCACAGCCAATGGGTGAAAATGAAAATAACTCGTCAGCAGTTCTGTCTCGCGATCTGTAGGCTCGCTAAAATCTACCCACATCCATATGTAATCCTCCATGACGATCTGATCCAATGGTTTTCCCACTGTTACCTGATGATCATGACCTATAGTCAATGTACGTATCACCGTACGTCCCCCTCGCTTACACTTCCGTCTGTTATGTTATTTATATTTTATATAAGCCAATTAACATTATACCAATCTCAAGTCCTGTATTCCTTTTAATAAAGAAAAGGATATCTCCGGGCCAACATGCCTCCCAAGATATCCTTATAAAATAATCAATTCATTATAAATTAAATCTTTTTTACAAATCCTGTGCTTGTCGCTTCATATCCTAATCGGCGATAAAAATGATGAGCATCCTGTCGCTCACTTCGATTACCACTGTTCAAAGCAATGGCAACCAACCCGTTCTCTTTAGCCCAAGCTTCCGCTTCCTCATTTAACGCCTTCCCGATGCCTTTATTACGATGTTTTGAATCCATTACAAAAACGACGATACGCGCGTAATCTTCATTTCTTTCATAAAAGATATCAGCATGTAGTCCAACCATTCCAACGACTTCCCCTTCATCTTCAGCCACCAGAGTATGGTAGTTAGGGTCAGAAGCGATACGATCATATCTCATCTTCATATCTTCTACAGATGTAGGATAACCAAGCTCCTCCATCAGATAAGCCAAAGCCGGAATATCCTCATGATGAGCAGTCCTTATCTTCAAAAGCAAGCCCTCCACTTATGAAAATAAACATCAAAGATGTACACAAGCGCCATTACGCAGTCATATGTTGCTTGTCTCGCTATTTCCCTCGACGCAGCAAGCAAAGCGATGTGCTAATTCCTCCTCCTGCTCCCCCCGAATGAATGGGACAGACTTTTGTAAGAACAAGAAGGAGCGGGTTTAGCGGCAGTAGCGTAGCGGTCCATTTGAATCTGTAGAAGCGGCAGCGTTCGCCTTTGCCTCTGAATTTTCACCTTATAAGGTCCTATACATTCCAAAAATTCAGGGGCAACAGCGATCGAAAGATCAAATGGAACGCGGAGTGGTCAACACTACGTCCTTACCTGCACTCACGGCAAACCTTGTCCACTTACAATACCTTCTCCAAGAAACTAATAGTCCGCTCGTTTTTCGGATTACCAAATACCTCTTGTGGCGTTCCTTCCTCTACGATGTAACCACCGTCCATAAACACAACACGGTCGCTTACTTCGCGTGCAAAACCCATCTCATGCGTTACGATCATCATCGTCATGCCTTCACGCGCCAGATCTTTCATTACGCCCAGCACTTCGCCTACCATTTCAGGATCGAGCGCCGAGGTAGGCTCGTCGAACAGCATAATATCTGGATTCATTGCCAGCGCACGTGCAATCGCCACACGCTGCTTCTGACCGCCGGAAAGCTGTCCTGGCAGTGCATCTGCCTTATCGGCCAAACCTACACGATCCAGCAGCTTCATAGCCGTTTCCCGGGCCTCTGCCTTGGACTGTTTCCCCAGTTCAGTCGGCGCGAACATAATGTTCTTGAGCACGGTCATATGCGGAAACAGATTAAAGTGTTGAAATACCATACCTATATTTTCACGGACTTTGTTAATATCCACGTTTTTGTCACTCAAGTTGTAGTCATCAACAATGACCTCACCTGCGGTAATTTCTTCAAGCATGTTCATACAACGCAAAAACGTACTTTTCCCCGAACCAGAGGGGCCAATGACACATACAACCTCGCCTTCACGTACTTGCATGTCGATGCCCTTTAGCACTTGATTACTACCATAGCTTTTTTTCAGGTTTTTAACGATAATTTTACCCACGGCGAACTCTCCCTTCAAGACGGTTGGAAATTTTGGTCAGGACTGTAATGACGATAAGATACATCACCGCTACTACCAGCCAAATATCAAAGGATTGGAATGTCCGCGCAATAATGATCTTACCCGATTGGGTCAACTCGACCAGACCGATAACAGACAAAATGGACGTATCCTTCAACGTAATAACCAACTGATTGATAAACGACGGGATCATGATTTTCACAGCTTGTGGCAAAATGATTTTAAGCATAGCCGTCCGATAGGGTAGACCAAGCGAACGAGCTGCTTCCATTTGTCCAGGATCAATGGACTGAATACCACCACGGATAATCTCAGTTACATACGCACCCGCATTCAGGGATAATGTCAGTACAGCCGCGACAAAAAGCGGCATTTTGAAATCCAGTGCCTGTGGAATACCAAAGTAAATAAAGAAAGCAAGCACGATCAGCGGAATACCGCGGAATATATCGACGAATACAGTTGCAATACCACGGAACACCTTGTTATGGCTTACTTTCATAAAGCCAAACACCAACCCTAGGATAAAGGCTACGAGTAAAGATACAAGTGTGTACAGCAACGTATTTCCCATGCCCTTAATCAGCGAAGGCAGCGAAGCGGAAATCAGTCCCCAGCGGCTGGTCTCTACAGGCGCCACACCTTTGCCCGATTCGCCAAGGTATTTAGCCAAAATTTTATCGTATTCCCCGCTATTGCGCAGATTAACAAGCCCTGCATTAAATTTCTCCAGCAACTCCTGGTTCTTGCCTTGGTTAACAGCAAACCCGTAAGAAGCACCTTTTTCCTTATCTGTTACCAGCTTAAGGCCGTTATTCTGGTTTACACCATATGCCAGTACCGGATAGTCATCAAAGCAGGCAACCGAATTACCTGTTTTGACTTCATCATACATTTGAGAAGAATCATCGAACGGTACTGTAGTAAAGCCGTATTTGGCCTTAATGGATTCTGCGAATGTGTAACCTTCCGTTCCTGTTTTGACCGCAACACGCTGTCCTTTCAAGTCCTCATAGCGTTTAACCGTATCATTATCCTTGCGGACCGCCATGACGACGCCTGAATCAAAATAAGGCTCGGAAAAATCAAATTTCCGCTTACGTTCATCGGTAATACTCATCCCGGCAATGACACCATCCACTTGATTCGTTTCAAGGGCCTGCACTGCCGCGTTAAAGCCAAGAGGCTTAATCGTATATTCAAAATTCTGATCCTTGGCAATGGCTGCCAGCAAATCCATGTCGATTCCAACAAATTTACCATCTACATCTTCAAACTCAAAAGGCGCGAACGTTGTATCCGTGCCGATATCATACTTTGTTTTATTTTCTGCATGTGCCACTACACCGAAATTACCGGACAGGGCAACCACAAAAAACAAACAAATCATGAGTGCTATTAGTTTTCTAGATTTTTGCATAATTTCCTCCAGTCAGTTGAACGGTTCAAAGTTTTCTGTTTATTCTACAGGAGTTATTAAAAATTGACTACTTTGATGTCAGGTATTTTTGAAAAACGTTTCATGGAACTATCTGGATGTGTAAACTTTGAAGAAGCCTTTTTGCCCTAGAATGCCAATAAGCCCCTGCCGCAAAAAGCGGACGGAAGCTTATTGTGTATTCTATAGTGTGTACCTATTTTTCAAGAAATAATAATGAACTAGAAAAGAATTTTGAAAATCAATCCAGATAACAGCGCAGCAATCGGTATCGTTATAACCCAAGTAATAATAATTCGACCGGCCAGCGACCAACGCACAGCGGAAAAACGCTTCGCAGAACCCACACCCAAAATAGCCGAAGTAATGGCATGAGTGGTACTTACGGGCAAATGAAGCAATGTAGCTGTGAAAATAACAGAGGCTCCCGAAATGTCGGCTGCGAATCCGTTAATTGGCTCGATTTTAAAAATCTTGGTTCCCATCGTCTTGATGATTTTCCAGCCCCCGATAGACGTACCCAGCGCCATGGCTGTTGCGGCTGAAATTTTCACCCACATGGGTACTTCCAAATGGTCCTGATACCCCGCCGAAACGAGTGCGAATGTAATAATCCCCATCGCCTTTTGAGCATCATTCGTACCATGCGTGAACGACTGAAGCGCTGCCGTAATGACCTGCATTGTACGAAACCCTTTGTTTACCGTATGCGGACTACGACGAGCGAAGATGTATTTTAAAATTATCATCACGATGTAACCGACAACAAAAGCAATCAACGGGGAGAAAATAAGTCCTTCGACAATCCCGATGAAGCCGCTCCAGTTTAATTTATCCGATCCCGCACCTACATACACCGCTCCAGCCAATGCACCAATTAGTGCATGAGAAGAGGATGAAGGAATACCGAACCACCAGGTTAAGAGGTTCCAGATAATCGCAGCGATCAGCGTCGCAATGACGATATCAATTCCATTCGTAAGCTTGGTTGGATCAGCGACACTTCCACCAATGGTCTTCGCAACGCCTGTAAACAATATTGCCCCGAGAAAGTTCATGACTGCAGCCATAATAATCGCACGTCGCGGGGTCAATGCACGGGTCGATACCGAAGTTGCAATCGCGTTCGCCGTATCATGAAAACCATTAATAAAATCAAATGCCAGAGCAAGAAAAATAACAATACCCAATACCAGTAAACTTGTATCCATGTAAAAGGACTCCCTTACGAGTTACGCATAATGATGGATTCCAGCATATTTGCAACATCCTCGCATGAATCCGTTGTCGTTTCAAGGCGTTCGTACAATTCTTTGCGTTTAATCAGTTCAATAGGGTCAGTTACAGTTGCAAACAGGTTTTTGATGCAAATACGCAATAATTCATCCCCCTGATTTTCCAAATCATTCAGGCGAATAGTGTATTCACGAATGGCCAGCAATTTTTTCTGTGAAAGCAAATGTACAGCTTTCTGAATTTCGTAAGCTGATTGACGCAGAATATCAGCGAACTGCACAATATACTCGTCCGGCTCCGTAATGTTGTACATATAAAAACGGGAAGCCGTCGCTTCAAGACCGTCCAACACATCATCCATGGTTGTTGTCAGTTCCATGATGTCGTCGCGTTCCAACGGCGTAATGAAGGTCTTGTTCAGCTCAGTAATAATCGTGTGTGTGTAATCATCACACTTATTTTCATACTTCTTCATTTCATTTGTAAACAAAGTCACATCCTGAAGATTTGAAGTATGTTGGGCAAAATAATCGGCTGCTTGCACGATCGTATCTGCCATATTTTCCAACGTCTCGAAGAATATATCCTTTTTCTTCAATCTCATAACGATTACCCCTTTACGAAAATATCCGCAACCTGTTTCGACTGCAATAGACAACCTTTGCTATCTTATCACACTCATCAATGTTTTTGTAATGTTTGTAAAAGCAAATTTCATGACATACGTATACAGTGCCCGACATGGAAGGTCATTATCCGACAATTTTTTCCTAAAAAGGTGTATTTCGTTTTCTAATTTGCTGCTATGGTTACATGTTCCTTTAGTGAAGTATCTGCAGGTACCACATGTATATAGGATGTACCTGGCGTTAACGGGATTTCAACCCCATTTTTCATAAAACGAATCGCATCGCCTGGTGTATGCTGCCACTCAGCCTGTATTAACTGTCCTTGTTGAAACACCATGGCCTCTCCACTGCCGTCCAGCTCAACACCTAATCTGCCCACATCATCCAACGTTCGATGTCTAGCGCTCATTACAATAACATTGGCTGCTGAGAGCTGTTGGTTATTATTTTGATCCACATGTGACTTTTCGTTCACAAAACGCTTATATTGTTGATTCGCTGGATCATAGGTATAAGATACTCGATAGCTTTTAAGCAAAAACCGAATTTGCAAAGATGCTGCTGTCTCGTCCACCATAACTGGGGTTTCACCGGATTTAAGGTAAGAATATACTGGAACGTCCGTATGCTTGGCATACCCTTTACTATCGCTTCCTTTGCGCAGTCTGTTCACGTCTGTGTATAAATTATGTGGAGGACGACGATCTTTGCTTCGCCAGAAGTAAGCCCCTCCATTTGAAATCTCATCCAGATGTTCCTTCCGTTGCTGCTGTAAAATCGCATAGGCATCTGTGCTTCCCCCTGCGTGTATCGGCAACGCACCATAGGTTTCGCCCAGCTCAATCAAATACGGTCGAATGCTACGGACCGGTCCGATCTTTACATCTCCACCATGACTTTGGAAAAAAGCGACCAGACGGGTAATCCCGCCTTCTGCAAGAACTTCATATACCATGTCTGCCTGGCTAAGTCCTGCCTGAGGACGTGCAGCCGGAGCATTGTTAATCATGACAGCGAGCGGCCGCTCCAAAACAGGCTGCTCCACCGGAAGACCGGTAAGCGGAGCTGTAAATGCCGGAATAGACTGCTCCTTCGGCGGTTCAAGTGCCTCCTTCTCTGTTTCTTGCTTGGTCGGTTGGGGAACGGATTCAGATTCACCCGTATTGGACATAGCAGTACAAGACATCAGCGTCATGCATAACAGAGCTGAGGCCATCACACGCAACCAATGATTTCGTTGGGAAATGGGCCCGGACAAGTTCATCCCTCCACTTAGTTATTTTTCTCATTATAAGCTTTATTTCCTGTTTTTGTCTTGATTGAAGCGTAACCACTCTATAGAATACTTATCTAAAGACATTAAAATTTAAAAAATATTCGGACTTTGTGATTTTTATCACAAATAACTGTAACTGAACCTACTACAATAAAGGTGTAGCAAAGATGATCATCCCCAACAAAATGAAATACAACCAACATTATAGATTAAGAAAGAGGAGTGGTTTGAATGTTTAACAGCTGGTTACGTGAAAACAAAGTCGCAATGTGGTTGCTGACTGTAGTACGGGTTTATCTAGGTTATGAATGGATGACCCACGGACTTGAAAAGCTGACAGGTGGATTCGATGCAGGCGGATTTATCTCGGGGGCCATTGCTAAAACAGGTGGAGACCATCCCGCTGTACAAGGCTGGTGGGGATCGTTCCTGGAAGCCTTTGCCCTGCCGAATGTAGGTTTGTTCAACGTCCTGATCCCATTGGGTGAGTTCTTGGTCGGGGTTGGCCTGCTTCTCGGTACATTGACTACACTGGCTGCTTTAATGGCTATGGTTATGAACTTCTCGTTCCTGTTCTCGGGTACAGTAAGCACCAATGCAATCTACCTGCTGTTTGAAATCTTCCTTGTAGTTGCTGGTGCAAATGCCGGAAGAATTGGCTTTGACCGTTGGGTACTGCCCTTCCTGCGTGGACTGTTTCGTAAAAATAAAGATACCTTTCCAGCGGACCCTAGTCGAAAAATAGCTTAAACTGGCTAAAAAAGAACGTGCCTTCTAATTAATCGAAGACGCAAAATACACAAAAGAACTTCCATTCCCACACACCATGTGGATTCGGAAGTTCTTTTTTTACATTTACGTATCACTTTCTTGACCAAAAGCCCAACAATTGAGACTTAACGAACCAAGGACATACGATTGAAAAAGCTTACGCGCGGAGCGCTCATGATCCGCAGCCCCCATCGCATAAAACAAAGGTGAAAAATGCTCTATTCCATAAGAAGGTACCGCCTGTTTGGCATATGGAGCCTTCTTGTCATATTGGAATAGGTGACGCAAATTCCAGTCTTGAAGCTGCTGTGCAATCCAGTCATCATATTGAACGGCCCAATCGGCTGGCTCACTCGTCTGCTTGAGTGTCCGCAAGTTGTGGACCAGTCCACCGCTACCGATAATCAAAATTCCTTGTTTTCGCAACGGCGCCAGCATCCGCCCAATCTCGTATTGCTCCTGGGGAGCGCGCCGAGAATCAATGGATAAGGGTACGACCGGTATGTCTGCATCAGGATATATATGCCGCAAAACCACCCATGCTCCATGATCCAGTCCTCGGTTCCGAACCGGCTGGTGGAACAGGTTATGCTGACTGAACAGATGCTCTATCTCCTCATACAGCTTTGGATCGCCTGGTGCAGGGTAATCAATTGAGTACATTTCTTCGGGAAAGCCATAGAAATCGTGCAACGCTGCATGCTGATCATCCGCGCCAATACATTGATCGGGGCTATCCCAATGCGCGGAAAAAATGACAATTCCTTTGGGTCGGGGCAGGCTCGCGCCCAACTTTGCAAGAAAGCTGGTATATGCGTTATTTTCTACAGCCAGTGTCGGTGAACCATGCGCAACAAAAATTGAGGGTAATGTCATCGCTGCCAACCTCCACACGCCAGTATAGTGTTACTCTTCCATTTTACTCCGGCGGAGGCGCAATTTCCAATACAATCCGTTACACACTGAAATCAGATCATCCAGTGCTGCCAATCCCGTTGAATATTTTCCTGTTCATCCAGCCATTCAAGTGTTCGATCAATCAGCCGTTGCCGCTCTTTACCTGACGAGAAAGTGTGATCTCCCTGGAAAATAATCTCTTTATCACAGCGTCCCTCTGGACGCATCCAGAATATCTTTTGAAACAGAAATGCATAATCCACAGGAATAATATCATCCGAGGTGCCATGAACAACGAGCACATCTCCGTTAAATTTAACGGCCTCCTGGAACGGCTGAAATTGAGCTAACGACTCAAAATAAGCAGGCGTAAACTTATAGCCCAAATAGTCGGCATGACCGGTTTTAACAGACTCATCGTACACGCTTCGCTCCGTAATTTTGACGATGTCATTGAACGGATAGCCCACTGCGGACCAAAGAACCAGATTTTGTACTCTCTTGTCCCGTACGGCTGTGAGAAGGGCAACTGCGCCCCCCAGACTGTGACCGATCAGCGTCACCTTGGTCGGGTCAATGTCCGCGCAATTGACGGCGTAATCCAACACGGTACGTGTCTGATTAATCATGGACTCTAACCCCTGCTTGCCATATTCCCCCGTGCTTTCTCCACAACCGGCAAAATCAAAGCGCAGGACAAAGTATCCCCCTTCGGCCAGTTCACGCGCAGTCTTGACGAATAATCGATCTACTCCGATACGATTGCCTACAAAACCGTGACATATAACAACGAGAGGAACCCTTCTCTGACGATCTCCCTCATTTGTACGGTTTGGATAATGAATTGTTGCTGCCAGTTCTTCATGTTCAAAGCGAATTCCAATTTGCCGTTCCATCCTGATTCCCCCTGTTTCAAGCTTCACTACACATTTATGAATTCAAACTCATATCGTAACGTGGAATATCCATCCAGGGTATTCATTCACTTTAATTCCGATAAGTTTAATAAGATTTTATAGTAAAGTCAGTCTATCATCGCCCTGCTTCCTTGTCAACCTGTCAGTTCACATCGTAAAAAAAGTAAACAAATAGCGCTCCCCGATGCGATTCCGGAGAACGCTATACTACATTTATTAGAGTGAATCCACTACATTAAAAGTAGACATTCGTTATTCGTAGCTGTTCCTAAACATTTGGTGGGTCTCCGTTCGTCCCTCCCACTCCAGCTTACAAGAGGCGCTGTTATGTTCATCCTCATGCCACAGGCTGCGGTAGTTCTGTTCACCTAGTTCACCCGCAAATTCTGTATCCTCAGCCATTTCGATATCGTCCAGTATACGGTACGTTGGAGATGATCCTTGAACGCTCCGGTGACTCACATTTGTAGACGAGGCCACCCCGCTATTCCCGTTCGAAGCGTTTGCCAGTCGTTTTTGGACTGAATAATCTGCCTGGTTCTCCAGTTTCATGATGCCACACCCTCTTAACGTTTATATTCAGGTTGCTCTATATGCTCACCCTGTATCCAGTTTGAGGAGAATGCAGCGGTAATATACATTTTATAGATAAAGTCTTTTGCCATCCGACGCTTCCTCACGTATACTGTCTTTGTTACGAAATGGCGGTTCCATCAGCCCGGGATACGCTCATAAAGCAGGAGGAAGAAATGAATAAAGCAAAAAATTATACGCTTATTGCATGGATTGCCTTGTCTATGTTTTTCTTGACACAGGCAATTATCGGATGGTTTGTCACCTTTACAGGTGGGAATATCAAACCCTTTGAAAAAATCAGCCTATCCACCCTTATCATCATCGCCGCAGGAGCCATTCTACTCGTTGAAGCTTTGATGAATTTTATGGACCGTCCCGAAGAAGGCGAGGAGACACAACAGCCAGACCATGCCCCTGTAGAGCCCCAGATGAATCTTAAATCCATCTTGATGTATGTTGTGTTAGTTGTCGTGATTCTTGTCGCCGGACTGGCGCTGCGCAGTGTACTGCCAGTATTCAGAATCTCACCTTGGGTGAATTTAATTCTCGCCGCCATTGGATTTATTGGACTCAAACCGATTTTTCTGCGTAAAAAACGTTCATAGCCCGCAATTCTCATTATATGGAGCTGCCTCATTTTGGATCGCAGCAGCTCCTTTTCATTTCGATCAGGCAACCGACTTACAGCTTGGGTGTGCGCCAAAAAGCCGTATTCCTGGCCTGCAAGAAGCTGCATGGGGGAATACGGCTTGATATACTTTAGAACTTATTTGGAAAATAGTTGTTCTGCATTATCCAGAGCAATTTTATGTCCCATCGCGGAATAGTCCAGCCAAGGTTGTCCGTCCAACATGTAGACATGCCCTTGCTTCACCGCCTTAAGACCTTGCCATACTGTATTTCCTTCCAGCTGCTTGTATACCTTTTGGGCATCCGCACCTTTACTGATGATAACAAGGATCGCATCAGCATCATAATCCGGTAAAACCTCTTGGGAAACAACCTGATAAGCCTTGTTGATCTTTTCTACACCTTTGGCTGGCTTCAAGCCCAAGTCCTGATACAACAGCGGTCCTACCGGACGCTTCATCCCCATAACACGGACCTCTTTCGCCGTCACACGTACAGCCATAACCGTTCCGTCCCCAATTTTTGAATGAATCAGCTTTTTGACTCGTTCCTTCTGTGTATCATAATCTTTTAGAAATGCGTCTGCCTGTGCTTCATGTTTGACCATAACGGCTATTTTTTTCAATTGATCCTTCCATGTGCCTTCATCCAGATCAAAAACTTCGGTTGGCGCAATTTTTTCAAACTTGGCCACATCGGTTCCCGAATATTTTTTATCCAAGAAAATATGATCAGGTTGAAGCTCCAGTACCGCTTCCATATCCGGGTCTGTGACAACACCTAGCTTACGGGTATTTTGAAGACGATCTTTTACATGGGGAAGAAAATCCTTCACATCTCCACCAATGACCGAACCAGCCGGAGTAATGCCCAATGCCAGCAGGTTGTTCGTCAAATGAATAGACATCGAAGCAATACGCGAATCCGCACTAATGGTTGTCTGCGCACTGCCAGCCGCTTTCGTATCGGTAGCCTGCTTGTCGGCTGCTTGTCCGCAAGCGGACAGCATGATCATGCATACAACAAGAGTTGTGACTATCCATGAACGTTTAAAACCTGAACCCTCAAATTTGTGTTTTCTCATGATTACTCTCTCCTATGCTACAGAAACTCTACATTATAACGATCAATATAGAAGGCTTCTACTTAGTTATTAATTTCAGCGGGTTGTATCATTTGCACCATATGATTTCATATGTACCTGATCCTTCTGTCATTTTGTTCGGGACAGCAGGAATAAAAAATACGGAGCTCCTACCACAGCAACCACTACACCTGCGGGAATCGCATTCGGCTGAAACACCGAACGCCCAATCGTATCTGCGGTGACCAGAATGACGACCCCGACCAAACAAGCTACTGGCAGCAAATGCTGGTACATCGGCCCAACCAGACGACGAGCCAGATGAGGTGCAATCAGCCCAATAAAACCGATGCCTCCGGCCATGGATACGCTGGCACTGGATAGAGCCACGGCTGCGCCCAGCAGTAATAGGCGCTGGCGCTTCACACTTGTGCCGATTCCAGCTGCGGTCTCGTCGCCCAACGACAGGTTGTTCAGACTACGCGTCTGCGACAGAACGTAGGGTAAAACAATGATTATCCAAGGCAGCAAAGCCGCTGCATGTATCCAGTCCCGGCCCCAAACGCTGCCAGCCAACCAACGTGCAGTAAATGCGTACGTATCCTCATCCAACCGCAACGACCAATACAGCGTTATGGCGCTAAGACCCGAGGCTACACCGATGCCGGACAAAATCAGACGCACGGGCACGATTCCTCTGCTGCGGCTATAGGACAACAAAACAATCAGCACGGCCGCAATGACACCTCCTGCAAAGGTAAACAAGGGGATCAGAACGGCGGCTGATCCGTCCAGATCGCGAAAAAAGCTAACGAATATTACCAGCCCCAACGCTGCCCCTGCGTGAAGTCCCAGAACTCCGGGATCAGCGAGTGCGTTCCGTGACAAGCCTTGCATGACCGCCCCGGCTGCGCCTAGTCCCGCTCCAGCCAGCACCGTTACAACGATACGAGGCAAACGATACTCGAACAGAACGATATGATCACGTCCACTGCCACCGCCAAACAACGTATCCAGCACGCGTAGCGGTGGAATACGAATCGTTCCGGTATTCAAACCCAAAACAAGGACGGCAAAGCTGATCCCCGCCAATACCAAACAAACGAGCCAAGCCTTTGTCGTCCTTGTATCCCCGGTCCCTAAAGAGCGTCTCACTATAAATCCCTCCTTTCCTTACGGGCGAGAAAGAGGAAAAAGGGGACTCCGATAAAAGACACCATAATTCCGATAGCTAGCTCCTCTGGTGGATTTGCCATTCTCGCTCCCAAATCTGCCAGCACCAGTAGCACGGCTCCCAATAACGCAGACAGCGGCACGATCTGGCGATAATCCACACCGATTAGCTTGCGAGCGATATGTGGGATAACCAAACCTACAAAGCCGATGGCTCCGGCAGCCGATACAGAGAGTCCAGCCAGTACTACTACAGTTAGCAGACCCAAAAGCCGGATACGCCTGAGATTCAACCCAAGGTTTAACGCCACCTCATCGCCCATCGAAATCAGCGAAATGGAACGTGCCAGCCCCATAGACCAGGCGATCACCATAAGTAAAATCGGTGCAAGAATCTCAAGCTGCGACCATTTAATCCCGGCTACACCACCCGCATACCAGAAGGCTAAATCCTGACTTAGATCAAAATAAATCGCAATCCCCGAAGTCATGGAACCTAACAAGGCAGCCGTCACAGCTCCAGACACCGTCAATCTCATAGGTGTCAATCCTCCCGGTGCAGATGCTCCCAGACCAAATACTAGTAAGGTACTCATCAGCGCCCCCAGGAACGACAATACAATTAACGTCCCATAAGGTAGATTGGGGAAAAAGGCAAAACTCACAGCAACTACAAACATCGCTCCTGCGTTAATGCCCAGCACACCTGTATCTCCCAGCGGGTTGCGTGTAATACCCTGAATCAGAGTGCCTGCCACCGCCAGCGCAGCTCCAATAACAGCTGCACCCAGTACACGCGGTAATCTCAGCTCGTGAATGATCTGATGTGTTATTAGCGAACGATCATAGTGAAATACTGCCGACCACACGGTGCTTACGGTCAAGTCCTTGGCTCCGAGAGAAATCGCGACGAATATGGCCAAGGCCAACAATACAGCAGAAGCTGTGAACAACAACGCCTGCCGAATCCTACCCGCTCGAAGCACTGGAGGTGCTGTTATGACTACTTTAGGAACCGCCCTCTCTGTCAGATCTGTATGTTTGTCCATGCTGTCTTTAGACTGCATTTGGTGAGGTCACTCCCTCCGTACCTGAAAATCATCACATCTTTCATAACGATAATGATAATTATTATCAACTTGATACATAATAGCATGTTTCTATGACATTGCAAGCCAAAAACTGTTCCCCTTAGGAGGAACAGTTTTTGAATATATCTATATGATTTTACTACACAGGTGACTCCAAACGGTCCTCTCTTTAGTACGTAGGCCAGCCTGCCGAATCCCATTTCAAATCACTAATCAGAAGCTTTGGATTTCCACCATCAGTGGCATCATAGGCATGACGTGCAATCACACTGTTGTTATAGACAGATTGTCCACCCGGTCCCTTCCAACGGTCATTCCCCGCATCCAGTATCGTTCCACCGCCATCCATCAAGCTTTTTCCGCTCTTGTCCACATACGGTCCGGTAATACTAGTAGAGCGACCGTAAATAATCTTATAATTACTATCCACGCCTTTGCAGCAGTTATCAATGGAAGCAAATAGATAATAATAGCCGTCGCGGTATGTAACATGTGGCGCTTCCAAACCACCAGCCGTACGCTTGGCGATAGAATAGATCTGGCCCGTAGGCTTCATCGTATTTTTGTCCAGTCGAGTCACTTTCAAGCCTGAATTCCATGAACCAAAGGAAAGCCACGGGTTACCAGAAGCGTCAATGACGAGATTCGGGTCAATAGCATTGTAATCGTTAGCATCCGTCGTACGCAGCACTAGTCCATCATCTCTCCAGCTCCCCGCGCCAATACTCGTTGCGGAGGCTAGTCCGATAGCCGAGGTCCGGGCACCAAAAGTAGAAATGGAATAGTACAGCCATACCCGTCCATTATACTTTTGAGCATCCGGTGCCCATACATCGTTAGGCTTTTGCTTAGGTACATACGATTTCCACCATGATGGCGGCGACAGGAATATTTGCGGCAATCTGTAAAAATTGCGTCCGTCGTCCGATCTTTGAACCTGTATCCCCTGCCCTGTGGAGAAAATATACCATGCGTTGCCTTCCTTCGTAATGGACGGATCATGCACTGCTACATCGCCAGTTAACGCCCAATGCTCTGCGGATGCAGATGGCATCACTGACAGCATTAAAGCAGCCGAGGTTACAGCAGCAAACGCCGTTCGGGTCAATTTACTCTGTACTGATTTTTTCCATGCTTTCAACATTCCTTCGCACCTCCGAATGAGTATCTTATAATGAAATTCAGGTGACACACCTATTACATTAGTGTTTATACTTATGAAGTTACCCATATATTAACCTATCATATTCACTTTTGTAAACGCTTTATTTCAAATAAAAAGAAATTTATAAACTATGCATTATACATAAAAAGGAGCCCGTAGGCTCCTTTTCAAATTAACATATTAAATAGATTTTCGTTTTTGTTCAGTTCCGTATATTTAAGCCCCTTGCGGTTCATTCGTTCAATTAAAGGAAGATAGTCTTCCTTCTGGAACAGCTCAATGCCGACCAGAGCTGGTCCATTTTCCTTATCATTCTTTTTCGTATATTCAAACCTAGTAATATCGTCGTCCGGTCCAAGCACATCCTGTAGAAACTCACGCAGTGCCCCGGCTCTTTGCGGGAAATTCACCATAAAATAATGCTTCAGTCCTTCGTAAATTAGGGACCGTTCCTTAATCTCCTGCATACGATCTATATCGTTGTTACCACCGCTGACGATACAGACAACCGTTTTGCCTTGAATTTGCTCGCGATACAGATCAAGTGCTGCCACAGGCAGTGAACCCGCAGGCTCCACAACAATCGCATTTTCATTATACAGTTCCAGAATCGCGGTACATGCTTTGCCTTCCGGTACCTTCACAATATCGTCCAAGGTGCGTTTACAAATATCGTATGTCAGCTGACCCACACGCTTCACCGCAGCTCCGTCAACAAACTTGTCTATTTGATCCAGTGTAACCACCTTGTGCAAACGCATCGCTTCCGTCATCGACGCCGCGCCGAGGGGCTCCACGCCAATTACCTTGGTGGACGGACTCACGGTTTTAACATACGTACCTACGCCTGCCGCCAAACCGCCGCCGCCAATCGTTACGAACACATAGTCCATAGGTGTATCTAGGCTCTCCATCACTTCCATCGCAATCGTACCATTGCCCGCAATAATTTTCGGCTGATCGAACGGATGGATGAAGGTCATTGCCTGCTCGCTGCACACCTTCATGGCCTCATCATAAGCATCGTCAAACGTGTCTCCGGTCAGAATGACCTCTACACTGTTACCGCCAAAGCGACGAACCTGCTTCACCTTCTGATTAGGCGTTGTACTCGGCATAAATATTTTACCGTGGATACCAAGTGCGTTACATGAAAAAGCCACACCTTGCGCATGATTCCCCGCACTCGCACACACGATGCCTTTTTCCATTTGCTCAGGAGTCAAGCTGCGGATCATGTTGTAAGCTCCACGGATTTTAAAGGACCGCACGACTTGGAGATCCTCTCTTTTCAGATACACATTACAGTTATATTTGGCCGATAGGACGGCATCCCTCTGTAAAGGTGTACGTACAATCACCTCACGCAGCATATGATGCGCTCGTACAATATCCTCCATGCCAACGGCTGACGCCATGGCCGGGTCAGTTTTCTGGGTTTCTGTTGGTTCCATAGGTTCTCCACGCTCCGCCTGAATATTTCTGTATTTGAAATCTTTCAAATATCATACCACGTTTACCCATAGCTTGTGCAGATGATAGCCATGAAAATGAGAATGAAAATCAATCGAATCCAAAAAAAGGCAGACCGGGACAATGCCCGATCAGCCTTTTTTGACGTTGCACATTTCTTGTACTCCGTTGCTCTATTTAATACCTTTCCGATTATCCTTTTACTCCGCCTGCCGTCATCCCTTCAATAAAGTAACGCTGGAAGAACAGGAACACGACGAGAATCGGTAAAATAGCCAAAACGGACCCCGCGATCAGCACATCATAATTGTTGCCATATGGCGTCAGCAGACTGGACAGTCCAATTGGCAGTGTCAGCATGTCGTTGGTACGCAATACAATCATCGGCCAGAGGAAGTTATTCCAACTGTTCATCGCCTGCAAAATAGCCATTGCCGCAAATGCAGGCGCCATCAGAGGCATCATAATCCGTACGAAAATGCCATATTCTGAACAGCCGTCAACCCGCGCAGCATCCATGAAGTCCTTGGGAACACCACTCAAATATTGACGGAAGAAAAAGATCGGGATCGGCGCAACGACAAATGGTAGAATTACACCCCATACCGTATTGATCAGCTTCATGCCGATCATTAGCTTGTAGAGCGGCAGCATGATAATTTCTACCGGGATCATCATCACAACCAGCACCAGTGTGAAAATCACATTTTTCAATCTAAAACGGTACATCTCCAGACCATAACCTACCATCGCGGACAATATCAGACATAACACCGTAAACAAGACGGTAATGACAATACTGTTCCAGTACCATTGAAAATAATCCGTCGTCCCCTGAAAGATGAACGCATAGTTTTTCAGGGACATGATGTCCCACTCCAGCTTAAGATTCAATCCGTAGCGCAATAGCTCCGTCGATGGCTTGAACGAGGCAAGCGTCACAGCAAATAGCGGAAACAGGGCAAACCCGGCAAACAGAATGAATAGGACAACGAGCAATGCGGATAACGAGCCTTTTTGTTTCTGAGCCATCGCTTAATCCTCCTTCCGGAACATGCCGAAAAATTTGAGCTGGATCAGGTTCAGCACTAGTGTAAATACGAGCAATACAATGCCCACTGCAGCTCCGAAGCCCATACTGTTCTGCTCCAGACCTTGGCGATAGAGATAGCCAACAATTGTTAAACCAATATCGTTCGGGGAGTTATTTCCGTTCCACAACATGTAGCTCTCCGTGAACATGGACAACCCCGCATAAATGCTAATCGTAAATACGTAGATCGTTACTGGTTTCAGCATAGGAATCGTAATCCGCCAAAATGAATCGAAACGACTGGCTCCATCAATCTGCGCAGCCTCATACAACTCAGGAGGAATGTTCTGGAGTCCCGACATGTAGTACAACATATTTACGCCCAACCATCTCCACAAGGCCAGCACAATCAACGCTAAAAAGCCGGTGTTCGCATTCATTAGCCATTTGTAAGGCTCCAGACCGAATACCCCCAACAGGGAGTTCATCAGCGAACCATCCAATTCCCCGAACATGAGGCGGAAGATCGTTCCTGCTACCACCACCGAGGTTAGTGCAGGTATAAACATCACGGAGCGAAACAACCCTCTGCCCGGCATTTTAGGCGAATTCAGCAATACTGCCAATACCAGCGGCAGAGGAATCAGCACGACTAGTGTAAGCAGCGTATACAGTACGCTGTTCAATATCGCCTTTCCAAACGTAGGATTGATTAAGTCCTTATAATTTTCCAGTCCAACATAAGTTGTTATCCCTGGCAGGACTTCCTGAAAGCTCATAATGACCGTCGAGATGACTGGATAGGCAAAAAATAGCGCAAAGGACAGTAAAAATGGAAGGACAAACACATACGGTGCCGTACGGCTGGAATGAATAAAGCGACTCCATCGGCTTCTGGTCGGACGCTGAGGTTGTGGCGGCTGACCTGTCGGTACATTAGCGTTCGTATGAACGGGCGTTGCCATGAATCTCACTCCCTTTCCTGTTGGGGTCTATCTCAGTTCATCTGCCAGCTCATGTAGCACCGTGGCTGGATCTTCGCCATTCTGTAGTGTCCGATAAAGTATTTTATTGCGCACAGCACTGGCAATATCAGGTGTTTTCGGTCCGATATGCACCGCATTGATTTCATCTTTGACTTCGATGAGCGTGTCAAAAATATTCGTTCCGAAATACTCCGTAAATTTATTCTTGGCTTTGGCTTCCGGCATGGTCCACACTTCACTGCGGATGGGATCAAAACCAAGCTGCTTCCAGATCTCCACATTCCCTTGCTTGGATAGCTTGGCAAAGGCTAGAAAGCGCATCGCCAGATCTTGGTGCTCTGATTGGTTCGTGACTACTGTTCCCGTTCCGCCCATACCCGCTGAGCGAAAACCGCCTTTTTCCCACGCTGGCATGGGTCTGATGATGATTTTCCCTTTCAGGTCAGGCATGTAATCCGTAAAACGTCCCATATACCACATCGGCATCCATACCGAAGCGGCCCCACCTTTGTTCATAAACCCGTAGTATTCCTCCATGTGGTGCCCGCCGCCTGGTGCGGGAATAGCGATTTTGTCTTTTACCATCTGCTGAAGAAACTCGAGTGTTTTAATATTCGTTTCGTTATCCAGCGTTAACTCGCCCTTGTCATCCAGAAAATCCGAATTCTGCTGGGAGATCATCGGCCAATAGTTCCACAGGTCATTCGTTTCCAGGGTCGCCATCGGCTTGCCTGTTTTCGCCAGCACTTGCTTGCCTGCAGCAGCATAGTCTGCCCAGGTGACGATGGAATCCGGGTCTACCCCCGCCTGATCCAAAATTTCTTTATTGTAATACATCACTTCGGCCCCGACATGGAAATCAATACCGTAATACTTCCCGTCTTTACCGTAAATCTGTACTCTGGAAGGCACAATGTTTTTGATCTCTGGGTCAATCACCGGATTGAGTGGGACCAGTTGCGGTATCCCTTTGAGGAAATTACCGATCTTGTTCACCTCGATATCCGCGATATCCGGCGCTCCCACCCCTGATTGCAGCGCAATCGACAGCTTGCTGTGGTGGTTGTCATAGGGGAATGTATTCGCTTTCAAATTAATCAGTTCATCAGGGTGCTGTTGGTTCCATTGGTCAGCCATTTGCAGAAAAAACTTCTCATGCAGTTCATTGAACGTCCATAATACAAGTTCTGTTCCCGGCCCATCCTTTTCATCGGTCTTGAAAGAACAGCCTTGCAGCAGTCCAGCCATCAAAACCACCGCCATAAGCATCAAAGCCATGCTTTTTCTTTGCAGCAGCATATCCTTCCCCCTTCGCATGATGAAATCCTAATTCATAAATGATTGCGCTTTCTTTTATTATTTAACATCAATACAAATTAGTTTACAACAACATTATTTATAAAATATTTATTTTCAATGCAGATTAGCGTCCCCCTTGCATTATAGGGGGAAAATGAATTGTATGAGGCTATGATGATTTTTGCATAAAAAAACGACCCAATTCCAATTGAAACTCGGAATTGGGTCGCGCTTTTTAAATTATTCTTGCGAATGTGCTGCTTCGTCCTTCACTTCTTCCCGAAATGATCTAATACTTTCTTTACGACGATTATTTTTTTCTTCGATCTGCTTACGCTCCTCGTTGCTGATTTCAGAGGAAAATTCGTTTAGATATCCTTCAGCTTCATGCAGGTTCTGCTGTGTGTTCTGAATACTTTGTTGCAAATGTTCAACATTGTCGGCTCGATTATCTGGTTTTGCCATTCGTTTGTCGCCTCCTAATAATGGGGTCGCTCAGTAGAGCGCTAATCCGTAGCTTGATCGCTATCGGATCATTTTATGCATTAAAATGCTCCCCAAACCACTTTCCTGCGGCTTCGGCTTCAGTCCGCGTCAATTGATGACCATTGCGTTCCCAATATGCTTCCACCTGCGCTCCGGCCCCTTCCAATAATGCTTGCAGCTCCTGAGATTCCGAAATCGGAACAATGGGATCATTCTCACCGGAAGATAAAAATACAGGGATACCATTCAAAGCGGGCAAATCCAGCCCACGCAACGGCACCATTGCATGGTGTAAAATAGCTCCACGTAACGCTTTTGCATCGTGAAAGAGCATGCTGGCGGCTATGTTTGCACCATTGGAATAGCCAAGAGCCACCACGTTATTACGATCAAAATCGTATTGCTCTGCAGCTGTATCCACAAATTCGCTCAATTCTTTGGTGCGAAATACGAGATCCTCAATGTCGAACACTCCTTCTGCCAAACGGCGAAAGAAACGCGGCATCCCATTTTCCAGCACATTTCCTCTCACGCCTAATACAGAAGCTCCCGGTGCTACCATCTCAGCCAAAGGTATCAGGTCTTGTTCGTTCCCGCCTGTACCATGCAACAGCAAAATAACTGGGGCTTGCGGATGAGTTCCTTTACGAAATACGTGTTTCATTTATATTTCCTCCTCAATTTTCTTTAAATTAAGATTCTTATTTTTATTATAAATTAATTATAGCCAACTTCGCTGCCTTTTACAAACCTAATGAGTCTGATCTAAATCTTTTTTCTAAAATGATGACTTGTTCCATTGACATGTAGTATAGCTCTATTTTACTATGATGTTAGATATTTAGAATATTATCTAAATATCTAAAGGAGGAAATGTATTTTGAACGATGCCTTCAAAGCTTTGGCTGATCCGACCCGGCGTACAATCTTACAGCTTTTAAAGGAGAAAAGTATGAGCGCAGGCGAAGTGGCTGAACATTTTCAAATTAGTAAGCCCAGTATCTCCCACCATCTCAATATCCTGAAGCAGGCTGGGCTGGTGCTGGATGAACGACAGGGGCAAAACATTATCTACACCCTGCATACAACGGTTGTGGCGGATGTCATCGGTTGGATGTTCAGTATCGCCCACTCTGATACCCCTGCCAAGAAAAATGTGAATCATATTAAAGATGCGGAGGAATCTGAATGAAATTGCGAACACCTTGGAGCTTGACGGATGTTTTGACGACTTTGATTGCCTTATCACCTGCTATAGGCGCTTTACTACTGTATAACCAACTTCCCGATGTGCTGGCCTCTCATTTTAGCTTTGACAATACAGCAGACGGGTATATGAGCAAAAGTGGTTCTATTATCATGCTCGTGCTGTTGGGTCTAGTACCACTGGTCATTCGATTAGCCCGCTACATGGACCCCAACAGAGCAAATTATGAGAAATTTTCAAAAGCCTATGAAGTTACGCGTATAGGTACTTCCCTGATCCTCGCTATAGCTGGTTGGGGAATGCTGCTGTATAACCTGAACATACGACTGCAAATGAATTCTGTAATTTTAGGGATAATAGGCCTGCTGCTGCTGGTGATGGGTAATTTTCTGACTCAGGTACAGCCGAACTATACCTTCGGTATCCGCACGCCGTGGACTCTGTCTAACCCCGAGGTGTGGCGTAAAACGCACCGTTTCGGCGGACCTATGATGATGCTCGGTGGTGCTTCGGGTTTGGTAGCGGCATGGGTCGGTGGAGTGGCCGGGACGGTCATTTTTCTCACCGGGCTGGGTATATCCGTCGTCACCCCCATCCTCTACTCCTTCCTCCTGCATCGCAAATTAAATCAACAGTAGGATACAGGACGTGGTAACTCTGTCCAAACGGACAAAAGCGTATGAGATGATCCCAATGCATAAATAAAAAAAGAACCTCCCATCCACGATTAACGTAGAATAGGAGGTTCTTTGTACATTTAATCTTTAATATTAGAACAGCAGCTTATCGGGATGCGTGCCTACACGCTCATCAAGATGAAGACCATTGATTCGTTCAATATCCTCAGCCGTCAATTCAAAGTCGAATAAATCAGCATTTTCGCGAATACGATGCGGGGTTACAGATTTGGGAATCGTCACAATCCCCCGATCCAGATGCCAACGCAAAATAACCTGCGAAGAGGTTTTACCGTATTTGGCAGCAATCTCAACGATGTCCGCTTGCTCGGTTAATTTCCCCTTCATCAGTGGACTCCACGATTCAAGCTGAATCTGGTGCTCCCGGCAGTATTGATGCAGTTCTTGTTGAGTCAGACGAGGGTGAAGCTCCACTTGGTTGATGACAGGAACCATGTTGCTGTCTTTGAGGAGGTCTTCGAGATGGTGAACTTGGAAGTTACTAACTCCGATAGCGCGTACGCTTCCTTCTTCATACAGTCGTTCGAATGCCTTCCAGGTTTCCTTGTACTTATCCTTGCCAGGCCAATGAATGAGATACAGATCAATGATATCCAGACCCAGCCGCTTACGGCTTTCCTCAAAGGCACGCAGTGTTGAATCGTAGCCCTGATCCTGATTCCATAGCTTGGTGGTTACAAACAGATTTTCTCTAGACGTCCCACTATCACGAATGGCTTGTCCAACCAGTTCCTCGTTACCGTAGATCGCCGCTGTATCAATGTGACGGTAACCGACCTCAATAGCTGTTTTGACCGCTTCGTAGACCTCATTGCCTTCCGCCTTGTAAGTACCAAAACCGAGCCAAGGCATCTGAACTCCGTTATTCAGTACAGTTGTATCCGCAATGTTCCCCATGTCTATTCCTCCTGTTCCTGATTATGAATGATCCAACGGGATGATTACAGTTTAGTTGCATCCTGAAAAGCATTCACTTGAAGCGGAGCAGCCAACAATTCTTTAGCCGCGGCAACAAATGCCTGGAAATGGGCAGAATTATTATGGAAATCTACAGCAGCAGCATCTTTCCACTCTTCAACCATCGTAAATGCGTTGGGATCATTCAGATCCTGCATTAACGTGTAGCGTACATTGCCTTCTTCAGCTTGGGATGCGCTGATCAGCCCTTCGGTTTGTTGCAAAAAAGCCTCTCTTTTTTCAGGTAAAACTTTCATATCGGCATGAATAATAATCATTTTATGTTCCTCCTCGTATTATGTAACTATTTCTATTATAGACCATTCTTTCGAAAGAATAAAAGTGCGGGCGTTTCTGTAATACAGTAAAATAGATCGTATGGGGGAGAAGATCGGCAGATCCGTTCCTCCTATATTTTGTTTAACGGCGGTGAAGGCATATGCGTTTTCAGACAAAACTAATGGTATTTATATCCCTTTTAGTACTGGTAGTTACCGGGCTGTTGGGATTATCCTTTCGATATATGATCACCTCCGCTCTATATGATGAAATCGGAGAAAGGGCGCTCACCGTCGCCAATACCCTCGCCGTAGATGCGCAGGTCAGAGACGCTCTGGAGCAGACTGAGACGACGCAATTGCGTTCGCGTATCAACGAGGTCATAAAACCTGTCCAAGCCAGCAGCGGCGCTGATTTTATTACTATTGCTGATCGTCATCTCATCCGGCAGTGGCATGTAAACCCAGAGCGCATCGGCACGCCTATGATAGACCCCATGAATGATAAGGTACTGCAAGGGCAGTCCTTTATCACTGAATCGACGGGCTCTCTCGGACCGTCAATACGCGCCAAAACAGCCGTTTATGATACGCAAGGTAAGGCCATCGGGCTCGTCTCTGTAGGTTTTTTAATGACAGATGTGCAGCAAAATATTCGTACATACACATATGCATGGCTCTGGTTTATGGTGGGCGCGCTGATGATCGGCATATTGGGAAGCCTGGTTATAGCGCAACGGGTACGCCGCGCACTGCATGGACTGGAGCCAGTGGAAATCGGACGGCTGTACCAGGAAAAGCAAGCTATTATTGAGTCCATCGGCGAAGGAATTATCGCGGTGAATAGTAACGGACAAATCACACTTGCCAATCCACAGGCAGCTCGCTTGATCGGACTCCCCGCGGAAACCTCTATCTACGGATGCGACCTTCGCCACTTGACAGGTGTTCCAGATGTACTGGTTGATATGCTTGTTGCCGATTACACAGTAGAGCATTCAACGATGGGGCAAGATCAGGGACAGGACATATGGAATAAGGAAATTGAGGTCCAGCAGCGAATTGTAGTCGTCAGCCGTGTGCCGATCCAGGATCGTTCCGGTCGCATCATGGGCACGGTTGCCAGTCTGCGTGACAAGACCGAACTGCTCCACATGACACAACAGTTGACAGAGGTCAAAGATTACGCGGAAGTACTGCGATCACAAACACACGAATACGCCAATCGGCTGTATCTCATATCCGGCCTGATTCAGTTGGAGTGTTATGACGAAGCGGTGGACTTTATCACCCAGGAATCAGAGGAATATCGTGTACACAGGCCGATTGGCACAGCTCTCCTAACCGATTCAATCATCGCCAGCCTACTGATCGGTAAGAAGAAACAGGCGCTGGAAAAAGGGGTTTTACTCCATTCTGATATTAAAGGAGCATTCTCAACCCAGTCCCCTACGTTGGAGTGGTCCTTTCTCGCTTCCATAGCCGGAAACCTGCTGGACAATGCCATGGAAGCTGTTGCGATGTCCTCCATCTCTGACGGACAGGTCTGGTTCCGGCTTGAAGAAACGACTGAAGCCATCATCGTCGAAGTTGCGGATAACGGATCGGGAATTTCGGACGATATCCAAGAAAAGTTGTTTGTCAGAGGAGCTTCGACCAAAGCAGAAGCAGGACATGGATATGGCCTTGCTCTCGTGCTGGAGTACACTGAACGAATGGGCGGCTCTATAGAAGTGCACAAGCGTCCTGGTGGAGGAAGTATTTTTGAGGTATACATTCCTTTAATTAGGACAGATACGAGTAATGATGCAAAAGGAGGTTATGCCCATGAATGAGCGGGTTGTATCGGACATTGAGGTTCTTATTATTGAAGATGATCCGCGAATTGCGGAGATTAACCGCCGATTTATTGAAAAGGTGGACGGGTTCACCGTATGTGCAATCGCGACGAACGAATTTGAGGCAAAACTTCAACTGGACGTGCTCCGTCCTCCTCTAGTCGTGCTGGATGTTTATTTTCCTGACACGGATGGTCTAACCCTGCTATCGTTCATCAAGCAACACTATCCGGGTACAGATGTTATTATGCTGACTGCCGCCAAAGAAGCTGAAACAGTGGTACAAGCCGTTCGAGCAGGCGTGTTTGATTTTATCGTAAAGCCGCTTATATTCGAGAGATTGCGTGCGACCTTGGAGGAATATGCCCGATTTCGGCGACAAATCACAACATGGCAAGAGGAACAATCCACAGTCGAACAATCTGAAATTGACAGTTTGCTTCAAAGCGCGGGCACCGGTCGGATGGCGGGGAACGGAGTTGGAGAACTATGGGCCAAAGGCATTGATAAAGTAACTTGCGACAAAGTGCTAGATCTCCTGAATCGACGGGGTGAGGTGACTACGGGTACAATGGGAATTGAGCTGGGTATGAGCCGTTCTACAGCCAGAAGGTATCTGGAGTATTTAGTGGAAAGTGGCGACGCGCACCACGATCAGGTGTACGGAACCGTCGGCAGACCGGAGCGTATCTATCGCCGACAGCGGAGGGATGCATAAACCGTCCAACTCTGATGTCCTGGTACTTCCCCCTCCTCCTATTCATAATTTTATTGAATTTAATTCACTTAATCGATCAAAACGGTTTAAATAACCACATTATTTACGTCCTCCTTCCCGATTGCTAGAATGATCAACAGTTAGTTGATTGATAATGATTATCAGTTTCTCTGATAATCATACTGGAACGGGGGATAACATATGGCAACACCGAAACAACCACTGCGCACAGGTATGCTGCTTGCAGCGGTCCTGGCACTACTGACGGTCATTATGGCGGGATGTGGAAGCCAGTCACAAGATAACAGCGCAGTAGCACCTCAAGCAACAGGCGACACTCGAATCATTAAACATGAGATGGGAGAAACCAAAGTTACAGGTACACCCAAAAGAATCGTAACCCTGGAATTCTCTTTTGTCGATGCCACAACCCAACTGGGCGTAACTCCTGTCGGTATAGCTCAGGAAAATGACGATGATATTGATGGGCTGCTCGGCAAGAAAATCGACTTCACACCAGTAGGCACACGCAAACAGCCAAACCTGGAAACGATCAGCTCCTTGAAGCCGGATTTGATTATTGCTGATCTGAATCGTCATAAAAGCATATACAAAGAACTTAGTGAGATTGCTCCGACCATTGTTCTAAAGAGCCGCAATTCCTCCTATGAACAAAACTTGGCATCCTTCGGTGTCATCGCCGATGCGTTGGGTGAGAAGGAAAAAGGCGAGCAAATTCTCGCTACGCATAAAGCTACAATGGAAAAGTTGAAAGAAGGCATCAAAGCTGGTGAGCCACGCAGCGTATTGCTAGGGGTATTCCGTTCTGATTCACTATCGGCTCACGGCGCTTCATCCTTTGATGGACAACTACTGGAGCAAGCGGGTATCCACAATGCCCTTCAAAATACAAGCGAGCCTACCGTCAAGCTGACGCTGGAGCAAATTTCACAAGCGGATCCTGATGTGATCTTTTTGGTGGAAGCCGATGAGAAGCTGATTGCGGAATGGAAGCAGAACCCGCTTTGGCAAAACATTACGGCCGTCAAAAAAGGGGAAGTTTACGAAGTAAACCGGGCACTGTGGACCCGGTACCGTGGACTCGGCTCAGCCGAAAAAATACTGGAGCAAGCCATTTCGCTTCTGTATCCCGCGCAAAGTAAAGGAGACGGCTCCCGTTGATCGGACAAGCCTCACGCGACCGGCTGAATAAGCCGGTCTTCTTTGCACTTATCGCTGCGTTGCTGGCTGGATTGCTGCTTAGCGTGGCGATTGGCCCAGTCAGGATGGACATCCCCACCATGCTGACTGCGCTGTTCACTGAGCATCCGTCTAAGGATCAGCTCATTGTCTTGACGGTACGCCTACCGCGTGCCGTTATTGGCCTAATCGTCGGGGCCGGGCTTGCCGTGGCTGGAGCCCTGATGCAGGCCATCACACGCAACCCGCTGGCTTCGCCGCAGGTATTCGGGGTCAGCTCAGGCGCTTCGCTGGCTGTCGTGCTGTCCGTCGTGCTGCTGCCGAATATCGGATCGTCCGGCAGCATTTATTTTGCTTTTGCCGGGGCCATCGCAGGCGGCTCCTTCGTATACGCGCTGGCCGGAACGGCGGGCATGACGCCGGTCAAGCTGGCCCTTGCCGGGATGGCCGTGCATCTGTTGCTGGCCTCCATCACCCAGGGACTGCTCGTGTTCAACGAGCAAATATCCGATGTGCTGTATTGGCTCGCCGGAGCCATCGACGGGTCCACTTGGGCCGACACGCGTCTGGTGCTGCCATGGTTCGCCGTGGGTATGATCCTTGCGCTGGCGCTGGCCCCCTCGCTATCTGTGCTGAGCCTCGGGACGGAGGTCGCACAGGGATTGGGACAAAACGTACGTCTTGTCCGTCTACTGGCCTCGGCCTCAGTGATTATGCTGGCAGGCTCTGCCATAGCGGTAGCCGGGTCCATCGGCTTTGTGGGCCTGATGGTACCGAATATCATCAAGATGTTTACAGGCGACAATTACAAACGGGTCATTCCCCTGTCTGCAATCTGCGGAGCTCTGCTGCTGACATATGCAGACGTGCTTGGACGATTTATTGCATTTCCTTATGAATCACCCGTTGGCATTGTAACCGCGCTGGTGGGTGCGCCCTTCTTTTTATATCTGGCGCATAAGAACGGGAGGGCTTCACGATGAAAAAACTGTGGATTTTACTCGCGCTCATGCTGGGTGTTGCTTTTATAGCTATAGGCGTGGGCAGCACCTACATTACGCCCTCTGAGCTGATCAAGGCTCTGACGGATCGGAATGCCTCTCCCTGGTTCATCGTTCATCATTATCGGCTGCCACGCGGTCTGCTGGCCATCATGGCCGGAGCTGGGCTGGCAGTAGCCGGTGTTCTGCTGCAAGGCATGATCCGCAACCCGCTAGCCTCGCCAGATGTGGTAGGTGTATCCAAGGGGGCCGGCTTTGCGGCGGTTCTCGTCATCGTGCTGCTGCCCTCATCCCCAGTGGCACTGCTGCCTGTAGCCGCCTTTGTCGGGGCTGGGCTAGCTGCACTGTTGCTCGTACAGCTTTCGATGAAGGGAGGCATGCGTCCCAATATGCTAGCCTTGACCGGACTGGCGGTGGGCGCTATTTTTCAGGCTGCGACCGATTATATACTGGTCAAGTATCCACTCGAAGCCAGCGATACGCTCACTTGGCTAGCTGGAAGTCTGTGGGGCAAAGGCTGGGACGAAGTGTATGGGCTACTGCCGTGGTTAATCGTGTTGCTGCCTCTCGCCTATACACTACAGCGCAAGCTGGACATTATGAGCCTAGATGAGGAAAGCTCTGCTGGGCTGGGACTTAGCGTGAAGCGTGTGCGTACAGGACTGCTAGCCGTGTCAGTCGCCTTGGCTGCCTCCTGTGTCGCTGCCATCGGCTCCATCGGATTTATTGGACTGCTGGCACCGCATCTGGCACGGCGGTTATTTGGCAATCGCCACCGCTATCTATTGCCCGGTTCGGCGATGATCGGCGCTCTGATTCTCGTCCTCGCTGACGCGCTGGGACGAGGTCTGAAGCCGCCGCTCGAAATTCCCGCTGGCATCGTGACAGCCGTCATTGGCGCGCCATATTTTCTGTATCTATTGCTGCGGGAACGCAAACAAAAAGACAGCGGATAGGCTGAGGATAAGAAGTTGCGCAGCGCAGCTAAACGCAGTACTATACCCTAGCGTTTAGCTGTGCTACCTCTCCACCTGTACACCGATACGCCGATTAACTTCTTTTCTAAACGATTCATCATGCAGTAACCTCTTTTTAAAATCATTTATCATTTCGGGAAAGCTGGCATTTGTGCTTGGGTCCAAATCGTTAAAAAAGACAGCTAGCTCTGTCGAATGCCCTTCCTTATCTGTCGCATACATGGCCAGTGTCAAAACATAAGCTGTAGAGCCACCTTTTTGCCCAGTATGTTTCAGGGATTGCTGGTTTTCAGGAAGAACCATAAATGGTTCCTCCAACACCTCGGACAATAACTTTTGCTCAGCTTTTGTGAACCCTTGACGACGATTTAGCTTACTCATTAAAGAGGCATAATCGGCTGTCGTTGAAGCTATAAAGCGATCCGTATTGATACGATCATAATCCTGATCATACCAAGTCGTAATATCTGCGTTTCTCTTGTAAGAACCACTCACATCACGGCGCAGCTTGTTATGAATTACGCGGGCATATCGGCGAAATTCCGTATCAGACATCGCCTGAATGGCTTCTTTGGCAGAAATATTATTCTTTGTATTATTCCAATTCTCACCTTGTCTTTCCTTCATCCATTCGTAGGGAATCAAAATGGAGGATACAAACGGATAAATGGGATCATGATTTTGCAGCCCCATTTTGGCTCTCGTCCGATTGATCGCATCCACCCCCAGTTTGTCCATTAAATACTCCGCATTGGCGTTGGAACTGAATTGAATCATCCCCTTGGCGACGTCTCGTACAGATACAGTTTCATTCTGTATCCGCCCTTTAGCCTCCATATTCTGTAGCCACGCCGTATGAGCACCCCCATCCAAACCCGGCAAATAAAACCTTTCCAGCGAAATCAGCTTCACTCTCCCGTCCGGATTAATCTTACCCACCATCGCTTGCTTGGCATATTCGATCGCAATGATTGTTTTGACGGTGCTCGCCAAAGGCATCATCCGATTTTCTTCTTGGCCTGCCAACTTTTTTCCATCTCTCAGAATCGTAATCGAAACTTTTTCTGCATTCGCTTCCACAAAATGAAGTAAACGGCGGGCAGCATCCTGTTCCTTCGTTTCTTCCTTAACGTCAGCTGCAATCGCAGATGTGGGCCGGACGGTATTCGGGGGATTAGCCACTTGATTCTGCATGAAAGATAGTAAGCCTGCCGCTACACCCATAACGATGAGTACTGTAGCCAAACTAGTTGCTACCACGATAAGGCGCTTTCGTTTCACTATTACCTCCCCCCGTATGCACTTCACACACAGGTTTATTTTCCCATTTTTATATTTCAATTTCTATTTTAAACGAAAACACAGTACAAAAAGTTTCATTACGTGTCATATTTTCAAATAACATAAAAAAGAGAGCCTCCTGTATATAACACAGGCTGACTCTCTTTCACTACCCTTCGACACTTATGCTGGATAGGGTACTTCGGTTCCATTCAATATGAGGTGCATCCGAATTTCCGCTTTTAAGGAATCGGATACCGCACAATATTTTTCCTTACCCATCTGAATCGCTTTCCATACGCGGTAATCTGGAATATCTCCATCTACGTGGAATGTCAGATCAATCGCGGTAAAGCCTGTCGGCATTTCTTCCTTGCGCGTACCTTCTGCGTCAATATCGATGCGAGTAATGTCCGACAAGAAACGATCCAAAATCATCGTAATATCAATGCCCATACATCCCGCCAGACCCGCCAACAGCAGTTCCATGGGTGTCATCCCTTTACCATCACCGCCATAAGCCGCCGTAGCATCCATCCCAACGGAATAACCGGATGGTCCCTCCGAAGTAAACGCGCGTTTGCCGTGCCAAGTTGTAGATACTTTCATGTTTAAAGGCCTTCTTTCCATCTTAATAATCTATGATTTATCCTCGATCTTACTTTAAAATTCACTGATTTGGCGTAAAAATTTCTGTGTTCTCTCATGCTGGGGAGTGTCAAAAAACGCCTGTGGCGCTGCCTCCTCCAAAATGATACCATCTGCCATAAATACGACCTTGTCCGCCACCTCGCGAGCAAATTTCATCTCGTGAGTAACGACGACCATCGTCATTCCGTCTTGAGCCAACTCTCGCATAACTCCCAGTACTTCCCCTACCAGCTCGGGATCAAGCGCCGATGTCGGCTCGTCGAACAGCATAATCGCCGGGTCCATCGCCAGCGCACGCGCAATGGCTACTCGTTGCTGTTGTCCACCGGACAGACGAGAAGGATGTACATCCTGCTTGTCCGATAACCCTACCCGCTCCAACAACCGTTGTCCGATGGACATAGCCTTGTCGCGCGGCATTTTTTTTACTGTCAGCAGTCCTTCAATGACATTGCCGATTGCGGTTTTGTGCGGATACAGATTGAATTGCTGGAACACCATCCCTGTCTGTTTGCGAATCTCACGAATGGCTGCTTGGCGGACACGAACGGGAGCCGTAGCATCGACCTCAATCCCATTCACCTCAAACTTGCCGGAAGACAGCTCTTCTAGACCGTTCAGGCAGCGCAGCAAGGTACTTTTACCTGAACCGCTCGGGCCGAGTAATACGACGATTTCACGAGCGGCAACCTGAAAATCAATGCTTTTCAGAACCTCTACCTGTCCGAATCGTTTACCTAATCCGTTAGTTGTTATCATCATCTATCATCTCCACCTTAATAAGCTCGAGCCAGACGCTTTTCCACCCGCTCCAGTATAGCGGAGAATCCAATGCTCATAATCCAGTACATCAGGCCAATTTCGAGCAGAAACGGCATGTAAAGCAAATACTGCGCCTGTAAAAGCTGTGCCTGCCGCATCAATTCACTGACCCCGATAACCGACACCAGCGACGTTTCTTTAAGCATACCTACAAATGTATTCCCCATCGGTGCAATTGCGATCCGTACCGCCTGAGGAAGAATAATACGCCACATCGTTTGACCAGGCGACATTCCCGTTGCATAAGCTGCCTCGGTCTGTCCCTGGGGTACGGCTAAAATAGCTCCACGGAACGTCTCCGATAAGTACGCCCCTGTATTAATGCTAAGTGCCAGACAAGCAGCTGTCAGCGATCCGAATGATATTCCATAATCATCCAGTCCATAATAAATGACCGCAATCTGCACCAAAACCGGCGTCCCCCGAATGATCGATACATACATGCGCGCCAGCCATCGAACAGGTCGATTCCCCTTCAACCGGGCCACAGCAACAATCAAACCAATGATTAGGCCAAAAAACATAGAGACAATCGTAATATATAGTGTATAATAAGCACCCTTTAATAAAAAAGGGACGTTCTCCCACATTAATTCAAGCATTGGTTATATTCCCTTCTTTCAGACGAGTGGCCCCATGTCAGCATGAAAGCCAAGACTGGAGCCAGACGCCTCTAACAGGCTTACGTTATTCTTTTGGCTCCTCGCCAAACCATTTTTTGAAAATTGTTTTGTAAGTGCCGTCTTCCTTCATTTCCTTCAAAGCCTTGTTCAAGGCTTCTTTGAGCTCAGGAGTTTTCTGGTTAATGGCTACACCCGCTTGATCCGATTTAATCGGCTCGCCTACGGCTTTAATTTGGAACCCGTTTTTATCGATAATGGGCTTGAGAGCATACAGATTGTTAATTGTTGCGTCAATACGACCAGAGTTTAGATCCTTTAAGGAAGTAATGACATCATCATACGTTTTAATCTCAAAATCGCCAACCTTCGGCAGTACTTCATTCCGCAGATAAGATTCATCATTCGTTCCCAAGCCGACACCAATGGTTTTGCCTTTAAACTCCTCCAGCTTGGTAATATCATTTGTTTTGCTGTTTACGATAATATTTACATTGTTTGTGATATAAGGCTCTGTGAAGTCAATAGCCTTCTTACGATCCTCTGTAATCGTCACCTGACTAATCACTGCATCGAATTTTTTCTTTTGCAAACTTGGAACCAGTCCCGAGAATTCTTGTGCCGTGAACTCCGGTTTCACTCCAATCCGCTTCGCCAATTCTTTGGCGATATCCACATCAAATCCGTCCAATTCCTTGTTATCGTTCAGGAAATTGTACGGCGGATAGGTGCCCATCATGCCTACCTTAATTACACCAGCCTTCTTGATTGCTTCGAGCTGGTTACTCGCTGCCACATTACTGCTACCCGCTCCATTGCTAGTATTAGAAGCTTCTGGCTTAGTACCGCAAGCGCTCAGCACAAGGCTGAACAATGCCACAGCCATGAGTGTAGTTACCAAGAACCCTTTTTTACGTATTTTCATGTATCCTTCTCTCCTGTCTGGATGTAAATGATTGAGTTCATATATGTGATTTGGCTATATTATTTGTTGCCAACTACCCATTCATGCGATGTTGACCCTCTAGCTTTGACCTAATAGTCCATAAAACTCAAAATTAGCCGCCTCTGCTGCCAATCTTTTAGCAGTTATCTGCGTGATGTGGTCATATGTTCCCTCTGAACCGAATAGCCAGCGTGTAATGACACCTTCGATCATACTCATGAGTAGTGCCGCCCTTAATTCGACATCCAATTCAGCAGGCAACATGTTCAGCTCGATCGCTCTTTCCATATTGCGCCGGAATGCCAGCTCCATCGCGGCCCTTGTCTCTCGGATACTCTGGCGCACCGGTTCATCGACACCACTACCGATCAGCAGCAAACCCATCAGATAGCGGTTCTCCAATGCAAAATCAAATAACCGAACAAACAGCGCCTCCGATGCCTTAACCATATCAGCCAGCGTTCCCGCATCACGGCGATATCCCTGTCCAACCGCTGACAGTAGTTGTTCACGACCGGTAGCGATAATCTCCAGCGCCAGTGCCTCTTTGCTTTTAAAATGCCAATAAAACGTGCCTTGGGCTACTTCAGCCTCTACCACGATATCTGAAATCTTTGTTTGATGGTAACCCTGCTCGGCGAACCGCTTCAATGCAATGTGAAGAAGCTGTGTTCTGCGGTCTGTTTCTTCCCCCGTGTGCTCAGCAGGTTGGTCATTTGAGACGGTCTCGGACTGCTTCGCCTTTCGTGGCTGCATGGGTTCCCTCCTCCCGATTGATCAGTCAGTCAGTTTTGTATTTTTAATCCTATAGGATAAGTATACTTTTGTCAAAGAAAAAAGTGTCAGAAGAAAATAAAGTTTTGCTGCTCCATGCTACGAAGCGTGAATGTGGTATTATGCCAAGGCACCTTTCGAGCGTATTTCCAAAATTCATATATCCTCTCCTTAGAAGGTTACTATCACTTTTCCTTCGGAGTGGCCAGTAGAAACTTTATTTAAAGCCATGTTAATGTCATCAAAATTATAAACTGAATCTATAGCGGGCTTAATATCTTCATCCTCAACTAGTTTCGTCAGTTTTTGTAATTGCCTGCCATTAGCGGACACGAATAAGAAGCGATATTCTTTATTCTGTTTAACTGCTAATCGATCTAAACGAGCACCTACTAAACCAAACAATAGCTTTTTCCATATTGGAAAGTTATTTTCAGCAGCAAAGCGGTAATTGGGTAAAGCCTTCAATGATACCAATTTCCCTTGAGGTTTGAGAATAGCAAGTTCCGTTTTAATTTCTTTTGCCCCCAATGTATCGATAACATAATCGATATTAGATAGCAAATCAAAATAATTTTCCTCTTTATAGTTAATGAATTGATCAGCGCCGATGGACAGTGTTCGTGATCTCCCTCTTTCACTGCCGCTCGTAATCACATATAACCCCATCGATTTGGCAATCGGGATAGCCATTGTACCAAAGCCGCCGGTTCCTCCAGAAATAAATAGTTTTTTATCGGGTTGAACATGAAGTACATCATGCAAGGCTTGATATGCAGTCAAAGCCGTGAGGGGTGCCGCGGCGGCCTCAATAAAAGAAAGATTTTTAGGCATAACGGAAATCGCATCCTCATGGACTGCCGCATACTCAGCAAAAGCTCCGATTTTATTTATTGGCAGCCTCGTATAAACGGGATCTCCAACCTTGAATTTCACAACATCTTTTCCAACAGCCTCAATAACGCCGGATAGTTCGTTTCCTAAAGTTAAAGGGAAGTCATAATCGGCAATCATGCGAATACTACCATTTAAAATAAGAATGTCTAAGGGATTTACACCTGCAGCTTTTACTTTGATAAGAACCTCATGGTTATTGATTTCCGGTATTTTTATATTGTTTATCTCTAATTGGATTTGTTTTGAATATTTTTGCATTTGCGCAGCTTTCAATTCTTCATCTTCTCCTTTTCTCATTTATCTTATTCCACATTCGTTTATTGGAAAAATTGATGGCGTACTTTAACTTGTACGCCATCATAAAGCAATATCCATGTTATTCTTTACTGATGTTGAGATTGAAGTTCTTTCATCGTAGGATAATCTGTGTAACCCTCGCTTCCGTTACCAGAGTACAATGTTTTACGATCTGCTTCATTCAAAGGAAAGCCTTCTTTAAGACGTTCAACTAAGTCCGGATTAGCTAATGACCATACCCCGACTGGCGCCATATCAGCAAGGCCATTATCAATATCTACACTAAGATCTTCTAGAGCCCGTCCAGCTCTATTGACTAATAATGGATTTGGCCAGATGTTGCGAATTTCACGGAGCAGTGTTTCGTTCCCTAAATGCATAACATGGAGGTAAGCTAAATTATATTGAGCTAATTCTTTTACAAGGTGAAGATAAACTTCAAGACCGTGTTCGCCCTCATCAATTCCGTTAAGAGGTGTTCCCGGCGAAATACGGAAGCCTGTTCGTTCTGCTCCAATTTCTTCAACGATTGCTTTCGTTACTTCAATTGCAAAGCGAGCACGGTTCTCTATCGATCCACCGTATTTATCCGATCGTATATTAGAATTCTCCCCAATAAATTGATTAATCAGATAACCATTTGCTCCATGAATTTCAACGCCGTCGGCTCCTGCTTTAATAGCTGCCGCTGCTGCTTTCCGGAAGTCTGCAATTGTCGTCTGGATATTTTCTTCACTTAACTCTCTTGGAACGGGTATTTCCTGCATCCCTTTAGCCGTAAACATTTCTACACCCGGTGCGATCGCAGATGGTGCAACGGGTTGACGATGATGTGGTGTATTGTCGGGGTGCGAAACACGACCGACATGCATTAATTGGATAAATATAAATCCACCTTCTTCATGTACCGCATCCGTAACCTTTTTCCAACCTTCAATATGCTTTTCCGTATAGATGCCCGGTGACCTTAAGTAACCTTGACCATCATCAGAAGGTTGTGTGCCTTCAGTAATAATTAAACCCGTCGATGCTCTTTGAGCATAATAATGGGAAGTTAGCTCTCCCGGCGTACCATCCTCTTGCGCTCTACTACGTGTCATTGGTGCCATCGCTAACCGATGGGGTAATTCCAGGTTGCCAATTTTCGTTTTGCTCCACAGTTTTTCCATTTTAAAACCCCCTCTTTGAATTGAGTTTATTAACTCCAATGTCTTTCGATTATCGCTCCACTTTAGCCTGTGCGGATCTGACCGCATTTGTCATGAGCTTGCGAGGCAGCAACCGCGGCAAGAACGCCATGAACTTGTTGCGCCCCCCTGTTATGATTAAAGTCTTGCCCCGCAAGAATTCGCGATATCCTATGTCAGCCACCTGCCCAACCTCCATGACGCCGCTTCTAAACAGCTTTGAGGTGGCTAGCCCAGCACGATCGACAAAGCCAGTCGCTGTCGCTCCCGGACAGAGTGCGGACACAGTCACGCCTGTGCCGCGCAGCTCATTCTCCAAAGCCTCAGTGAACGATAGTACGTACGCTTTTGTCGCATAGTAAACTGCCATCAGTGGTCCAGGAAAAAAAGCCACCAACGAAGCCACATTCAGCACGCCCCCTTGCTGCCTTTTGACCATATCCGGTAAGAACACCTTAGTCATTACAGTCAGAGCCTTGATATTAATGTCGATCATATTCATCTCTTGCTCCAACTGTGTCTCCAAGAATTCCCCGTACAAGCCGAAGCCCGCATTATTAACAAGAAAGTCGACGGTGATCCCTTTTTCTTTAAGCTCCCTGTAGATTTCCTCTGCCACGCCAGGTAATGCAACATCTTTGGCGATGTATGTCGTTTGGACACGGTACTTTTTCCGATATTCCCTCGCGAGATCCACGAGCTTGTCCTCGCTGCGTGCGACCAGCACCAAATCGTATCCGTCTTTGGCGAAACGATCCGCCAGCTCTTTTCCAATTCCGCCCGACACTCCGGTAATTAGTACAGTTTTGCTCATCATTTAAGCTGTGGGTAAATAGCAGCTACACCGCCAGCGAGAGCACGCTGGAGTTGACGGCTCGGTTCATCAGCAAGAATTTCAAAGCTATCGGACTCTATTCCATCAATTGCAATTTTTGCAATATCAGCAGGGTTGGACTTCGGAGCTTCAACGCCTGACGTCATGTCTGTATCCATAAAGCCCACATGCAAGCCAGCTACTCTCACATTTTGAGGATACAGATTTAAGCGCAACTCGTTCGTCATTGCCCACGCAGCCGCCTTTGCAGCCGAATAAGCGCCTTCACTCCCGCCACTACTGAACCATGATAATGCGGAAAGGATATTCAGTATGGATCCCCCACCATTATTAATAAGAATAGGTGCGAAATTGCGAATCATGGATAATGTGCCAAAGAAGTGCGTATTAAATTCCAACTGTATTTGATCGAGATCACCGTCAAGCAAAGTAGCTCCTGTAGCCGAGCCTGCATTGTTGATCAGAAGCGTAACATCTTGAGCGGCCATAGCAGCTGCCGCTACCTCTTGAGGGTTCGTAATATCAAGCTTTACAGGAATTGCACCGGGAATGTCAATGGACTGCGGATTTCTTGCTCCGGCATACACCTTAGCCCCTCTGGATAGAAGTTCAAGGGCAAGATGGCGACCAAAACCTCGGTTCGCGCCAGTGACAAATACAACTTGTTGAGAAATATTCATTTTCATGTGCTCCTTTTATTGTATTTTGTTTATGAAATTGTTTTCTTGAAGCTATTTGGTCTGCGTTTTGATACGTAGTAATTACGGTAAGCGAGTTTTACTCGATACTTGTTTTCTAACGAGAACGTTCATTCTCAAAATCGTTAAAAAAAATACTGAGTGCCTTACTCTGTTGTTTTTATGTGTTGTGTTGTTTGTTGTTTTAACTGCGCTGATAAACTTCATTGTAAACTATGCTTTAGAGCTTCTTTCGGCGTTTTTAGAATGTTCATTCTAAATTAAGCGTAAGATAACTCGATCGCAAAGAGCATGGATTAGCAGAAGGAACACTTCACATCTGAACTGACTACCACAACTACCCTTATTCTTCAAGGAGCTTCATCGAAATATGAGTAATACGGTGAAGCTTTTCTCTGGAAGCCGAGGTTCTTGCCATTACCCTTAACCCAATCCATACATTATGCAGGTATTCCGCCAATTCCTCAGCATTGTATGTGAAGGTGAATTCACCTTCACGCTGTCCCCAAAGAATAATCTCCTTGAGCAATTGCTCTGCTGTCGTGAATGCTTTCGTGGCCTTGTTGTCCACCTCGACGTCGCGCGCCGCCAATTCTACGGCCGAATTCACCATTAAGCATCCGGCTGGCGAGTCCTCATCCCCGTCGATCATGAAGCTAAAAATAAACTGTAATGCCTCCGATGCGGTCTTTGATCCTTTAACCCCTCCTGCAAGCGCGGCGATGATTTTGTCGTCAAACCGATCCATCGCTTTCAGGAACAGACTATGCTTATCTCCAAAAGTATCATACAAGCTTCTTCGATGAATACCCATATGCTCAACCAACTCGGTCATGGACGTTTTCTCGTACCCCTGCTCCCAAAAGAGCCGCATCGCCTTATCCAAGACTTCTTTCTCTTCAAACTCCTTGCTTCTCGCCATTCCCATCTCCCTCCCTCAATTAATATAACATATTGAGAACGATCAGTAAAGAATCGTTATGCTCTTTTTGAATGACATAATATTTCCATCGAGTTGGTTATCATACAATTCTACATATTGTAACTCCCCTGCCCGTTAGCTTAAACAATTACCGGCAGTCTAATGTAGTGCTTATGAAAAGTAAATAAGCCCATAACCGTATTTGGAAGGTAAATTAATTTTCCAATTTATAAGGGTATGGGCTCTCTTTGATCCTAAATAAGGCAGTGTAGGTTCTTATCACTTATAAAATATCATCGTCTGCTAATATACATTAGCATATTGTTCTTATATGGTAAAAGCAATTTGTTGAGCTATCATACCGTCGTTCAATGTCAATCCCATTCCGAGTAATGGTGATTATTAGGCTCTGAGCCTCGCGAACGTGATGTAATCGATTTGGACAGGCTCTGCCGATTCGATCCGAAGCGCCCGGTTGATCTGTCCCCGGTGATATTGCCCATGTAAGAGGACCTGCGACAGGATGTCCCGGACGGACGTTCGGAACGGAACCCCGCTCTGGTTCGCATAGTCGATCATCTCGTCCAACTCGGATTCCTCGAGCCCTTCGATATAGACGCGGTATTGTTCGGCGTTTTCTTCGAACATCGTCCGAATCGTCGTCAGGTCTTCTGCTTCCTCCCACAACGAATATTGCGCGCTACCCTTGCCCTGCAATCGGGACAGCCAGACTCGTTCCGCGACCGCGACGTGCCGAACCAGCTTCAGAAGGTCCTTGTTCTTCGTCTCACTCTCCTCGAGTGCGTCCAAGATGCGTCCGTCCGCCCAGTACAGGTGGTCCATCATGCACTTGATCGTCTTCATTTCGGTTTCCCCCTCTTCGTCTCATCGATTACTTGAACCTACTATTAACCGTTAGTTTAATCATGTGAATGAACTAAAACAACCTTTTTTGGGTGAATTCCTTGTTGCTGTAATCTAAGCACTAAGAAAACGCTTTATTTTCTCAGTCTACAACTTTATTTCCTTTGAACAAAAAGAGAACCTCCACAGGGGTTCTCTTTTTCCTTTATATCGCTGCTACAGCAATGCTTTTGACGCAATGTCCGTACGGTTTTGTTTACCTTCAAAGGTAATACGATCCGCCTGTTCGTAAGCTTTGTTCCGTGCCCCGGCAATATCACGTCCCAAGCCGACCACACCTAATACACGTCCGCCGTTCGTTACCCACTCGCCCTGTTCGTTGATGCCCGTTCCAGCATGGAACACGATAGCTTCGTCTACCTGTTCCAATCCGTGGATAGGTACACCTTTAGCGTAAGCTCCAGGATAACCTCCAGATGCCAGCACCACACATACCGCCGCTTCATCCTTCCACTCGATCTCCACCTGATCCAGCGTGCCATTTATAGCAGCAAGAAAAATATCGAGCAGATCGGATTTTAAACGAGGCAGAACCACTTGAGTTTCCGGATCACCGAAACGTGCATTAAACTCAATGGTCTTTGGCTTGCCATCCGGCGAAATCATCAATCCGGCAAATAATACACCTCGGAATGGACGCCCTTCAGCAACCATGGCCTTGGCCGTCGGCTTAATAATCGTCTCAATAGCTTCCTCAATAATAGAATTGGCTATGTGAGGCAACGGAGAATACGTACCCATGCCACCTGTATTCGGCCCTTTGTCACCATCAAAAATGGGCTTGTGGTCTTGGGCCGCGGCCATCGGACGAACCGTTTCACCGTCGACAAAGGAGAGAATCGACATTTCCTGGCCAGCCAGAAACTCCTCGATCACGACCTGTGCCCCGGCTTCACCAAACACCTTGGTCACCATAATGTCGGAGAGAGCCTTTTCCGCTTCCTCCATCGAGTAAGCGACCGTTACCCCTTTACCTGCCGCGAGTCCGTCTGCCTTAATGACAACCGGAATCGGTTGTTCCTTCAAGTATGCATATGCTTCCTCATAAGTATAAAACTTGCGATAGGTTGCTGTCGGAATATGATATTTATGAAGCAAATCCTTCATGAAGATTTTGCTACCTTCAATTTCCGCTGCATTTTTACGCGGTCCGAATACTGGAATGCCTTTCGCTTCAAAAGCATCCACAATACCATCTGCCAGCGGATCATCGGGACCAACCACGACAAGTCCTACCTTTTTGGATTCCGCCAGCTCTGTTAGCGCGTCAAAGTCACTCACCGGAATCGGCACGCACTCCGCTAACTGTCCGATACCAGCATTGCCTGGTGCGCAATAGATTTGCCCAGCCTTGGGGCTTTTCTTCAGCGCCCATACAATTGCATGTTCGCGGCCGCCCCCTCCGACAACCAAAATATCCATTCAGGTGATTCCTCCGCTCCCATTAAGATTGTTCAGGTGAAAATGCTGCTGCATCCTCAACTCATACAAGTTAGTGCTTGAAATGACGTACGCCTGTAAAGACCATGGCAATGCCGTATTCGTTAGCAACCTTGATGGACTCTTCGTCTTTGATGGAGCCGCCCGGCTGAATAACTGCTGTGATGCCTGCTTTAGCTGCCAACTCCAACGTATCGCCCATCGGGAAAAATGCATCGGATGCCAGTACGGCACCTTTTGCTTTGTCACCGGCCTGCTCGATAGCAATCTTGGCCGCACCGACACGGTTCATTTGTCCTGCGCCTACGCCAATGGTCATATTATCTGCCGCCAGTACGATGGCGTTGGATTTCACATGCTTAACCACTTTCCAGCTAAACAAAAGCTGTTTCAGTTCTTCCTCGGATGGTGCCCGCTCTGTTACAACTGTAAGTGCATCCGAGTCTACAGCGTGAATGTCATTTTGCTGAACTACCATACCCCCTTCAATGGAAGTCACGACGAAACGGCTCTCTGCCTGTTCAGACCGGGAAAGCTCACCCAGATCAAGCAAGCGAATATTTTTCTTTTTCGTTAAAATCTCCAATGCTTCTTTCGTAAAGCCCGGTGCCAGTACAATTTCCAAAAAGATCTCACTCAGTTTATTCGCTGTATCACCATCAATAATCCGATTAGCCGCTACGATGCCACCGAAAATCGAGGTTGGATCAGCTGCATACGCCTTGCTGTACGCTTCATAAATACTTCCGCCAATTCCCACACCGCAAGGATTCATATGCTTAACTGCTACTACGGTAGGTTCGCTGAATTCTTTGACGATTTGCAAAGCGGCATTAGCATCATTGATGTTATTGTAAGACAGCTCTTTGCCGTGAAGTTGTTTCGCTGTTGTCAGCGTACCCTTTGCCGCCAATGGCTCACGGTAAAATGCCGCCTGCTGATGTGGATTTTCGCCATAACGCAAATCCTGAATTTTTTCATAGGTTACAGTGTAACGCTCAGGCAACGGCTCGCCTGTCACATTCGACAAATAATCGGATATCAAAGCGTCGTATGACGCCGTATGACGGAAAACTTTTGCGGCCAAACGCTTACGGGTATTCAGTTCCGTATCGCCATCCTTACGGATCTCCTCCAACACTGTGCTATAGTCATCAGCATCGACTACCACACTGACAAAAGCATGATTTTTTGCCGCAGAACGAAGCATCGTTGGACCGCCGATGTCGATATTTTCAATCGCGTCCTCATAAGTTACACCGGGTTTGGCGATCGTTTCCGCAAAAGGATACAGATTCACAACGACCAGATCAATATAACCCAATCCAAGTTCTTTCATCTGACGCTGATGCTCTTCATTATCCCGAACAGCCAGCAAGCCGCTGTGTACCGCAGGGTGGAGTGTTTTAACACGTCCATCCATAATTTCAGGAAAACCCGTTACCTCTGAAATACCGATGACGGGAATGCCCTCCTTCGACAACAAGCTGCTCGTTCCCCCTGTCGAAACGATCTCCACACCCAATTTGGACAACTCGCGGCAAAATTCCACGATCCCCCGCTTATCCGATACGCTGACGAGCGCTCTTTTAATACTCACCCTGTCTCCTCCTTTAGCTCTTTCAGAATTTTGCAAAATTCTCTTTTATCATTTTATTTCCCGAGAAATATCGGAAAATGCCTGTACAGCATCCTTGATATGACAATGATATGACAAATTACAATCATTCTTAGAGAAGTGAAATCACTTTGCGACCATTTAATTGAATTTTACCTTGGGCCAATTTGCCAACTACCTCTGGATATAGCTGACGTTCCACGGATTGAATGGCTGCGGATAAGGATTCCGCTGTATCATGGTCGTCAACTTCCACGACACGCTGGGCAATAATGGCTCCCGTGTCCATGCCCCCGTCCACAAAATGAACGGTGACGCCACTTACCTTGACCCCATAGGTCAATGCCTGTCCAACAGCATCTTTCCCTGGAAATGCCGGAAGTAGTGACGGATGAATATTAATAATTTTTCCTGCGTAGGCATCGACCATGACGCTGGATAGCAAACGCATGTAGCCAGCTAACACGATGAGATCAATCGATTTCTGCTCCAGTAAAGCCACCAATTCACGCTCATAGTCTTCTCGAGAAGGATATTCCTTGGGTCGAAAAGTATGGCACGCAATTCCAGCTTTCTGGGCTCTAGCTACGGCAGGAGCCGCAGGCTTGTCACAGATAAGCAATTCTACCGAGGCGCCGCCCAGTTCTCCTCGCGCAGCCGCATCCACCAATGACTGAAAATTCGTCCCTTCGCCTGATGCAAAAACAGCAATCCGGTACTCGTTCATTACACCTCTGCTCCCGTAAAGGTCACGATAGAACTGCCTTCCGTTACTTTTCCGATCACATATGCGGCTTCGCCCTGTTCCTTCAGAACTTCCAGTGCAGTCTGTGCATGCTCTTCGCCTACAACGATTACCATCCCAATTCCCATATTAAAGGTTGTGAACATGTCTTTGTTGGAGATTGCGCCTTTTTCCTGCATGAGCTGGAAGATTGGCAAAATCGGCCAAGTGCCGTATTCTATATCCACATTGACGTGATCCGGTAACACTCTAGGGATATTTTCAATAAAACCGCCACCTGTGATATGCGCCATACCTTTTACTTTTACCTTGTCCAGTAATGCCAAAACGGATTTCACGTAAATTTTCGTCGGCTCCAGCAGTACATCGCCCAGTTTGCCGTTCAAGCCTTCGATTTCTTCATGCAAATCATAGCCCTGCTGTTCCAATAATAGCTTGCGCACCAGTGAGAAGCCGTTACTGTGAACTCCACTGGAGGCCAGACCGATCACTGTGTCTCCGGGAGCAATGGAGCTGCCGTTGATGATTTTGCTTTTATCTACAATGCCGACAGTGAATCCGGCAATATCATATTCACCCTCGCTGTACATGCCTGGCATTTCTGCGGTTTCACCGCCGACCAGCGCACAGCCCGATTGATGGCATCCCTCTGCGATTCCAGCGACTATAGCTTCAATTTTCTCGGGCACAACCTTGTCACAAGCGAGGTAATCCAGAAAAAAGAGTGGCTCCGCTCCCCCGACGACAATGTCGTTTACACACATCGCAACCGCGTCAATACCAATGGTGTCATGACGATCCATTGCGAAAGCAAGCTTTAGCTTCGTGCCGACACCATCGGTACCGGAAACGAGTACAGGCTCCTCGTACTTATCCTTATTCAGGCCGAACAATGCACCGAATCCGCCCAAGTCCGTCAGCACTTCGGGACGGAAGGTACGTTTAACGTGCTTTTTCATCCGTTCTACTGCTTCATTACCGGCAGCGATATCTACCCCTGCGTTTTTGTATGCTTCGGACATTCATGAACACTCCTTCAAATGATTGACCCTCCTAAGTCCTCCCTAGTAGGGAGGATTCCATGGGGCTGCTCCCCCTGGACCCCTCAAGAATCGGTCAGATGTGTAGGTTGGGTGCTGCTTGGTGGTTGGTTCGTGCTGTGAGTCGCGTGTTGTCCTTTGTGAATTGCGGGTCATTCCCGCAATTCACAAAGACACGCTTTGGTGCGTGGCCGCCTTCACGGCGGCGGGCACGTCCCGGGCTGTTTGCTTCGCAAAGGCGGGGACGTGCCGGGCAAGAAGTGAACGGCGCCTACGAGCGGCTCGCTTCTTTGCCCTTTGAGGCAGGCAGCTTCGCCTTGCCTGCTGTTGAGCTTCGCTGGCTCAACCTTATAAGAGCAGGGTGACTTTTTATGAGTCACCGCTCCGTTAAAAACTCATGGCATGAAATAGTTATGCCATGAGTTTTTAACGACCTTACCTATCCTCTTCCCGGTGGGAACCAAAGAGGTACAGGCACTGCTGCAAAATGCTGCACATCTGAGGAACGGAGCGGGTGGAAGGATTCTGGAGAAGCGAAGCGTTCGCCTTTGCCGCTGGATTCCAACCCTCTAAGGGGTTATTCCAATCCAGGAATCCAGCGGCAACAGCGATCGGAAGAACCTTCCACACGCGGAGTGCCCCCTCAGAACCACCATCCCCATTCCTGCCATGCACCACTGTGCCTCTTTTGTTCCCTTTTCTCAACAACTACATCCTAACTTTTCTTCACCTTTGAAATCTACCTGAGTCGGGTAATCATTATCGAAACAGGCTAGGCACAAGCCGCCTTTGTAATCCTGTTCGTTATATCCACCTACAGCGGCAATCAAACCTTCGGCGCTCATAAAGTAAAGCGAATCGGCGTTAATTTCCTCACGAATTTCCTCGACGGTTTTGGACGAAGCGATCAGTTCTCGGCGATCCGGTGTGTCGATGCCATAGAAGCACGGGTTTTTGAAAGGCGGTGAGGTAATACGTACATGTACCTCCAGTGCCCCTGCATCCCGCAACATATTCACGATTCGGCGGGATGTAGTGCCCCGGACAATAGAATCGTCGATCATAATGACTCGTTTACCTTCAACAACACGTCGTACAGCGCTCAGCTTCATTTTCACACCCTGCTCGCGTAGCTCCTGACTCGGCTGAATGAAGGTACGTCCAGTGTATTTATTTTTAATCATACCCAGCTCATAAGGAATACCTGTCTGTTCAGCATAACCAATCGCAGCCGAAATACTGGAATCCGGCACTCCTGTCACCAGATCCGCATCGACAAAAGCTTCCAGCGCCATCTGGCTACCCATTCTCTTGCGCGCAGCATGAAGATTGGAACCATTCAAATCACTGTCAGGACGGGCAAAATAAATATATTCCATCGCGCACAGTGCTTTACGATGCTTGCCTTCACTGTAACGGTCTTCGTGCAGACCATTTTTGTCCAACACCAACAGTTCACCCGGCTCGATATCGCGCAACAGCTCTGCCCCAATCGTTTCCAAAGCACAGGTTTCAGAAGCAAACAAATATGCATCACCTAATCTGCCCATCGTCAACGGACGCAAGCCATTGGGATCAGAGGCGACCAGCAATTTATCGTTGGTCATAATCAGAAAGGCAAATCCGCCGACAATACGCTTCAATGCATCTTTCGCGGCCTCCACTAAATCCTTGGATGATCGTGCGATCAAATGCGCCACTACTTCTGTATCGCTGGTCGTTTGAAAAATAGACCCGCCCTGCTCCAGCTCATGCCGGATTTGCAAAGCATTCACAATATTCCCGTTCGTAGCTACCGCTAGATCGCCATCACGATACTTGAACACCAAAGGCTGTGCATTCGTTAGCTTACTGTCTCCACTTGTCGAGTAGCGCACATGTCCTATGGCAATATCGCCTGTCAGCGAAGCCATCAAATCTTTATTGAATACTTCTTTTACAAGCCCCATTCCACGATGATAATGGAACTCGTCGCCACTGCTCACACAGATGCCTGCACTTTCCTCCCCGCGATGCTGGAGTGCATGCAATCCGTAATATGCTAGGGAAGCGGCATCGGAGTGCCTATACACTCCAAACACACCGCATTCCTCTTTTAATTTATCAAACAGCCCCTCTTTACCAGAGCCTTCATTATAATAATCTCCAGTCCACAACGTCCGTGCTGTTATTTCATCAGACATGGAATGACATCCTCCCAGATTTGCTTCAAACTGGCGACTGCCTCATTCAAAGCGGGTTGTCCGTTCACCTCAACTGTCAATTGTGATCCTTCAACTTTTCCTAATACAGTAACTGGCACTTCCAAACTACGCAGATGTGCTTCCAGAGCTGACGCTTTATCCGGCGATGCAGATAACAAAATACGGGATTGGCTTTCGCTAAACAAAGCATGGTCAGGACGCAAAGTCGTTTCTACGTTGACCTGTGCTCCCAATCCGCTGCTAATCCCAGATTCCGCAAGCGCTACAGCCAATCCGCCCTCTGCCAAATCATGCGCAGATTGTACCAATCCGCCCTGAATCGCTCCCAGTACCGCAGTCAGCAGTTTTTTCTCTACGTTCAAATCCAGCTCAGGCGGGCGTCCCTCGGATACACCGTGTACGACAGCTTGGAACTCACTGCCTCCTAGCTCAGCCTTCGTTTCCCCCACCAGAAAAATCACATCGCCTTCGGCTTTGAAGCCTTGTGTCGTAATATGATCTGTATCATGTACCAAACCTACCATACCGACAACAGGCGTCGGATAGATGGAGCCTTTAGCATTTTCATTGTACAAGCTGACATTGCCCCCGATGACAGGTGTATCCAGTATACGGCAAGCTTCTGCCATACCGTCCACGGCTTTTTCCATTTGCCAGAAAATATCTGGCTTTTCAGGGTTACCGAAGTTCAGGTTATCCGTAATTGCCAACGGCTCGCCGCCGGAGCATACAATGTTACGCGCTGCTTCGCTAACTGCAATCCGTCCGCCTACCTCTGGATCAAGGTATACATAACGTCCGTTACAATCTGTCGTCATGGCGAGTCCCTTACGAGTTCCGTGTACAGTCACAACAGCTGCATCCGATCCCGGACGAACGGCTGTACTCGTGCGTACCATGTAGTCATACTGCTCGTATACCCATTTCTTACTGGCTACACTTGGTGATGACAGTACCTTTTTCAACGCACCGTTCAAATCCGTCACTTCTGCATAACGAAGTGTGTCAATAGCAGCATTTTGCTCATAATAAGCAGGGACTTCGGAAGGCTTGTCATAAATCGGACACTCGTCAACCAGCGCCGTCACTGGCATATCTCCGACCACTTCATTGTGATGGAACAAACGCAAACGACCGTCATCCGTCACTTTACCGACCTTTGCACAAATAACACCCCAGCGCTCGAAAATTTCCAGTGCCTGTGCTTCATCCTTAGGCTCTACTACGAACAGCATCCGTTCCTGTGATTCAGACAGCATCATTTCATAAGGTGTCATGCCCTCTTCACGCTGCGGTACCTGATCCAGATACAGCTCCAGACCGTTGCCAGCCTTACTCGCCATCTCCGCGCTGGAGCAGGTAAGTCCCGCGGCACCCATATCCTGAATACCCAGCACAATACCGCTGTCGATCAATTCCAGACATGATTCCATAACCAGCTTCTCCATAAAAGGATCGCCTACTTGAACCGCAGTCCGGTTCGCTTCAGATTCTTCTGTCAGCTCAACCGATGCGAATGTCGCTCCATGAATCCCATCACGACCTGTCGGCGGCCCCACGTAGAACACCGGGTTACCGACCCCTTTAGCAACACCACGCTGGATTTTATCATGGTCAATCAGTCCGACACACATTGCATTAACGAGCGGATTGCCTTCGTAGCTTTCATCAAATACAACCTCGCCACCTACAGTCGGAATACCGATACAGTTCCCGTATCCCGCAATACCAGATACCACATGCTCGAACAAATATTTCACACGGTCGCTCTCCAGCTTGCCAAAACGCAGAGAGTTCAACACCGCAACTGGTCTTGCACCCATGGAGAAAATATCACGGATGATACCGCCTACCCCAGTCGCTGCCCCTTGAAAAGGCTCCACAGCCGACGGATGGTTATGGCTTTCGATTTTAAATACAACCGCTTGGTTGTCACCAATATCTACAATGCCTGCGCCTTCGCCGGGTCCCATCAGAACTCGCGGACCGCTCGTTGGAAAACGACGTAGCAACGGCTTGGAGTTTTTGTAAGCACAATGCTCTGACCACATGACACTGAACACGCCTATCTCCGTATAATTGGGCTGACGTCCCATGAATTCACAGATCAACGCATATTCACTGTCCGATACACCCATCTGCTGATACAGTTTATGTTCGGCAACCTGCTCTGCCGTCGGTTCCTTAGCGGACACTTGCTGCGCCATGTCGATCCCTCCAAGCGTTCAAAATAGATGTAAACATACGTTTGCCATCATCCGTCCCGAGCAATGCATCCACCGCGCGTTCCGGGTGGGGCATCATGCCCAGCACATTACCTTGCTCATTACAAATCCCTGCAATATCCGTCATGGAACCATTAGGATTATCTTTATACTTAAATACAATCTGATTGTTCGCCTGCAAACGAGCCAGCGTCTCATCATCACAGTAATAGTTGCCTTCACCGTGGGCGATCGGAATAATGATCTCTTCACCAGCAGCATAATCTCTTGTAAAAGGTGTTTGGTTATTCGCAACCTGCAACACCGTATCCCGGCATAGGAATTTCATCGACAGATTACGGCGTAAAGCCCCTGGCAACAACCCTGCTTCGGTCAGAATTTGAAATCCGTTGCAAATCCCTAAAATATATTTGCCCTCGGCAGCCGCTTTGGCAACTTCCTTCATCACCGGAGCAAACCGGGAAATCGCACCGCAACGCAGGTAATCCCCGTAGGAGAAGCCTCCTGGAACAAGAATACAATCATAAGGCGACAGATCCGTCGCAGTATGCCAAACATAATCGACAGGTTCACCGACCGTGTCCTCTACCGCCTTATAGCAGTCAATATCACAGTTGGAGCCCGGAAAAACCAGAACTGCAAATTTCATGGAATCAGCCCTCCAGTTCGTAGCGGTAGTCTTCAATGACCGTGTTGGCCAACAGCTTTTCGCACATCTCAATGATGCGCTTTTCAGCACTCTCGCGGTCTGTTGTATCCAGATTCAATTCCATATACTTACCAATTCTGACGCTGTCCACTTCTCCGAAACCCATAGAATGTAGTGCGCCTTGCACGGCAACCCCCTGCGGGTCCAAAACGCTTTGCTTAATCGTGACATAGACTGTTGCTTTCATCATGTTCCTTCAGTTCCTCCTCCGAATGAGTGAATCCTATTGGTTGAATTATGATTACTATTTACTGTGCCGTCAGACGCCGCCAAATATCCGTATATCTTGCAGTTGTTTCTTCTACGACCTCAGCAGGCAATGGATCGGGCTTGCTATTCTTGTCCCAACCGGATGATGCCAAATAGCTTCGTACCGGCTCCTTGTCCATGCTGTCAATCTCAACATCCAGCTCATACTTTTCCTGCGCCCAAAAACGGGATGAATCTGGAGTGAAAATTTCGTCAATCAAAATCACCTTACCGTTAACAAGACCAAACTCAAACTTGCAATCGGCTAAAATAATCCCCCGCTTCTCGCAGAAAGCACGTGCAAATTCGTACAACGCCAAGCTCTTTTCCTCAAGCTCACCTGTTAGTTCAACCCCGACCAGTTCTTTCATTTGGTGAAGGGAAATGTCCTCGTCGTGTCCAACATCATTTTTTGCAGCTGGTGTAAATAATGGCTTGGGAAAACGCTCGTTTTTACGCAGCCCCTCTGGCAATGGAATGCCGTTCACCTCACCGTTCTGCTCATACTGACGCCAGCCGCCTCCGGTAATATATCCGCGCACCACACACTCAATGTCGATGCGTTCAGCCTTCAGCGTGACCATGATCCGGTCCTTCAGCAACTCTTTATTCTGTTCGTCGATCACATGCCCGAGCTTGTTCACATCAGTGTGCACGACATGGTTTTCCAACAAGTCTTTCGTCTGCTCAAACCAGAAAGCGCTGAGCTTATTCAGCACATTCCCCTTTTCGGGCACGGGTGGCTCTAACACATAATCAAAAGCCGAAATTCGGTCTGTCACCACAATCAGAAAATGCTCTCCGAGATCATACAGTTCACGCACCTTGCCTTTATACAAGAGCGGCGCATGGATCAGACCTTCGGCAGTAGACAATGACATTTCATTACACCTCTTTCAAAAGAGTATTCCCCCTCCTAAATCCTCCCCTCGGGGAGGACCCCCAGGGCTGCTGCCCTCGGGACTCCCGCAAGGGTTGGCTGGTGAGCGGGATGGGGGCGTTTATTATGTGGCTAGAGTGATGTGAGCGCGTTTTGCTGGATAAAGGCTTGTTGGTACAAACTCTCATCCAGCAACGCTTTTACGTTGGTACAAAAAAACGTTTTTACGTGCATGTCGCCGCAATACCATTCGGCCCGTGGCCGTAGCACGGCATGCCGTGCAGCGAGCATTCTGGCTTCGCCCTGTTGTGCACATGTGCTACGCTGCGCACGGATACGGTGGCTCAAGGCTTCGCTTCTTGAGCCTGCGCGTTCTCGGGAGGGCAGCGGGCTGTTTGCTGCGCAAATTCGGCAGCCCTCCCGAGAACGTGGCCTGTGATAGAAAGCAGTGGAACACGCTTTTCCATCGCCTTTGGGGAGGTGCGGCATCTTATGTGCCGCACCTTCCCATAGTTCTGCTCCCACATGAGGGTTGATGCTGGGTGCAGCGGAGCGGACGGAATCGTTCTGGAGAAGCGTCAGCGCTTGCCTTTGCCTCTGGATTCCAACCAATATCTGGTCTTATACAATCATAGGAATCCAGGGGCAACAGCAATCGGAAGAATGATCCGTTCGCGCAGCGGCCTCACCACGCAGCAACCTTCCCTCCTACTCCCCTAATCCCAGCTTTTTGAAGATCGTATCCACGTTCTTCAGATGCCAGGCTGGGTTGAACGCATCCTCGATTTCGTCTGCGCTGAGCACGGCAGTAATTTCCGGGGTCGCCTCGACGATTTCGCGGAACTGGCGTTGCTCTTCCCACGCCTGCATAGCACGCGGCTGCACGGTATCGTAGGCTTTTTCACGACTAAAGCCTTTGTCGATCAGCTTCGTCATAATACGGCCGGAGAATGGTACACCATACGTACGTGCCATATTGCGCTTCATATTTTCAGGGAAGACCGTCAGATTTTTCACGATATTGCCAAAACGGTTCAGCATGTAGTTCAACAGCATGGTTGCATCCGGCAGGATAATACGTTCCACAGAAGAATGCGAGATGTCGCGTTCATGCCACAGGGTTACGTTCTCATACGCAGATACCATATGCCCACGAATCACACGCGCCAGACCGGAGATGTTTTCACTGCCGATCGGATTGCGTTTATGCGGCATCGCGGAAGAACCTTTTTGACCTTTGGCAAAAGCTTCTTCCACCTCACGGAACTCACTCTTTTGCAGAGCACGGACTTCTGTAGCAAATTTGTCCAACGATGTGGCGATCAACGCTAATGTTGCCATGTATTCGGCATGACGGTCGCGCTGAAGCGTCTGTGTAGAAATGGGTGCAGGCTTGGTGCCCAGCTTGCGGCATACAAATTCTTCTACAGCCGGGTCAATGTTGGCATATGTCCCAACTGCACCGGACATTTTACCGTATTGTACTTGGTCAGCCGCAAAACGAAAGCGTTCCAGATTGCGCTTCATTTCCTCGTACCACAATCCCATCTTCAGTCCAAACGTAGTTGGCTCAGCATGTACTCCGTGTGTACGTCCCATCATCGGTGTGTGCTTGTAAGCCAATGCCTTTTCCTTCAAAATTTCAATAAAATTCAAGATATCGCGCTCCAGGATTTCATTCGCCTGCTTTAACAGGTAGCCCAGTGCCGTATCAACTACATCTGTGGAGGTCAGACCGTAATGTACCCATTTGCGCTCGTCTCCAAGACTTTCGGATACCGTGCGGGTAAATGCAATGACATCATGTCTTGTCTCCTGCTCAATTTCATAGATCCGTTCAATATCAAAACTTGCATTCTTACGCAGAGCCACGGTATCCTCTTTTGGAATAACCCCTAATTCCGCCCAAGCTTCACAGGCACACAGTTCTACTTCCAGCCATGCTTTAAATTTATTTTCTTCCGTCCAAATCGCTCTCATTTCCGGTCTGCTATAGCGTTCGATCATGACTATTTATTCCCCCAAATATTGGTTTGTTCAATCCATTCCAGCGCTTGTTCCGCATCCTGGCACAATAGATTAATATGTCCCATCTTTCGGCCTGGCTTGGCTTCACTTTTTCCATACAAATGCAGCTTGGGTACAACATCCAATCTTTCAGCTTCAACATCCGCTTGCGCAAACCGCCGAACCACATCCTCCAAATGCTCACCTAGCACATTGACCATCACGACGGAAGTCAGCAGCTTCGTGCTGCCCAAGGGTAAACCGCAAATCGCACGTATGTGCTGCTCGAATTGCGACGTCGCGCACCCCTCCATCGTGTAATGACCGGAGTTATGCGGTCGTGGTGCTAACTCATTAACGTACAATTGTCCGTCTTCGGTGACAAACATCTCTACAGCGAGCAGTCCCACCGCACCCAGCGACTCTGCCACAGCCAGCGCCAACTTGCGTGCTTCCTCCTGGACAGGTTCTGGCACACGTGCAGGCACAATCGACGTATGCAAAATATTGTTCACGTGAATGTTTTCGGCAGGTGGAAAGGCTTTGGCTTCACCGTTCGTACTGCGAGCTACAATCACCGAGATTTCGCAGCGAAAACGGATGAACTGTTCCAATACCAGTTCCGCACCGCCTCCTGCCAGTTGTTCGTAGGCAGCCGTGGCTTGCTCCGGTTGGCGAATGACCACTTGTCCCTTGCCATCATAACCACCGACTGCTGTCTTAAGCACACACGGTACACCCAGTTCAGCTACCGCTTGCACCATATCCGCAAGACTGCTGATTTCACGATACGGAGCGACAGGGACACCAGCAGCTTCAATAGAACGCTTTTCTCTCAGACGGTGCTGTGTTGTGTACAAAAGACTGCTGCCTTGCGGCACGCTGGATTCCTGTTCCAAAAGTGCAGCCACACCTGCGTCCACATTTTCAAACTCATACGTGATCACATCGCACCGCTCAGCCAGCTCTCTGGCCGCATGCTCATCATCATAGGCAGCGCGGATTTGTTCTGACACCTGTCCACAAGGGCTATCCGGTGCAGGGTCCAGTGTCACAAAGCGATATCCTAGATTGGTTCCAGCCAGTACAAGCATTCTTCCTAATTGCCCGCCTCCTAAAAGTCCAATCGTTGTACCAGGAGGTCGGATACGGCCTGCGGATTCACATGCCCCATTCATAGCGAGTCACTGCCTTCCAGCACCTCATCACGAATACGGTCGCGTCTCGCCAAAACCCGCTGGCTTATCTTTTCGTCAAAAGCGCCTAATATTTGTGCTGCCAGCAGCCCTGCATTTGTAGCGCCTGCCTTACCAATTGCCACAGTGGCAACCGGAATACCACCCGGCATCTGCACAATGGAGAGCAGGGAGTCCAGACCGTTCAGAGCCTTCGACTGAACAGGCACACCAATGACCGGCAATGCTGTCTTCGCAGCCACCATTCCTGGCAGATGCGCAGCCCCACCCGCTCCAGCAATAATGACCTTTAGTCCACGCCCAGCGGCCTCTTCTGCAAAACGAAACATTAAATCCGGTGTACGATGGGCTGAAACTACTTTTTTCTCATATCCGATTTCAAGCTCGTCCAGCACAGCACATGCATGCTGCATGGTGTCCCAGTCTGATGTGCTGCCCATAATGACAGCGACCTGCACTGACATGTCCTTCACTCCCTGTTTATCAATAAGCGCCAAAAATCCGGCACTCGAAAATAACGTTATTTTCAAGACACCGGACTACGAAAAAACAAACGACAGAGCTTCTTAAAGGCATGCCAAAAGCAAGCCTCTTCCACCGCATCCAATGCGGCTTCAGCCGTATGTCTCCCGTAGTCCGGAAATTTAAGGTTTCCAGGTAGAAACTTCCGGGCCATATCCCCGGCATTATACGAGTTAGCATTGTGCCTATTCCATCCCAATCGATATTCTTTACAAGTATGATCGTGGTTTGTTTCGGCTCAAACATGTGTACCTTATTAAATTGTACCTTAAGTTCATTTTTTATCGACAATACACTTCCTAGTTTAACAATTCCCTACACCTTATGTCAACTTGAAAACGAACATTAGAATAATCATACAATAGAATGTTCGTGTTTAGTGAAATCAGTACCCTTATATACCCACAGGTCAGGACTATTGTATTATATTTAGCTATCGCTCCCCTCCCCTGATAACAGCGACCGCAACGCATCCCTCTGAAAAAAAATAAAAGTCGGCACTCCCTATACAGGCAGTAAACCGACTTTTACTTTTTTATTCAGTTATTTTACGACCAGCACAGGAATACGCGCATGCTGCACCACATTGTGACTTACGCTACCCAATACAAATTCACGGATACCACCTAAACCTCGGCTACCGATCACGATCGCATCGAAGCCATTCTCATTGGCATAATCCAAAATGACTTCGGCTGGAGAACCTTGAATCAGTTCCACCTTGGCATCTACACCCTGCTCAGCAAGTCGTTTTTTAACTTCATCCGTAGTTTGTTCGGCCAAATCGTAATATTCTTTATTTATTGAAGCCGGAATTGGAGCCAAACCTTCGCCCATAAAGATCCGAGGAAAATCGAATGCCGTTACCACCTCAAGCTTCGAGGACGGTGATGCCTTGACCAATTCAGCCGCCTTTAACAAAGCCTTGTTGGATGCATCCGAACCGTCATAAGCAAGCAATACTTTTGAAAATATCATAATTTGCACCTCTTCCTCATTCAGTTTATTGATTCAAAGCCTGAAATATGTATTCCTGTGGTTGTTCATTCCATGTCACCGGATGGCTGGAATAGTCTTCTCACTCATCATTAAACTTCCCTATGAGAACCTAAACTCCTCCCCTTTACCGTAAAAAATACCCATACAGCAATGCGTTCATGAATAGCAACGCAGGAATACCTAGTCTGAAGCTCATATGCCGTGTTTTATGGCGTTTACGGTACATGGCAATTAGAACGCCTAATGCTCCCCCGATCAGGGCCAGGAAAAACAACGTCCGTTCAGGTACACGATCACGATGTTTACGTGCTCTCTTTTTATCCTCCGACATTACCAGATAGCCTACTGCATTGATAAACAGCAGCCATACCAACAAGCCTGTCTGCAATGTCTCTCCTCCTTTTGCACACCGTACCAAGTTCAGGTATTAGGCCTTATATAGCGCTCTCCCCCTCATTATAACCCCACCCCTTTTACAGAAACAACGCCTCTTCTGACTTGGATAGCGCTTTTGCGGAAATAGTAAGGTGGCATAAGGGCGATCCCCGAGTGCATCTATTTCGTCTTAAAGGAGGAACTGCGATGGAAAGCACCCATGAATACGTTGAAAAGCTGCGAGAAAATGCAAAAAAGGCAGAACGCAACCGTAAACGAGGAAAAGGAACTCCCAGCGCCAGCTTGCCGACAAAACAGCATTCCAACAATCCTTGATCAACGAATCTGCATTAAGCTGTATAGCCGCGTTATTAACCTAAAGTATCAACTTAACCCTGCAGCCTTTTATGCGAATTGATTACGGGGTAAACTCTATTGTTTAGCTTCCACAATAACAGCAAGCAGACTCCTTATGAGATATCTGCTTGTTGTTTTGTTTTGCAAATGTCTTTTTTGAAATCGATTACATTTATAATAAATAAGTTCTAAAGTCATATTTCCTAACATAAGTGTTGACTAAAAGTAATTTTACACCCTATAATTCGTGATATTAACGTAATTCGACAAAATATTTGTCAGTTAATCTATCATTTATATTTGAGGTTTAAGATTGGAGAGGAGCTTTATATGACTAACATGAAAAAAATGACGATGATTCCCCTGTTGGCTAGCTTTATTCTCGGTAGTACCTTATGGAGTGGTGGATTTACCGCCAACGCTGCGGCTGCGGCAGCAGCTACAACCAGCACAACTGCACCTGCTTCTACCACTACAACGTCGGACAAATCCGAAAATCCTCAAACCAATCATTTACCCAATATTAAAATACTTGCCACAGGAGGGACCATCGCAGGATCATCTTCCGTCAATACGGATACAACCGGCTACAAAGCAGGCGCGTTGGGTGTGGAAACTCTGATCAATGCCGTTCCTGAGATGAAAAGTATTGCAAATGTCAGTGGTGAGCAAGTTGTTAATGTAGGTAGCCCCGACGTTAATAATGAGATCCTCTTAAAACTTGCCAAACGCACCAATGAACTGCTTGTCAGAGACGATGTAGATGGCATTGTCATTACACATGGTACAGATACATTAGAAGAAACAGCTTATTTCCTCAATCTTGTTATCAAAAGCGATAAGCCAGTAGTTGTCGTTGGCTCTATGCGTCCAGCTACTGCCATCAGTGCCGATGGTCCCTTCAACCTTTATAATGCAGTGAAAGTCGCTGGGGCTTCGGCCTCTAAAGGTCAGGGTGTACTCGTCCTGTTGAACGACCGTATCGGTGCAGCAAGATACATCACCAAAACGAACACAACAGCAGTCGATACGTTCAAGTCTGTGGAGCAGGGATACCTTGGAGCTGTTGTGGGCGATCAAGTGTACTACTACAACAAATCCACACACAAGCATACGACTTCTTCTGTATTCGACATCTCTAACCTGACTCAACTGCCACAAGTAGATATTTTATACGAATATCAAAACAATGGTCGCTATCTGTATGATGCAGCCGTAGCAGCTGGTGCCAAGGGTATTGTCGTAGCTGGTTCCGGTAATGGCTCCTTGTCCAAGACCTCCTCAGAAGGCGCAGAGGCCGCTGGTAAAAAAGGAGTGATCATTGCCCGCTCCAGCCGCGTGGGAAGTGGAGTGGTGTCCCCGTCAACAAAAGACGCGGCATCGAACTTTGTATCGACCGATTCGCTTAATCCGCAAAAAGCACGGATTTTGCTCATGCTTGCTTTGACCCAAACACACGATGTTAACCAAATTCAATCTTTTTTTAATGAATACTAAAAGTAGTTATCTCAAATCAAATAAATCAACATTCTATTATGAAAAAGAAGCAGCGATTACGGTTAACCACCGTAACTGCTGCTTCTTTTTTTTGCGAGACAGGTCTAGCATAGTAACTACTTCATCTGACGATCAATCGTCTTGGTTCTATACAGTAATTCGTTGTCCCTCCCACGCAGCATCAAGACTGCTGTTTGGGAATCCCATTCAAGCTTGGAGGATATTTCGCTTGCTTCTCTGGGTGAGCTGCAATTTCCTCCTCCAGTATGCTTGATTTATTTTGCTGATTATTGATTTTAAGCGGTTTATGTTTGGGCATAAATACTCACCTCCTCGGCTTACCATGCCAAGGAGTGATCGTTTTTATACCGACGTATACCTGCTGATTATGTGACTGTAGCACTTTTGGTCATCCGTTATTTGCCCTGCTATTTGCCCTGCTTTTGTTCCATCGCTGCTTTAAGCAAATCACCCAAACTGGAGCCAAAAGATTCCTGCTTTTCAAATTGTCTTACTAGCTTTTGCTGTTCCCGTTTGTTTACCCGCTGCTTGTCCTTATCCAACGTCTCGGTAATGCCACAGGGCAGGCATCTTACATACAATCCTGCTTTGCCCTCTTTCATTTCCATTTTCTTATGACACTGCGGGCAACGTCGATTGGACAAACGTTTTTCCCCTGAACGACGGTAACCGCAATCCGCACTTGGACATACAAGGAACTTGCCTTTCTTGCCCTTCTTCTCCAATAGCTTTGTACCACAATCTGGGCAATGACTATTCGTCACATTATGGGGCTTGTACTCCGCACTGCTATTTTTCACAGTGGAAACCAGCTCTTTCGCCATAGCACGAATAGAATTCAAAAACGGTTCCGGTTGTCCTTGACCACGAGCAATCCGTTCCAGCTCCGCTTCCCAACGTGCCGTCAATTCGGGCGTTCGAAGCTGTGGAGCCGCCAGTTCAATCAATTGCTTACCTTTCCCGGTTGGATGCATCACGTTCCCCTGACGCTCAATCGTATCCGAGCTGACAAGCTTCTCAATCAGATCTGCACGGGTAGCAGGAGTACCCAGTCCATGCTTTTCCATCTGAGCGAGCAGGGCTGCTTCTGTATACCGCTTCGGCGGCATCGTTCGCCCAGCTCGTACAAGGCAACGCTGTAACCGGACGGAATCTCCTTTTTGCAGCTCAGGTAAAATAACGCCTCGTCCATTGTTTTCCCGATCCTCTGCTTCTTCATCATCCATATCATAATGGTTCGCGTCATATACAGCACGCCATCCGCTATCTTTTACCGTTGTGCCTTTTACCTGAAACGTCTCCTGCTCCACCGTTATTGATACGGCTACAGCATCATAACGTGCAGGTGGATAGAATAGACTGATAAAACGTCGTGCAATCAGATCATACAGCTTCCGTTCCTCAGGGCTCAACTGATTAAGCAATAATGTCTGCTCAGTAGGAATAATCGCATGATGATCCGTGACTTTACTGTCATCCACAATTCGCTTTGTGATTGGTAAGTTGTTACGCAATAGCGGACGTGCCAAGGAAGCATACGGACCTACTGCTACACTACTGAGCCTTTCCTTAAGTGTATCCACCATATCGGATGTCAAATAACGGCTGTCTGTACGTGGATACGTCACCAGCTTATGCTGCTCATACAGACGCTGAAGCAGATTAGACGTCTGTTTAGCCGAAAAGCCATAGCGCTGATTAGCATCTCTTTGCAGTTCCGTTAAATCATACGCTAGCGGGTGAGGCTCGTTCTTTTCGCTCTTTTTAACACTGGCAACTGTGCCTTTGGCCCCCTCAAGTCTACGGCGCAAAGCCTCTGCTTGAGTGCGGTCAAACATGCGTGAATCCCCGCTTTCTGCCCGCCAAGTTGCCTGAAAATCGCCAAAATCCGCCGTCAGAGTATCATATTCCTGAGAACGGAATTCGGTAATCTCCTTCTCACGCTCCATAATCATCCCCAGTGTTGGTGTCTGCACTCTTCCAGCCGAAAGTTGGGCGTTATAACGACAAGTCAACGCGCGAGTTACATTGAGACCAATCATCCAGTCTGCTTCAGCTCTACAGCGAGCCGATTCATATAAACGATCAAACTGCTGACCAGGCAATAGCTTTGCGAAACCTGCCTTAATCGCCTTGTCCGTCTGCGAGGAGATCCATAAGCGCCGGAAGGGCTTTTTCCAGTTTGCCATTTGGATGATCCAGCGTGCCAACAATTCTCCTTCGCGGGCAGCATCTGTTGCCACGATAAGCTCTCCAATGTCCTGCCGCTTCATGAGCTGCTGCACAGCTTTGAACTGATGATTACTTTCGCGCAGCACCTTTAACTTTGAACTCTTCGGAAGAATAGGCAGGTCCTCCAAATTCCAGGTCGCATACTTAGAATCGTAATCCTCTGGCTCTGCTAAGCCGACCAAATGTCCCAGTGCCCACGTCACCACGTACTGGGGTCCTTCTATATAACTTTTATGCTTCTCGCGGCTACCCATCACACGTGCAATCTCTCTGGCCACGGACGGTTTTTCTGCCAATACCAGTACCTTCATGTTACGCTCCTTTCTCTCATAGTGTTAATTATACCATCCTGCCAACTTACGATAAATTCTAATGCCAACGGCTCTTAATTAACATGATCGTACATACTAGTGCTATTGCTTCTACATGGGTTAGAATAACTTACAAATCAGGCACACTCCATTTTAATAGCAGACCCGCATAGGTGAGGCCTCCCCCAAATCCATATAACAACACATGTTGTCCATACCGTAAACGCCCATCATCCAAACCACACTGCAAAGCCAACGGGATGGATGCCGCAGATGTATTACCATACAATTCTACGCTTGTCAGCGTTTTTTCCAAAGGTACTGTACTTCTTTCACATATGGACTCGATCATTCTCAAATTAGCGCTATGAGGTACAAACCAATCAAGACCCGCCTTCTTCATATTTGCCTTATCCAATAATCGTTCGATTCCCGTTGGGACAGAGCGAACAGCCCATTTATAAACCTCTCGTCCATTTTGAGCAATAAATCCATGGTCTTGCAGCTTCTCTCCATCCAAATGATCAGATAATCCCACACGGTAAAGATGTGCTCCCCCTTGCCCATAGGTACCTATATCTGAAGTTAAAAATGCTCCTTCATCCTCGTCATATTCAACAAGTGCAACTCCTGCACCATCTCCAAAAAGTATGCACGTCGTCCGATCCGTATAATCTGTAATTTTGGACAACGTTTCGGCTCCTACTACCAGCACCTTACGATGCAGACCACTCGTAATAAGGCCATTTGCCAAATGAAGTCCATAGGAAAAACCTGCACATGCTGCACTAACATCTATTGACCCTGTGTTTGGAATATCAAAATGAGCCTGAATACGTGAAGCCGTGCTTGGAAAATAGTAATCAGGTGTGCTCGTCGCTACAATGATCATCTCAACATCGTTTATATTTACGTCATACAGGTTAATCATACGAGTAATAGCTTGTATACATAAATCAGATACATATTGATCTTCAGCCGCAATGCGTCTTTCATGCATACCCGTTCTCTGTACAATCCACTCGTTGCTCGTATCCACAAGCTTCTCCAAGTCAGCGTTCGTCAAAATCCGTTCAGGTACATAAGTGCCAAAGGCCGTAAGCTTAGCTTTTGAATTCAACAATCTGATCACTCTCCTTTGTAATCCTTATTCATATTATAACACCAGATACTAATACCTGGTACTAAATTATTTTAAAACCGTCTTCTTATTTATTAGTTAATATCCACTTATCCAGTTGAACTTATAACAAACTCACTTTAAATAAAATTCCACTGTCTTTTAACGCAAAAAAAGAGACCAAGATCTTCAGAAGATCATGGTCTCTCTTGCTTGTTGCTTGGCGACGTCCTACTCTCCCAGGACCCTGCGGTCCAAGTACCATCGGCGCTGGAGGGCTTAACGGTCG
>NZ_JANAVN010000013.1:0-204559 GCF_024213565.1 Paenibacillus sp. Lou8.1
CGTTCGTCCTGAGCCAGGATCAAACTCTCCATTAAAGACCAACCGAAGTTGGTTTATAGAAAGAGCGATAAGCTCATGTTGAAACTGACGAGATAAAATATCTCTTGTTTGATTTTGCGAACAAAATCATTTTACTCACTCGTTGTTCAGTTTTCAAAGATCAAATATTCTTTTCTTATCGATTCAGCTCGTCGCCTCATCAACTCTTATATCATATCATGTCCGAACCAACTTTGCAAGCATTTTTTGAAATCTTTTTTTGTAACACTCGCTCACAATATTGTATTTCTTGGCCGGAATTAGAATATACCATATACATATCCTTTTTGCAAGCATTTATTAGATAAGGTTTCACAATACTTTATTATTATTCGTTTTCCTTCTATATAATAGCTCCTTTGTATCTATCTGCGTCTAACTACAAAAAAAGAACCTCTTCCCTTAAGCAACAGGAAAGAGGTTCTTTGTTCTATATCTACTGATTATTCGGAGCCCATAAAGGCAAAGCGGATCACTACAATAATAGCAAGCACCCACATGAGCCAGTGAATTTTAACTTTATTGCTGGTAAACAGGTTACTAAACACAGCCAGCACAACGTAAGACAGAATACCAGCAGAGATACCATTCGCGATTCCACCTGTGAAAGGCATCAGCACGATGGTCAAAAATGCAGGAAACGCCAACAGGAAGTTGTCCCAGTCGATATTGCGAACCTGACTCATCATTAGGACCCCAACGATAATGAGAGCTGGAGCAGTAGCGGCAGAAGGCACAACCAGAGCCAACGGTGCAATAAACAGGGCCAACAAGAACAGAACACCTGTCGTTACAGCAGTCAGTCCGGTACGTCCGCCTTCCTCTACCCCTGCGGAGCTTTCTACGAATGCTGTAATCGTACTTGTACCCAATACTGCACCAGTACTTACCCCAACTGCATCCACCAGCATCGCTTTACCGATAATTTTCTCGCCTTTTTTCTTATCTTTCATTATACCCGCGCGCGTAGCCGTACCTACCAAGGTACCGAACGTATCAAACAACTCTACAAATGTGAAGATGAAAATGATATCAAATAGACCGATATGCAAAGCTGCTTTCAAGTCTAACTGACCTACAGCCAAATTACTGAAATCAGGAATCCAGTTGCCTGTTGTCAAGCTACTCAGATTTGTTACTCCCATCGGAATACCGATTAATGTAGTAGCTACGATCCCAATCAGCAATGCACCTTTGACCCGAACGACCATCAGTGCTGCGATAATAAGCAATCCGATTAGCGCCAGCAGTGCATCCTTTTGATGTACCAGACTTCCCAGAATCAAATTAAAAGCATGACCCGGAACCGGTTGACCAACATCTGTCCCTGGAACGATGCTCACCATAACCAGATTACAAAGCTTGAAGCCGACAATCGTAATAAACAAACCGATACCCACTGTAATGGCTGTCTTTAAATTTTCCGGAACTGCAACAAGCAGCATCTGTCTTACTCGTGTCACGGTTAAAATCAGAAAGACGATACCGGATATAAATACAGCGCCAAGTGCCGCTTGCCAAGTAATCATGCCATTGGAACTCAGGACTACAGTCATAAAATAAGCATTCAAGCCCATACCCGGCGCCATGCCGATCGGCACATTAACGAATAGCCCCATCAGTATGGTAACCAAACCTGCACCTACCGCCGTCGCAAAAAAGACAGCTTCACTGGGCATACCTGCTCCAGTCGGACCTAAAAAGGTATTGTTGACCACCAGAATATAAGCCATGGTCATAAAAGTAGTAATCCCCGCAATAATCTCTGTGCGGACGTTCGTGCCATGTTCCTTTAATTTAAAGAAACGCTCCATGAGTCGTAATTCCTCCTACGCAAAGCATACTCGTATTGTTGTCGTTCGTTTGAAGTAATATTCGCATTCATATGCGCTATATTATTACATTCGTTATTTTAGGCTCTCACCTACTGCTTGTCAACAGAAAAAGCGAATGTTACAAATTAAACACATATGTATTGTTCGGAAAACAGAAACCCCGCAAGCTATTATGCAGCTGACGGGTTATCATTTAGAGGAATCAGATATTTTTGTACTTATCAAAGGCATTCGCTGAGTCCGGTATATTTTCCAGATAAACGATAGATCATAGTAGTGAAAATAATCTTCTAAAATCTTCATCGTGCAATTCCTTTCATGCTGTATATGTGTATGCGTCCTTATGAGAAGGTTATTGCAATTTTACCAACAGCGTGGTGGGTTTCGCTTAAAGCGTGTGCGTCATACAAACCTTTTTGTGAAAAAGGAAACGTAGCTCCTACTACCGATCTTACTTTCTTTTGCTCCAACAGATCGGCAATTTCCTGTAGTTGCTGTCCGTTGGGCTCCAGCCATATATTTTGGGCTGTTACGTTGTACTCCTTCACCAACTCTTCGTCAAAATTGCTGACAATGGATATGATCCGTCCGGTATCCTTTTTCACTACCTTAAGGCTGTTTTTCTGAACATCCCCACCCATCGTATCGAACACCACGTCCACATCAGATAAAACTTCCTCAAAACGAGTTGTACGATAGTCAATGATTTGGTCGGCTCCCAATGAAGCAAGCAATTCATGATTACGCTCACTGGCTGTAGTAATGACATAGGCTCCGGCCTGTTTGGCAAACTGGATAGCAAACATACCTACGCCACCTGCACCTGCGTGGATTAATACTTTTTCCCCTTTGGTCAGTTGACCATGTGTAAAGAGCGCCTGCCAAGCAGTCAACCCCGCCAAAGGTACAGAAGCGGCTTTCTCCCAAGAAATTGAGGCGGGTTTACGTGCCAGCAGATGATCATCCACCAAGGTATACTCGGCATAAGTACCGAATCGGGTGGTGTCCGGGCGTGCAAACACTTCATCTCCCACTTTCCAATCGGTGACCTCGCTGCCTACTTCCGAAATAGTACCGGCTACATCCCAGCCTAAAATAATCGGGAACTCCCAATCCATCATTTGTTTTAAGTAACCTTCACGTAGCTTCCAGTCAATTGGATTGATGGAGGTAGCCGCCACTTTGACTACAACCTGGTGAGCCTGTGGTGTAGGAGTAGGCACTTCTCTTTCTTTCAATTCATCCTTGCTTCCATACTGATCTATAACGATGGCTTTCATATTCATTTCCTCCTCGCACATTTACATATTCTTTACATTGCTAGACATACGTTGTAGCACATCTGTCAAAACCACAATTTCCTCATCTGTAAACTTACATAGCAGCTTTTCCTGAAAGGCTTGTCTTTGCTCTGACAAAACTTGCAGCTCTTGAACCCCTAATTCGGTCAAACGTATATAGGTCACACGCTTATCCTGCTCTTTTTTACTACGTAAAATCAGACCTTCCTCTTCCAGCCTTCTCAGATGTCGGGTCACTGCTGCACCATCCAGAACGAGCAGATGTTGGAGCTCTAGCTGACTTAGTTCCTGACGATGATCAATATGATACAAAATTTCGACCTTGGTAAAACTGGTTTTTAATTGTGCTTCAAAAGCGTTATTCATTTCTTTACACAAAAGATGCATGCGATAAAACAACTGGCTTCTTTCAGAGCAATGTTCGATGACAAACCCTCCTTCTAATGCTTGACCCATCAATTGATATATCAAGTATTATACACCGTCACTAGAAATAAACAAGTCTGAGACAAGTATATACAAATCCTACATTCACAAAAAAAAGCTCAAGCTAAGCGGATAGCCTGAGCATTCTAGAACTTGTAGTTAGTAGGGTCATTCAATAAAACGATGAAATGGTCCAAATTACAGTGTATTCATAAATCCGATAATACGGGCCGCCATCCGCTCGTGGCCTGCCTGATTCGGGTGCAGGCCGTCAGGAACACCATTTTCCCCTGTAAAGTACATTTGTTTATGTACAGGCAATAGTGGTTGAATTCCGGTGATATTCCACAGATCGCAGCACGGGAAAGAATAAAGTGAGGCCACTTCTCTCACAGCCTGTGCATACGCGCTATAGACTTGACCAGTAATGGCATTAGGCAGATGCTCAGGAACCGTATCACTTGATCCGTGAGGCGGAGTCAAAAAGACGATCAGCTTGTCCGGATAACGGTTAATTAATCCTTCGGCAATATGCTTGAGCGCACCATAAAACGTACGCGTTTCTGTCGATGGCGTATCCAAGCTACCGAACGGTATTTCTCCCATCGAAAAATCGTTTCTTCCCCCCATAAAAAAGATTACGTCCGCGTGAGGGTTCATTTTCTCATAACGCTCACACATCGGTTCAAAACCGCCGCTGGCTACACTGCTGCCGGATATGCCGTGATTCTCAAAGGTTAGGAATCCCAGTGCGCCGCTCACAAGGTGGGGGTAAGGCTTTTCTCCATCACGCAATTCATATCCAAACGTAATGCTATCGCCCAGAAATACAGCATGGCTGCCTTGGTATTTGCCTTGATTGATTGTCATTCGATGTCTCTCCTATCTATTAGATCGTATTGTTGATTTCGATAAATTTATGTTCAATCGCTGTCATTTCGTGATTTGGCCGGGTTATTAAATATGTATCCATGTAGCCGAAGGTTGGGGGAGCGGGCAAATAGGATGTTACTTTGAATTGCCGCGCAAGCCTTTTAGACATAAGGGTGATTCCCATTCCCATCAAGGAAAATTCCACCATCGTATCAAACACACCGACCTCCACCACCTCGCCATGGGTCAATTGCATGTCCTGATACATCTTCTTTAAATGCGATAGGTACAGGCAGCCATCCGACAATATGATAATAGAAGCTCCTTGCAGCACCTGTTTGAGATCCGAGCCTTCATGTATACCTTTCCCCACCAGCACCAGCTCTTCACGGCATATTTTTTGATAATGAATATACGGGTTGGTGGGATACCCTGTGACAAAAGCAATATCGAGCTCGCCGTCGAGGATCAATCGCTCCATTTCCGTGGTGGTTCCGGTTTTTAATGTAACCGAGGCCTGCGGGTACAGCTCGTATACCTTCGTAAGCGCCCTTGTTGTTTCCCCCGCAACAATGGACTGCATCGTACCGATGCGCAGCTTTTCCTCCTGCGGTCTCATTTTCATCTCCGTGTCTTGCCATAGCAACAACATTTGCTTGAACTGAGCATATAGGATTTCTCCTGAAGGTGTCAGCTCCATACCACGGGGCTTTCGGTAAAATAACGCTGTGCCGTAATGAGCCTCCAGCTTCTTTATTTTGGCCGTCATATTCGATTGCAGGTGATTCAACTTTTGAGCTGCTTCTGTCAGGCTTCTCAGCTCTGCCACCGAAACAAATGCCTGCATATTTTCAATATCCATTTCTTCACCTCCCATCAAATAAAATGATATCTATATCATAAACAAGCATTATTATTTATGAGTTAAATGTATTATATTGGCCTTGGATGCTATTTTCCACCCTCATTTTAAAAACTCAGGAGGTATGGCAACATGATCAAAAAGAAGATTCGTGTAGGTATCGTAGGAGGTTCGATGAATAATAAATGGGCCAGTCAAACCCATATTCCGGCTTTGCTCAAGCACTTGAACCTGGATATCACTGCCGTCGGTACCTCTCGTATGGAGAGTGCGCGACAAAGCGCAGAAGAAGTAGGCGCGGCACTGGCTTTTGATGATGCCAAAAAGCTCGCAGCTTCCGAGGATGTGGATATGGTCGTGGTGAGCATAAAAGTTCCCCATCATTACGAGGCGGTGATGGCGGCAATTCAAGAGAGAAAGCATATTTTTTGTGAATGGCCCTTGGGGGCAAACACTGCGGAAGCTGCTAAAATGGCCAAGGCGGCGGAATTGGCAAGCATTCATCATACCGTCGGCTTGCAGGCACGACAGGATCTTGAAGTGCAAACGATGAAAAAACTCGTAGAGGGCGGAGAGATTGGTGAAATTATATCCTGTCATATGCAAGTAGCTACTCCCGGCAAAGGAGGACAAGTAAATCCGGACACTGCTTATTTGCTGAATAGAGCCAATGGGGCTAATCTGCTCACGATTAATGGCGGGCATTCCCTAGATGCGCTGCAATACATCGTTGGCGAATTCCGCGAGTTATCGGCCATCACATCATCCCGCTATAACGAAGCCACTATTCAGGAAACGGGTGAAGTCATTTCCAAGGATACAGCCGATCAGATTTTGATTCACGGGCTGTTGGAAAAAGGAGTACCGGTATCCGTTCACATTCAAGGTGGAGTGAATTCTAAGTTTGAGATAGAGATTCAGGGGAAAAAGGGCATTTTGCGTTTGACACAGAATCCTTCGCTTGGGCATGTTCAATTTGGGAATCTAACGCTCGAAAAACTTGTGTACGATCCAAGCAGTACGCAGAGTCATGGTCCTAATGGCTCTTTTGAACAAATAAGTATAACTAGAGAGCCTAATACAAGCCTGGATTTCCCAAAACAAGGGGTAACCCTGAATGTAGCCAAGGCTCATTATGTTTTTGCCGAGGATATTTTGACACACACCCGTCTCGCTCCCGATTTCAACCATGCCTTAAAGCTGCATCAGCTACTGGACCGCATTGAGGAATCGGCTGCAACTGGGAAAAAGATCGTATGGTAAGGTAGAATTATATAAAAAGAACCTTCAACACCACGATAGATGTGGGGAACTGACCCCATAACGTGAGACAAATCAAAACACCTTCAAGAGAATCAAGCCATGTCGTAAGATATGGAGATAACCTTGGAGGTGTTTTTACGTTGGCAACGAGAGTTAGCTATCCAGTAGAAGTGAAGATGAAAGCTATTGAAATGAGATTGGCAAGAGTTCCGGTAAGAGAGGTTATGGAGCAGTTGGGAATACGGAATAAGACACAACTAAAAACATGGATGAGGTGGTATCGAAAAGGTGAAGTACATCGCCTGGAGCAACCTGTGGGTAAACAATACAGCTACGGAAAAGGTCCGGAGCACTCTTCGGAGCTTGAAAAAGTAAAGGCGGAGAACCGATTCCTGAAGCAGCAATTGGACCTACTAAAAAAGTACAAGGAACTGGAAAGGAGGTGGAACCAGAAGTTGCCGTTGCTTGGGTCGAATCCATTCGAGACGAAGTGACGGTGTCTGAGGCTTGTACATGGCTCGGGATCGCAAGAGCGACCTACTACCGCTGGAAAGCAGCCGTGAAGACAGAGCACACAGATGCTACGGTGGAGAAAATCCGGGGGCTTTGCATCCATCATAAATTTCGGTATGGTTACCGGAAAATCACCGCACTCCTTCGGGCAGAGCAAAGAATGAATCACAAACGGGTTCAGCGGATTATGCAGCGTGAGGGGCTACAGTGCCGCGTGAGGATGAAAAAACGAAAGATCACTGGGCAGCCCGCTTATCCGGCAGAAAATCTGCTGAAGCGGCAATTCCATGCAGAGGCGCCCCTGCAAAAGCTCGTCACGGACATCACCTATTTACCGTTTGGCGGAAAAATGTTGTACTTCTCTAGCATTCTAGATCTGTACAATGGGGAGATTGTGGCTTACAGTATAGCGGACAAGCAAGACACGTCCTTGGTTTTGGATACGCTGAATCAACTTCCAAAACGGACAAGCATGCTGCTTCATAGCGACCAAGGAAGCGTATATACGTCACAGGTTTATCAAGCTGCAGTAAAGGGAAAAGGCATTACCATGAGCATGTCCCGAAAAGGAACGCCCGCTGATAATGCCCCCATCGAATCGTTTCATTCCACACTAAAGTCTGAAACGTTCTACCTCGAAGATCTCATCTGTACAACGACTGCAATCGTTGTACAGACCGTTCGAGACTACGTCACCTACTATAACTCAATTCGGATTCAAACGAAACTAAATAACCAGTCGCCGGTAGATTTCCGACGACAGGCTGCTTAAACTTGAAAGGTGTTTTGATCCCTGTCTCACAAACGGGGGTCAGTCCCGTGGAGTTAAAGGTTCTTTATATTGTGCTACCTTTTTAATGAAGTCATGTGTGCTCCACTTTTATCCTGTCACCTTCAACCAAAATAACTTCGGCGTTGCTGATTGGATATAAATTTAATTGGCTGCCATATTCCTCAATGATGTTCTCCACCGCTTTTTTAAACGGAATGTTCGTATGATGGGGGACTGGATAGAATCCAATGACCCCTAGCGCAGCAAAGGAATCTAATGCAGGGGCCTCCTGAACATCGTCCATAAGTTGAACATATTCGATATTCGGTGATAAAATCAACGAACCGGCAGATTCGCCTATATACAATTTCCCTGCATTAACTTCTTCAGCAATGATTTTGTCAGCCCCAGTTCTTTTTAACTCTTGAAGTAAATAAAATGTGTTGCCTCCGGTAATATAAATATAGTCATTCCCTCTAATTTTACTCGCTATTTCATCCCAGGTTGCTGTACTTATTTCGATTTCATCCACGACTAATCCTAAACTCTCTAATGCTTTTTTTCCTGATTCCACATAAAACTTAACTTCCTCTGGAATACTTGCGGTTGGGATGAAGGTGACTTTTTTTCCTTCCAAGTTTTCACCGGCGAAATGGACTAACCATGGTGCAACATCCTTAAATGAGGACGACAAAAATAATTTTTTCATCTCTTTATTCTCCTTAGAACAGCGTTTAATGAAACGGGATATGTAACACTTTATTCTAGGTATATTATAAAATATATTAGTATCAAAACATGACACCATTGGAGGATAACATAAAAAAGCTTGAAGCTGATAAAGTCATATAAAAAAGAAGACATTATTATTGAATAATATCTCCTCTTTTTTGACCTCCTATCCGTTGAAAATAACTGGGGTTCCTTGATTTTGACCCATAAAAATACTCTCTTCCCCGCTCTCATTTTGGAGTGGGAGCAGATGTTCGACCTTGAATCCGTAAAAAAGACTCCTGCCGCACAGCGATATTTCGGCCGATGCGGAGGAGTCCTGATGTTGTATTGGTGAATCTCAAAAGGTTTGTGATTACAGGGCGGGAGTTCCCGCGTTTATTCCCACTCAATCGTTGCTGGTGGTTTGGAGGTGATATCGTACACGATACGATTCACGTTATCCACTTCGTTTACGATCCGTACGGAGATTTTCTCCAGCACATCCCAAGGGATACGCGCCCAGTCTGCTGTCATACCGTCGATGGAGGTTACTGCACGAATACCTACAGTGTAAGAATACGTACGAGCATCGCCCATAACACCAACACTCTTCATATTCGGCAAAGCGGTGAAGTATTGCCAGATTTCCCGGTCCAGACCGGCTTTAGCAATCTCCTCGCGCAAAATGTAATCCGACTCACGAACAATCGTCAGCTTGTCCTCTGTCACTTCACCCAGCACACGAATGGCAAGACCCGGACCTGGGAATGGTTGACGCCATACAATCTCAGCTGGCAATCCACATTCTTCGCCGACTTTACGCACTTCGTCCTTGAACAGAGCATTCAACGGCTCGATCAGCTTGAACTTCATGTTCTCTGGCAAACCACCCACATTATGATGAGATTTAATGGTCTGTGCCGTTGCTGTTCCGCTCTCTACAATATCCGTATACAGCGTACCTTGTGCCAGGAAAGTAAAATCGTCAAATTGAGAAGATTCTTCCTCGAACACATAGATAAACTCGTTACCGATGATTTTACGTTTTTGTTCTGGATCATCGACTCCTGCCAGCTTGGACAAGAAGCGCTCACGTGCGTCAATTTTGACAACTTTCATATCAAATTTACCAACGAACGTCTCCATTACACTTTCGGCTTCACCTTTGCGCAGCAATCCATGGTCAATGAACATACACGTCAGTTGGTCACCGATCGCTTTGTGAATGAGCATCGCTACAACGGAAGAATCCACGCCACCGCTTAAGGCACACAATACTTTCTTGTCGCCTACCTGTTGACGAATCTCACGAATCTGATCTTCAATGAACGACTCCATGGTCCAGTTGCCTTCACAACCGCACACTTCATAAAGGAAGTTGCTGATCATCTCGTTACCTTGAACGGAATGACGCACCTCTGGATGAAATTGCACCGCATACAGATTCCGCTCCAGGTTACTCATCGCGGCAATCGGCGCACTCTCTGTTCCTGCATCCAGTGTAAAGCCAGTCGGCAGATCTGTAACGTGATCCCCATGACTCATCCATACGGTTTGACGAGAATCCAATCCTTTAGCCAAGCGGGCATCCTGATTGAATTGCACGTCTGCTTTGCCATACTCACGCTTGCCCGCACGTTCTACCTTACCATCCAGTTGGTGAGCCATCAGTTGCATGCCATAACAAATACCAAAGATAGGGATGCCAAGATCATAAATTGCCCGATCCACCTGAGGAGCATTGTCTGTATATACGCTGGAAGGTCCGCCTGAGAAAACAATCCCTTTTGGCGCCAGCTCTCTCAGCTTCTCCGCAGGCGTATTGTATGGAAGGAGCTCGCTATATACGCCGAGATCCCGAATTCTTCTTGCGATTAACTGGTTGTATTGTCCTCCAAAATCAAGAACTACAACGATTTCATTAGGCTTATTCATTACCGTGCCTCCCTCAATTGTTCGTTTCATTATACGCAACGATAAAACAAGACGTCAAGAAATCAACCGGAGTTGAGTGGGCATGAAAAGATTGTTAAAATGAATTGATTCTAAAATACTCAATCTGTTCGTAGGAGTGTAAACGATGGATGTGCTGAAGTGGATCGCGCAATTGTTCGAAGAATACGGCTACGGCGTCCTTTTTTTCGGCTTGCTGCTTGAGTTTATTGCTTTACCATTTCCCGGGGAAACCACAATGGCTTATGCGGGATATCTCTCCTATGCCGGTACCTTGGATTTCGGTAAACTGGTGCTACTAGCTTTTCTGGGCACAACCCTCGGTATGACTATTACCTACTTTATTGGAAGATGGGCTGGACTCCCCTTTATTCAGAAATACGGTAAATGGGTTTTGTTATCGCCGGACAAGCTTCAGAAAACACAAAAATGGTTCCAACGATATGGATACTGGCTTATCTTCCTTGGATATTTTATCCCCGGTGTCAGGCATTTTACCGGTTATTTTGCCGGGATTATTGCTCTTTCTTTCCGTAAATTTGTCTTGTATGCTTACAGCGGCGCTTTATTCTGGGTCATCCTCTTTCTAAGCATCGGCAAGCTATTTGGTCCCCAATGGGATGCCATTTTCCATTTGGTAGAGCTGTATGCGCTGCGAATTGCGGGAGTCGTCGGGTTCATAATCCTGCTGTATATTATTTACCGGTGGAGAAGCTCCCTGTTTAGCTCGCTACGCAAATCTGAAAAATCGGTGAAAACCAGCAACAAGGATGACTTGAAGTAGTCAAACTCCTGCTGCCTTACGGCTACGAATCCTTGCATAATACATCGAAATCACGATAGATATCACCACAAATCCCGCGCCTCCAACCCAACCCAACATACGCGGCTCCATCATTTCAATCGCCACCCCTGCTCCAAACATAGACAATCCGATGGTACCTTGGCTCCACGCCGTCAGCATGCCCAACAATGGACCCTGTAAATACAATGGGGTCTCCCGCATTAATAATGTATCCAGACAAATGGCCCCTACCCCGCCAGCCAACGAAATTAAGAAGTAAATAGCAACCGCCGCCCATGCGTGATAAATACCGCTTAAACCCATAAGTAAAATCCCCTCCAACAAAAGGCATACCAGTCCTCCCTTCAACAAAGAACCACTGAATAAATATCCTATTGCATAGCTGGCAACCAGACCCGCGCCCAAAGCGGCGTAAAACAATCCGATTCCGGCATCGCCCAGCCTGAATTCCTGCACTGCATATACACTAATCAGAACATTATCAATGCCATTGAGCATGGGAACCAGCAACTCAAATGCAACAACAACTTGGAGAGGAACGGATGCACGAATACAGTCCAACATTCGCGATCTGCTCCGGTTTGGATGATCCTCCCTGCTTATTTTCTCCTTCATGACAGGTGGAAATGCAATATTGCGAACGATCAAACCTGCGGCAAAAAAACTTGCTGCGTTCAATATAAATGCAGCTTGTGGTCCAAAGAGAGCAGATATGATGCCTCCGGCAGCAGCACCAACGACCAGCACCAGCCCGCTCATCACCTGCTCAAGACTGTTCACCTTCAATAATTTGGAGGGACGAACAAGCAGCGGAATGGATGATTTACGAGCAGGAGCATACAAAGCTTCTCCGCAGGCTAGCAGGGTACTGACTCCATAAATGATCCATATGTCCTCAGGACTATGAACACCTAAAAAGGCAAGGGCTGCCAAGCCTCTGAAAAGATCCGTGGTCATCATAAGCATACGCCGGGATATGCGGGTAATAAGCACGCCCGCCGCAGGTGACAGGACTAAAAAAGGAATCACCCGCAATCCCAGCAGGATACCCACACTGAATCCCGAACCGGTAAGCCGATAAATTAAAGCCAACAAAGCGATCTGACAGAATCGGTCTCCCATTCCGTTAATGATACCTGCGGCAAATAACTTCCTGTATTGTCTATCTACCATTTTAATCAACTCCGATACTTAGGGTTCATTCATTATACATAAATCTAATTAGTTATATATCTAATTTATAAAAATCGCTCTATAATCGTCAAGGCATAAATTCATATATTCAGAGCATACTAAGCCAACAAACTCCAATATCGGAGGATTTTACGTATGCCAAATCAGAATAAAAGTTGTCCACTTACTCATGTGTCCTCTAACTTGAGGGATAATGTAAACCATATCGAAAGCTCCTTTGGAAACAGCGGAGATGTAATCATTAAAGAGCTATTATGGATGCAAAAATGGCCAGCAGCTTTGTTTTATATCGATGGTCTGATTAACACTCAATTGCTCCATGATTCCGTTCTACGTTCATTAATGCGGGTAAACGAGCATCATGTACCGGAGGGTGCGGAACCGTTCGACTATTTAAAGGATCAAGTTTTGATTGCAGGTAACTCAGGTAGTGTGGACGAAATGGATGCCTTATTCAACCAGATGCTATCTGGCGGTATTATCATTTTGCTGGACGGATACGCAAAGGGCATATGGATTGATGCGGTCGGTTGGGAGGATCGCAGTGTCAGCGAACCCCAATCCCAAAGTGTCGTACGGGGTCCAATGGAGGCTTTTACCGAAAATTTGCGTACCAATACTGCCCTAATTCGTAGGCGAATCCGCGATCCGCGTCTCTGGATGGAAACAAGACAGATCGGCCAAGTGACTCATACCAATGTGGCCGTGATGTATGTCAAAGGGATTGCTGACGAAGGAGTTATTCAGGAACTGAGAGAACGTCTGGACCGAATTGATATTGACGGGATTTTGGAAGGGGGTTACATCGAGGAGGAAATTCAGGATGAAACCTTCACCCCGTTTCCCACCATTTATAACAGCGAGCGCCCGGATTCGGTCGCTGCTAGCCTACTGGAGGGCCGAATCGCTATCTTGGTGGACGGGACCCCCTTTGTACTGTTGATACCCGCATTGTTCGTTCAATTTTTCCAGTCGGCGGAGGACTATTACCAGCGTGCTGACATCAGCACTTTGCTGCGTTTGCTGCGTTTCTTTTCCTTTTTTATCGCTTTGCTTGCACCAGCAGTTTATATTGCGGTAACTACCTTTCATCAAGAGATGATTCCTACAAACTTATTGGTCAGTCTCGCAGCACAAAGGGAAGGCGTACCGTTTCCAGCCTTTATCGAGGCGATGCTCATGGAAATTACTTATGAAATTTTGCGTGAAGCAGGAGTCAGAATTCCGAGGACAGTCGGACAGGCTGTATCTATTGTAGGGACACTGGTTATTGGGCAAGCAGCCGTGGATGCGGGGGTTGTCTCGGCGGCTATGGTCATTATCGTGTCAATCACCGCCATCTCCAGCTATGTTATTCCAGAAAACGGCCTGTCGATAGCGGTTCGTATTATACGCTTCGCCTTAATGATGCTAGCCGCAGCCTTCGGGCTTCTTGGAATATTGATGGGTTTAATCGTGCTTTTACTGCACTTAACCAGTCTGCGATCGTTTGGAGTATCTTATATGAGCCCGTTTGGTCCCTATGTGGAAAGCGATATGAAAGATACGCTGTTTCGCCTACCTTGGCCTCGCATGACGACACGGCCTCAATCCATTTCTATCCAAAATACGATCCGCCAAAAAACGAAAAAAAGACGGATTGGCAATAAATCAAAAACCAGAAGGGATCAACCATGAAGCAGACCATACATTTGCTCATCGTCTGGGGGCTGATTGCTTTACTATTGGGTGGATGCTGGGATCGCAAAGAATTAAACGAGCTGGGCATCGCTATTGGGATCGGAGTGGATATGGAAGGTGACCAGTATCAGGTGACGGCTCAGGTGGTTATTCCTTCGGCAGTAGCTTCCAAATCTTCACCAAGTGCAGGCTCGCCCGTCGTTACTTATGAGGCCACTGCGCCCACAATTCAAGAGGCTATTCAAAAAATGACGGATACAAGCCCGCGAATCATCTATTTATCTCATATTCGTATGCTGATTTTAGGTGAAGAGTATGCGAGAAGAGGAATTTCTGATGCGATTGAAGCCTTGATGCGAGAGCCTTTTACTAGAAGTGACTTTTATATTGCGATAGCCAAAGATAACAAGGCTTCCACGATGCTAAAGATCCCCACTCCACTTGAAAAGTTACCGGCCAATAAAATGTTTGCTTCATTGGATACGTTAACCAAAACATGGGCTCCTGCCACCAAAGTAACCATGGATCAACTGCTGAGCGACTTGGCTAATCCTGACATCCAGTCCACTCTGCCCGCTTTGGAAGCTTTGGGAGATATAGAATCGTCTAATGAAAAAGGTATAGATGACACCAAAAGCATATCTCCTGGAACCATACTGAGGTTCTCCGGTATCGGTGTCTTAAAAAAAGACCGCTTGCTGGGCTGGATCAATGAACAAGACAGCAAAGGGTTTAATTACATTCGGAATACAGTGGAATCAACTACAGGACACGTCGACTGTCAGGGAGGGGGGAATATCGCCTTATTAACCTTGAACAGCGAAACCCAAAAAAAAGTGATCATTCGCGATGGAGAACCTGTTATCTCCATATCCGTTACCAACGACAGCACTGTACGAGAGGTCAATTGTAAGCATATGAAGTTAAGCAGTATGGCTGATATTAAAGAAATTGAGGCCGCAAGCAATGAAAAAATCGTTGAAATTTTGAAGCATTCCGTAGAGACTGTTCGTCGTGAGTTTAAATCAGACATTTTCGGCTTTGGTCAGCTGATCCACCAGTCCAAACCAGAGCTTTGGAAAAGACTAAAAGAAGAAAAAGAAAATCCATTTATGGACTTACAGATTGAATATAAGGCAAAGACGACGATCAAAAAAATTGGTTCTTTGTTTGAATCGTTCCAAAAAGAAATGAAGGAGTGAGCTGGGTGGAGGAGAAAGGGCGTATCAGCATTACAAATATAGCCGTACTCGTATTTTTGAGTATTATCGGAGACTGCGTATTGGTGTATCCCTCCCTCATTACTAGCATATCCAAGCAGGATGCCTGGATCAGCTCATTTCTAAGCATCCCCGCAGGACTAGCTGTACTGCTGCTGCTCCTGCGGGTACACCAGCTATACCCTGAACTTACCTTTATTCAGCTCTGCCAGCGAATTTTGGGTCCGTGGCTAGGCGCCCTCATCTCAATATGGTATTTGTTCCATTTAATGATGAATTCAGCGATTTATTTAAGAGAAGTTGGAGATTTTATGAACAGCCAGACCTATGTGATGACACCTCTTCCCGTTATCAATTTACTCTTAATCCTTGTGCTGATGTGGGGGATGTATATGGGATTGGAGCCTATTGCCCGTACGGCTCAAATCTTATTTCCATTGTGCTTGGCTTTCGCTTTGTTTTTAATCCTGTGCTTGCTTCCCCAATGTGAAAGTCAGCAGCTTAAGCCTATTATGGAGCAAGGTATTCCTAAGATTATGGAAGGCAGCATATTTGCGCTCTCCTACCCCTTCGGAGAATTAGCTTTTTTACTCATGATTTTCCCCTATGTAAGCAAAAAACCGGGTCTAAAAAAATCAGTTTTACTAGCCGGCCTTACTGCCAGCGTTCTGTTAAGCGTACTACTCCTGGTTTCTCTCATGGTTCTGGGCCCTTTTGTAACCGAACACAGCGTGTATACCTCTTATACGCTATCTAAAAAAATTAACATAGGGAACTTCTTACAGAGGGTTGAATCCCTGATGAGCACAGCCTGGATTATCACTACTTTTGTTAAAACCATCTTACACTTTTATGCCTTTACCTTAGGGATGACTCAGCTACTGCGTTTAGACAATGTACGGACTTTTCTGGGCCCTAGCTTCATGATCCTGTTTGGTCTGATTATCGTGTCGGCACCCAACATTACTTATTATCTGGATACGATCGTTCACGCCTGGATTTATTGGGATTTGACTGATTCCGTGGTCCTTCCCTTGCTGCTGCTTGTCGTATACAAGTTTAGATCGAAAGGCCGTCACAGCCTGGGACCTGGTTGACCCTCACCCTTAACGGAAGGAGCCTTAACATGCTGATCACCATTGTCATTATCTGTATCGGTCTAGCCATTGCTGCCAAAGATTTACCAGGCTTGTACCGAAAGCATCGCTTTAAGGATATGTTCGTGTATATCATTATGCTCGGATTAGGCACATGGCTTAGTATTCTTGCTGCAAAATTAGAGGTTACGCCAAGCCCGCTGATTCTGATTGAAACCATCTATAACCCTGTTAACGCTTTTGTGTCAAATATATTTGGTTTTTAGAAAGGAGGCAGCCACATGTTAAAAAAAGCACGTATTAGCGTTCGGCAAGTGACTGTCCTGATGTTCCTGAGTTTAATCGGGGATATGCTCTTAATCTATCCGACTATCATTACACATATTGCTCAGCAGGATGCCTGGATCAGCTCTATATTATCTATCCCGTTGGGCTTAGTTATCATTTATGTACTTATTCGCGTTCATGAGCTCTACCCGAATCTTTCGCTTATTGAAGCCATCCGCAAAATTTTGGGACCTGTGTTCGGATCTATTGTTTCCTGCTGGTATCTGTTTTATTTTTTTATGGGTACCGCCCTTAATGCGAGAGAGGTAGGAGATTTTCTGAGTACACAATTATTTGAAGAAACCCCTTTGAGCGTTCTACTGGCGATGGAAGTTTCACTACTGGTGCTTACTGCGCTAGCGGGAATTGAAGCCTTTAGTCGGGTTAGCGAGATTTTGCTACCTGTGTATGTACTCATCTTCTGTGGTCTGATCTTGGCACTCCTGCCACAAATTCAGCTTTCTAATGTACGGCCTGTTTTGGAAAACGGGCTCGCTCCTGTTGCTAAAGGGATGGTTCCAGGCGCGGGAATGCCTTTTGCCAGCATGTCTATCATGCTCATGGTATTTCCTTTTGTAAACAAAAGAGGCCACTTTAAAAGAGATATGCTGCTGGCGTCGCTCATAGGCGGAGTGCTGATTACCCTCTTTTTACTGCTCTCCCTCCTTATCATTGGGCCCTTTGTGACCAACTACAGTCCATACATTTCTTCTGCACTTACAACAAAAATCAATGAACTGAATTATATTACACGCATTGAGTCGCTTGTCTCATTAACCTGGGCACTGGCCGCTTTTTTCAAGGGAGTCATTTTCTTTTACGCGTTTACCTTCGGAACAACCCAACTATTCCGAATTTCTAATATCCGTCCCTTTGTCATCCCCGCAGGAGGGCTTGTGTTTGGCATGACCATTTCGATAACCCCAAATGTGATTTATTATGTAAGAACTCTGGTTTATCCCATGTCTACTTGGCATTATACCAACGGCTTGATCATTCCGCTTGTTTTATGGGGTGTTTATCTCTGCAAGCAAAAGTGGAAGCATCGACAAAACGCATCTAAAAATTAACAAAAACCTTTTGAAACCGATGCTTAAAAAAGCATAATCCGATTTCAAAAGGTTTTCTTTGTTCTTCACTTACGCCATATCCTGAATGTATGCCAGCGCAGCATCAATATGCCCTTTCACTCTTAAACCACGCCATTCATGAACTAAAATGCCATTTTCATCAATAAGGAACGTAGACCGAACAATACCCATGTACTGCTTGCCGTACATCTGTTTTTGCTGCCATACACCATACGTCTCAGCGACCTGATGCTCTTCATCAGATAACAACTGAAAAGGGAGTCCGTACTTTGCAATAAACTTGTCATGCTGCTTGAGTGGATCTGGGCTTATCCCCAAAATCACCGTGTTCAAGCCTTCAAACTCCGTATGTTTATCCCGAAAATCACAAGCCTGGGTCGAGCAGCTAGAGGTCAAATCCTTGGGATAGAAATACAGCAACACCCTATTGCCTCGATAATCAGACAGCTTGACACGCTTTCCTTCACTCCCAGGCAATTCAAAATCCGGTGCCTCTTGCCCAATAACGGTAGTTATCGTGGACATCTTATCATCTCCTATCTTGTGGGGGGCTTATGTGATCTGACCTACGAGCCTGCCCCTCTGTAGCGGCGAATTCCCCAGTTCCATGCCAGTAAGCCCAAGGTCAGAAAGACAATCCCCATCACAGGAGTTAAGAGAGCCATATGGCGCATGTCCTCTCGGTGGAGGAATAGGGAGGCTGGATATACACCAACAAAAGCAAAAGGTAGTATCCAAGTCAGCACAACCTGAATGGCACGGTTATAGATGGTCACCGGATAACGTCCGTAGCCCTGAATATTGTACATGAGCGGAATAATTCCAGTGGGGGCATCCGAAAAGAATGAAAGAGAAGTCAATATGGTGTAAATGCCTGTATAGATTGCTACGGCACTTAGGCTCAAAACGATCAGCGCTGGTACGAACCACCACTCCATAGCCAAGTCCATCTGTGCCCCGCTGATCCCCATAATAATCAGACCGATCACTGAGCCCACCAACGCTGGCGGGTCCACATTTTCAAGGAAAATCTGGAACAGATTATATGCAGGACGAGTCATTACCCGATCGAGCTCACCTTTCACAATATAACGTTCGCTAAAGTTCCAAAGGTTGACAAAACAGCTGAATAGTCCGTAAGGAACCATGAAAAATCCATAAACGAACACGACTTCATTTTCACTCCAGCCCCCCAAACTGTCTGTATGCATAAAAATAACCAGGATAAAAATAAGATTCGTGGCCTGAAACAGCAGGTCTGAAATCACTTCTACCCAAAAGTCAGCCCGATAGGTGAGCCGTGACTTCATGTAATTTTTCAAATATTCGCTAATGAGACCCAAATAGTACATCATCGGCTTACCCTCCCTGCACGAACAGACGTCTGCGCGCCAGTCGCCAAATGATGATCATCGGCACGAGCAGAACGACCAGCCAAATGATTTGGATACCCAGTACATTCCAGATGCCCACGCCTTTTACACGTCCCGTAAATACAGAACCCGGCAAATAGGTAATCGCCTGAAACGGCATCCATTGGGCGATCGTCGCCAGCCAGCCGGGAAACAAACTGATTGGCAAAATCAACCCAGAAAACAGATCTACAACTACGCGCTTCATACGCATCATGCCCTCATTATTTTCGATAAAAAAGGCCGTTAATCCCGTAATAATATTAATCTGAGTGTTGATCATAAAGCTAAAAAACAGCATGACCAGAAAACCAACCCAGGCTACCGGATCCGTGGGAAGCTTTACCGGAAATAACAGCATCGCAATCGCCATGCCTGGAATCATAAACAGCAGAAAACGGAACATTCCCTCGCCGAGTCCTTGCATAAATTTAACAAGTACATAGTTATAAGGTCGAATCATCTGAATGGCAATGCTTCCATCACGTATATCCGTCGAGATCTCACGATCCAGATTGTTAAAATAAAAAGCTCTCGCCATCCACGATACTGCTACATACGTCGTCATCTGAGCAGCGGTAAAGCCTCCAATGCTACCCGCATCGCCATATATCGCTTTGTATGTGAAATAATACACGCCAATATTCATGCAATAAATAAGGATTCCTGAATAATAGTTCACACGATACGCAAGCATCGTGAGAAATCGGATACGAATAAAATCGGTGTATACGCTAAGCATGAACTTTGGCCTCCACTATCGGATTGCCCTGGCGTTCAGCCGAACCAGACTGATAGATACTGCGGACGATATCATCCGTGTTGGTTTCAATGATTTTGATATCCGTAATGTCCGTGCGACCGACTACGCAAGCGAGCACATCCGATACATTAATATGAAGAGGAATCCATACTTTGGCAGCCAAATCATTATCCATCGTCCAAGCCAGTGGCATATCAGCAGTCCATGCCTGTAATTGCTCCAATTGGGTCGATGTGCCAAACTGGAACCGTACTTCTCGACCTGTCCCCCAACGCGCCTTCAGATCCTCCAGACCACCATCATAAATGATATTTCCATCATCCAGCATAATGACGCGCGAGCACAGCGCTTCAATATCCTGCAAATCATGGGTCGTCAGCAAAATAGTCGTACCGTGATCCCGGTTCATGTCCTTCAGAAACTCACGAATTTCGGATTTCACCATAATATCAAGCCCAATGGTCGGCTCGTCCAGAAAAACAATAGACGGATTGTGCAGCAAGGCAGCTACCAGCTCACAGCGCATCCTTTGCCCGAGACTAAGCTTGCGTACCGGGCGGCTTAGCAGATCCTGCAATTGCAGCCTCTCTACCAGCTCATCCAGCCTACGTTTGAAGTCCGTAGCCGGAACCTGATATACTTTCCGCAGTAGTTGAAAAGACTCGATCACACCGATGTCCCACCAAAGCTGACTGCGCTGACCGAAAACAACGCCAATGTTGCCTACAAATTTCTCGCGTTCCTCATAAGGGACATAACCGCCCACCTTGAGATGTCCCGATGTCGGCACGAGAATGCCTGTCAGCATCTTAATCGTGGTGGACTTTCCGGCGCCGTTCTCACCGATATAACCGCATATTTCTCCTTGCGGAATACGGAAAGATATATCTTTGACCGCGGCTACCTCGTTGTATTCGCGGGCGAATAAATCAAGGAAGGCACCCTTTAAGCCCTCGCGATTTTTTTGAACCTTAAATGTTTTGCGCAGATCCTGCACATCAATTGCCAGCATGTTATACCTCTCAATCAGGATTTGTAAAATCCATAGTTAAATTGATTGTGCTCCAAAAAGAAATTATAATGTAATGAACTGAAAAGCGAAAGGGAGAGCATCCATGACAAGCAGAACCAAAAGGACGATATGGTCGGTTCTAGCCGTGGTAATCGTCGCGATTGTCGGCTTTGCCGTGTACTATTTTACATCCATTTATAATCAGCTGGATAATCTGCATAAAGAGGGCGCTAACTCCCCCTTCAAAAATGTAAAGCAGGTCGATCAGGTTCGTACGCCAGAACCACCCAAGTGGGAAGGTACCGATATGGTTAACATTTTACTGATGGGTGTCGATGGGCGCGGTATCCAGAAAGGGGAAGTCCCCCGATCAGACAGCATGATGGTTGTATCACTGGACCCCGTTAAGAAAAAAATCCACCTGTTCTCTATTTTGCGTGATACGTACGTGGATATTCCCGGCTACGGAAAAAATCGAATTAACACTGCCATTACTCACGGACCCAACACGGCCATGAAGACGGCTGGCGACCTGTTAGGCATCCCGGTGCAATATTATGTCTACACGGATTTCCAGGGCTTTATCAAACTGGTGGATGCCGTAGGCGGGATTGATTTTGAAGTGGAAAAGGATATGCATTATACAAGTAATGCGGATAAACATCAGTACGATATTGATTTGAAAAAGGGCATGCAGCATCTAGATGGCAACACGGCGCTTCAATATGTGCGGTTCCGCCACGATGCAATGTCCGACTTCTCCCGATCAGGACGGCAACGGGCATTCTTGGAAGCCGTAGCCCAGAAAATGCAGACCACGACTTCCATCGCTAACTTGCCGAATATTTTAGAGCAGGTTAACCCGTACATCGACACGAATCTCAGTGTTAACGATATGTGGAAGCTGGCAAATGTGGGGTACCAAAGCAACTTTGCAGGCAGCGAGCAGGTCCCACCGATGAAGATGCTCGGAGAAGAGAATGTGGGCGGCGCGGCAGTTCTTACTGTCCGCGATCCGGAAGAACTGAAAACGTATGTGCAGGATATATTTAATAATCCACCCTCACAAACACAGGAACAAAATAAGGATCAGAACGAAACGAAACAGCCAGACAGTGCATCGTCTACCAAGAAGGATAAAGCTTCTTTTACAGGGGGCAGTAAAACCAGTAATGAGGATGCTTCCACACAATCAACAACAAAGACAGGTCAAAAAGAGCTATAATGATGTATGCAGGGGCAGCCGTGAACGCTGCCCTTTGGCGTGTGTATACCCTATTTTAATGAACGGAAAGGAAGTTTTGATGATGAAACGGGAAAACTCCGAAGCACTATATAAAGAAGCCCTGGAGCATATTGTCGGGGGCGTTAACAGCCCTTCACGCTCCTTTAAAGCTGTAGGCGGCGGCGCTCCAGTATTCATGAAACGCGCCCAAGGCGCTCATTTCTGGGATGCGGATGATAATCGATATATCGACTATTTGGCGGCCTACGGCCCAATTATTACCGGACATGCTCACCCCCATATTACTAAGGCCATCAGCGAAGCGGCAGCGAATGGCGTATTGTATGGAACCTCGACGGCATTGGAAATCAAATTGGCGAAGATGCTAAAAGAGGCCATTCCTTCTATGGACAAGGTCCGGTTTGTGAATTCTGGCACAGAAGCGGTTATGACGACGATTCGTGTGGCACGGGCCTATACTGGGCGGAACAAGATCATCAAATTCGCCGGGTGCTACCACGGTCACTCGGATCTGGTACTTGTAGCCGCAGGCTCAGGCCCTTCTACGCTGGGCATACCTGACAGTGCAGGCATTACGACCAACATTGCGAGCGAGGTTATTACCGTGCCATTCAATGATCTCGACGCGTTGCGCCAAGCCTTGGAGCGTTGGAGCGACGATGTAGCGGCAGTCATGGTCGAGCCGATTGTTGGTAATTTCGGCATGGTCATGCCGCAGCCAGGCTATCTGGAAGGGCTCTGCTCCATGGCGCGTGCGAACGGCTCACTCGTCATTTATGACGAGGTCATTACCGCATTCCGATTCCACTTCGGTTCCACCCAAACGTATGCAGGTTTGGACAACCATGATGCGATTCAGCCAGATTTGACCGCGTTGGGCAAAATCATGGGTGGTGGTCTGCCGATTGGTGCCTACGGCGGCAGCAAGCACATCATGGAGCAGGTTGCCCCACTCGGCCCGGCTTATCAGGCGGGTACGATGGCCGGCAACCCGGCTTCCATCTCGTCAGGCATCGCCTGCCTTGAAGTCCTTCAAGGGGAAGGCGTGTACGAAGAGATGGAACGTCTGGCCGTGAGACTGACGGACGGTATTCAGTCCTCTGCTGAACGCTACGGCGTGCCATTGACGATCAACCGTATTCGTGGAGCGTTCTCGACGCATTTCTGTGATCATCCGATCACGAATTACGCACAGGCGCAGGATACGGATAGCGAAGCATTCGCATCCTTCTTCCGTCACATGCTGGATCGCGGTATTCATCTGGCACCATCCAAGTACGAAGCCTGGTTCCTTACAACAGCGCATACCGACGAAGATGTGGATGCTACGCTGGAAGCGGCGGACGATTCGTTCCGGGCGATGTCACAAGGTAAGTAAACTAAGCAGTAAGTGATAGAATATGAATAGGATAAGAGCTGGAAGTAGTCTTAGGGATGGGTATCCGACCTCTAGGACTTCGTTTCGGCTTTTTTTATTTGACAACTGTACCCGTACAGTTGCAGATTTTATGGATTGTATCAGATGATGCCATCCGGGTATATTGAGAGAACAACAGGTTAAGGTCATGATTACGGAGGTTTATTATGCACAGTCGTTCCAGAAATGGAGCCGCCTATCTGGCAGCTCTCAGCTATGCAGCTATACTTGGATTTTCATTTTTATTTGTAAAATTGACAGTCACAGAGGCGAGCCCGCTGGATGTGATCGCCCACCGCTTTGCGCTGTCATTTATCGCTTTGACCGTTCCAGTGCTGCTCGGTTGGATTAAGCTCAACATCAAGTTACGTGACATTTTGCACATTTTACCACTGGCGCTGCTCTCCCCTTTAGTGTATTTTCCACTGCAAGCCTTCGGGCTGATGAGCACTTCTTCATCGGAAGGTGGAATTATTCAAGCAACCGTTCCTATTTTTACGCTACTGTTAGCTTCCTATTTTATTAAAGAGCGTACAACGGTAGTCCAAAAACTTTCCTTACTGCTCTCTGTCTTTGGCGTGGTTTTTATATTTGTGATGAAAAGCGGAGCACCGCTAGCGTCCAATAGCTATGGCGGTATTCTTCTGCTCGTGCTTTCTGCGATATGCCTATCCGGCTATAATGTGCTGGCACGACCCTTAACACAAAAATACAGCCCCATGGAATTGACCTACGTTACCTCTATTTTGGGATGTATCGTTTTTAACGTGGTGGCACTAGGATACCATGCCATAGACGGCTCCATGAACGCCTATGCCGCTCCACTGGTGAAGCCTGGTTACTGGATGGCACTGGTTTATCTGGGCATTCTGTCTACCCTCGTCACCTCGCTGTTATCGAGCTTTGCCTTGAAGTGGATCGAAGCCTCCAAAATGAGTGTGATCGGTAATTTATCCACCCTCATTTCCATGATTGCCGGTGCTTACATTTTGAAGGAGCAGCTCGCCTACTATCACATTGTTGGGGCTGTGATGATCATTATCGGCGTGCTGGGTACCAATTTCGGAGGGCGAAAAAACTTCACGCCGATCAAAACAACTTCGGCAAAATCACAAAAAACGGGCTAAAAATAAACACTACATTGCCTGCAAAAAAAAGAAATCTCCCAGCTGCGCAATTCCAGCCGAGAGATTTCTTTTTTCACTTCTTAGTCTTCGTCGGATTAAATCGGGTACGCCATGACACTCATTAACGCCAATTCCGGCTGTGTCGTGTCCAATCTGCTATATTGTACGATGACGGGCACATCGCTATTGACCGTAATTGCGTAAGGAATACCTACCGGAATCCGTTCGCCGGATTTCTCCAACGAGGCTGTTCGGATATGACGGGTTCGTCTTCCTTCCACCACCTCGATCAATCCCTCCAATGGCTCGCGGTCTTCAAAATAGATGTCTATACTTAGATTTGCCACACGGCTCCCACAATTCAGCACGCATATACTCTCATGACTGAGCAGCTCTCCTCGGCTTTCCGGTGGAATATACCCATCGGGGATGACCCAGAATAGGCTGCCTCGCGGCTGATTAGCTACCTTTTCCTGAGAAAGTTCAGCATTTCCCATACTAGTGGCCTCCTTTACCCATCATACTTTTTGGCGCTTATGCCCCTTCTTCTAGCCGTACGGATTCTCCTTGGTACGCAACAGTTGAGCCAGAAAAGCAAGCGCCAATCCCTGCCCCCAGCCCTGAAGGCGTTTGTACGGAACGTTTCGATAGCCGTCAATATCGTTCATCACAGCAGTTCCAGCGGATACCCCCGTTACTGTGCCGTCGTCCTTAATGCGGGAAAGAATACCGTCGATCGCCTTTTGGGTGTATTTGTTAAACAATCTGCCTTGCATAAGCAAGGCAGTCACAATTCCTGCCGAGCCCGACGTTTCCAGATAAGAGGTATCATCGTTCAGCACCGTATGCCACAGCCCTTCCGGGGATTGCAGCCGCACCAGCGCATTGAGCTGGTCACGCAGCGAGCCGTCAATGATCATATAAGATGGATGCTGCACCTCCACCAATTTCAGCGCTTTTGCCATCGTGAGGGCTGCCCATGAATTGCCGCGCGCCCAATATATTCCTGACATCCGGCTTTGATTCGCATGATCCCATCCGTGATAATATAGATTCGTATCCGGGTCCTGCAAAAATTCTTCATGCCCGTGATATTGACGAACCCCATCCTCCCAATACTCCTTGTTGCCCAACAGATGACCGAGACGAAGCAAATAATAACCGGCCATAAACATCGTATCCACCCATGCTTGCTGCGGAAATACATCATGAAGTGAATTCACCGTATGCTGGAAAATGCCGTCGGCAAACCGCTCCGCTTTTTGGGCCAAAAATTCTGCCATCTCGATGGCAATATCAAGGTATTTTTGTTCACCTGTGGCCTGATAAAGCGTCAACAAACAGTGCCCGACAGAAACGCCGTTCACCGAGAGAGATGGAAGTCCGTCCTCAATATTTTCATCAACCCATTCTTTCAGCTTGGTCAAATACTTTTCGTTCCCTGTCGCTTCATACGCTTCGCATACTCCGTAAAAGGCGACTCCACCCGGCCAATCCCAGCTGTAGTGCATTTGAAAGGTGCGTTCTACGACCCGGTCGATCACCTGCTTAACTTGTTCTTCATCAAAAATCAATGCAGGCATTTCCACGTCTCCTCCTTTGGTAAGTTTCACGTGAGTTACCTCCTTGACGCCCGTACATGAAAAGGTCGTACTTCAACGTAAATACATGCGCAGCGGTTGCAAATCCAGTTCCTTCACAGCATCCACCACCATGTCTGCAATACGAACCGCACCATTCTCATGAAAATGTGTGTTATCCTCTAAGCCGCCGGAAAAGTTCATGTATTCACCAGGCAGCAGCCACATAAAAAGCTCTTTACTCTCTTCGGGACCCAGCTGCTCATATAACTCCTGCGTGCGGGCAGACAAATCAATTAGCGGCGCATTCGCTTCTTCCGCCAGTTCACGAACCGCTGTTACATAGTCACCATGTGTGTCAGATAGCGTACCATCTGCGTTAAAATAGCGACGATGTACGGGCGTGACCAGTACCGGGGTGGCCCCATGGCTTTTCGCTCCGTCGATGTAGAGGCGCAGATTCTCCTTGTAGGTTGTAAAAGCCTCTGTAGCCCGCTCTGGATCAGGCTTCTGATCATTATGGCCGAATTGAATGAACAGGAAGTCTCCTGCCTTTATTTCGCCCAAAATGACACCCAACCGTCCTTCGTCCACGAAGCTTTTGGAGCTTCGTCCCGATACGGCATGATTATCCACGCAGACATCATGCTTGAACAGGGCGGGCAAAGCCTGGCCCCAGCCAGTATACGGATAGCCGGATGCGTCCTGATCCGTAACCGTGGAATCTCCGGCTAGGAATAGCCGGAGGGTCTGTGGCGCTGGCGCAATCTCCAGCGCATTGAGCCGTGGCGCGGTGCCTGACACGGTGAGGCGTAGCTTGCCACCCCGGACTGGCACCGCAAACAGCGCTTCGGTGAACTGGCCCAGCAGCGTGTGTACTGGGGGCAGCATGTGCTTGCCTTCACCAGCCTTGAATCGCGTGAGCGTTTCCGCCTGCGAATCGCCGACCAGTATAGTGACGAGATATATCCCGTCTGGCACATCTGCAACAAATGCAGCGTTCAGTGGAATACAAAAGCTGCTTCGTAGCCGCGTGCGTGCATCCTTGGCTGCACTCTGCCTTTTTCGACCGTACACATGCTCCGTAGTCTCGAAGCCATAGCCCTGTTCAGTTGTATATAAGCAATCGGGAGGCACTCCTTTGTAGCCATCCGCGGGCTCCCCCGGACCAAAATCAAACTTCCACAATGTACTCACCTCTCAGCCATCGCCCTCAAATCCCGTCCATTCAAACGTACAAACCCGGATGCCTTCCATTTCCACTCGTAAGCTTCATATCCTCACGCTATGGATTTTGGATCTTACCCCTTCAAACCACTCGTACTCATTCCTTCTACAATTTGCTTCTGGAATGCGAAGAATACAGCGATAACTGGAAGCAGGCTTAGGATAGACATCGCGAACATTCCTCCCCAGTTGGAAGCCGACTCGCTGTCGAGGAACATCTTGAGTGCAATAGATACGGTATATTTCTCCGGCGAATTCAGATACAGTACCGGACCAAGCAAATCCTCCCACTTCCAGTAGAAAGAGAAGATTGCCGCTGTAGCCAACGACGATTTGAGTAAGGGTAAAATAATTCTGAAATACAGCCGGAACTTGCCGCATCCGTCAATCGTCGCCGCTTCATCCAACTCTGCTGGAATCGTCCGTATAAACTGCACCATCAGAAAGATGAAGAACGGCATCCCGAAAAAGGAGGGTACCACCAACGGTAAGATCGTATTGATCCAACCGAGCTTGGTGAAAATAATATATTGCGGTACCAGTACCACATCCCCTGGTAGCATAAGTGTCACCATCATCAAAGCAAACCACAAGTTACGCCCTTTGAATTTCAAGCGTGCGAAGCCAAATGCGATCAAAGAAGAGGAAAGCACAGCTCCAATCGTTGAAATCACCACAATCGTGAGCGAGTTTAGAATGTACGTGCCAAAGTTGTAGCCAGTTGTCCCTTTCCAGCCTGTTACATAGTTTTGCCAGATCCATTCAGTAGGGAAAAGCGAGGATGCCGTGACGAATATCGTCCGACTTTCTTTAAACGAGCTGAACAGCATCCAAAAAACGGGATACAGCATCAGGAGCGCCAGTGCAGCAACCAGTATGTGATAAATTGGCCATTTGACTGTTTTCCATGCCATCGGTATCAGCGCCCCTTTTCCGTTTCATAAAATACCCAGTATCTGGAGGTTATAAATAAAATCGCTGTCAGTATCCCAATCATAATGAGCATGACCCAAGCCATGGCTGCCGCATATCCCATGTTGCTGAACATAAACGCCTGCCGGAACAGATACAGTGAATGCAGCATCGTTCCATCCATCGGGCCTCCTTCGCCCTTAGAAATAACATAAGCCGGGACAAAGGTCATAAAAGCGCTGATCGTCTGCATAATCAGATTAAATAGAATAATGGGGCTAAGCAACGGCAGCGTAATACTGAAAAATTTTCGTACTGGCTTAGCGCCATCTACACTGGACGCCTCGTACAATTCAACAGGAATGTTCTTCAAACCTGCCAGAAAAATCAGCATGGAGGAGCCAAATTGCCATACGGACAGGGTGATCAGCATCGTAAGCGAAGCATCCGGATCACCAAACCATTTCACCGGAGTCGCCCCTAAGGTCGAAAGCAGGCTGTTCACTATGCCGTTATTACTGAAAATGTTCCGCCACATAATGGATACCGCAACGCTACCTCCGATAATCGACGGCAGATAGTACATTGTCCGATAGGTGCCGACCATGCGCGATTTGGTATTCAAAATCATAGCCACAAACAACGCGAAAATCAGTCGCAACGGTACACCGACCAGCACATACGTAAACGTGACCCTGATCGAATTCCAGTATTTCGGGTCGCCTGTGAACATTTTTTCGAAGTTACCCAGACCAATCCATTTGGGCGGAGTGAAAAGGTTGTAGGTGGTAAAGGACAGATACAGCGAAATAAACATTGGAATTAACGTAAACGCCAGAAAGCCCACAATAAACGGGCTGATAAACGCATATCCGGTCATATTGGCTTTCAAGCTCTGATGATTTCGCAAGCTCATCAAGCCTCCCTTCTGTCGCATTTAAAGAAATAGAAAAACTTTATGTTGTTAATAATTCGTTGTTATATGAATATTATTGTGATGTCTGCAAAGGGTGCTTATGCAGTTGGTTCGTCGAATCAACCGTGCGCAATCATGCTTTGGACTACGCACGGTTAACTTAACGAAACGTTCCTTCGATCTTGTCGTTCTTATGCTAAAACGATGTCAGATACCCTAAAGGTCTCATTGCACTCATTATTGCTTGTTATTCGCAAGGATAGTATTCGCATCAGCCCGGAATTTGGCCGCTGCGTCTTCAGCCGTCATCTGTCCGAAATTGACCTGCTCAATATAATCGGTCAGAGTCGCAATCACTTCCGGCGATCCGACTGGTGGCGGCGGGCTCATTGGAGAAGCCTTCGGCTCCATGGAAGCTACAAATTCAAACACCTGCTTCGTAGGCTCGCTTAACTCTGGCGCAACAGCCTCCTTGATTTTGGAGGAAATCGGCACGCCCCGTTCGCCTTTAATCAATTTATTCGCTTCTACATCATTCATCCAGAAATCAATAAACTTTGCGGCCTCATCCTTCACCTGTGAACGGGAAGCAACCGTCCAGTACATCGTAGGCTGCATGTATACTCCTTTTTCCATATTCGGCCCAAACATTGGAGCCAGTGCCATTGGGCGGTTAACAACCTGCTGTAAGCCCACATACTGATTGGACCACTGCCAAATGCCGATGCCTGTTCCTTTTACGATATCGGATTCCTCAAGAATCCCCTTGGTCTGGTTCATAATTTCAGGAGGTGGGGTCGCTCCCTTCTTAATCAGATCAGCCAATCCGCTGAAGAAGTCAACAAACAGCTTATCATCGTCATACCCCAATCCTGTTCCTTCCGCATTGTAGAGAGTCTTTCCTTGCGTACGCAAATAGTAGTGGAAGAAAATATCAGCAGCCATCGAGCTGTCAAAGTATACTTTATTGGAACCCGCTTTTAAAGCCAGTTCTTTGTATTGATCCCATGTCCAGTTGTCAGGAATTTTGTCTATGCCTGCTTTTTTGAGCAGCGCCGGGTCATACTGGAAACCCAGAACATTGACACCGGTTGGGATACCATATTGCTTTCCAGCAATTACGCCGGTTTTGAGTACATTTTCGGTCACATCAGCGACCTGAATTTTTTGATTCAAGTAAGGCGCGAGATCCTCCAGTTGACCATTTTTCGCATATTGGCTAATGTACGAAATGTCCATTTGCACGATATCAGGCAACTGATTAGCCGCAGCCTGCGGGGCGAGCTTTTTCCAATAGTCATCAAAAGAGGCATATTCCACATCAATCGTTACATTTGGATTTTTCTGCTTATACAAATCAACGACCTTCTGCGTGTATTCATGACGCGTATCCGATCCCCACCAAGCGATACGTAACTTTACTTTCCCGTCTGCACTTGTGCCCGAATTGCTGCCGCCGTCCGCTCCGCTACATGCCGTCGTCAAAACGAGCAGCATCGCTATGATCAGAAACCATCCCTTTTTGCCCACCTATCTCTCCCCTTTTCGCTGTTCTAGAAAGGAGCCAAATCACGAGTGACAACGCATTTACGCAATTTTGATAGCGTTTACATTAGCTCCTGTTGTTATTTTCCCAAAAGCAGAGAAACATTGGAATACACAAATCAGGTTTCCTAGGTTTAAAAAACAGTGGGGCCATCAGCTCATCCCCGTTCATGTGATTTAATGTACTCGGAAGGCGTCATACCCGCCCACTTTTTGAACACCTGGCTAAAATATTGCGCGTTCCCACCGAAGCCGAACCATTCGGCCAGCTCAAACACCTTCACGTCTCCGGTCTCTCGAATATGCTCAGCCGCACGTTCGATCCGATAACGATTGACGTAGTGTGAAAAGTTTTCGCCTGTCACTTTTTTGAAAATTTTTCCTAAGTAGTCGGAATTCATATACAGCATTTGACCTGCCACTCCGTTCAGCGACAGATCGGATTTTCTGTAGTTTTGCTCAATAATAGTGATCATTTTATCAACGGTGGAAGATTGGCGATACACATTACTTTTATAATAGATTGCGGTCATTCGTTCGGCAGCTTCCTGTACAAAAGATTTGAGACATGCCAGCGTTTTTTGCTCTGCCAGCACCACCATTCGGCTCGTAAACGCCGCACGCTCTTCTTCAGGGCATATACGGATCATAGCGGCATAGAGCTGAAGCACATAGGAGCGGGTCACGGAGATTTCCAGCTTCATCCGGGACAGAATACCGAACAACCGATCCACTTCCTGTGCAACCTCCACCGTATTTCCAGCCTTGATTAGCAGACCGAACTTCTCCTCGTCCAGCTCCAAATCTGCCATCTCCCGGGTATCCTCAGCCGCTAAATCCTCCTTCGTAATCAAACTGCCCTCCCCGGTGTAAAAACGGTGATTCATACAATGCAGTGTCTCCCGGTACATCCCCCGTGAATGCTGCATACTATCCGACTCACTAACTGCGATTGTTACCTCCAGCTTGTAAAAGCGATGAAATGTCGCACGTACCGCTTCAATCTGTTTCATAAACCGTGACGTGTCATCCTCCTCACTTTCCAGCACGATGAGCAATTGCCCCTGCATGGTCGTACTGAGCAAGACATCATCCATCAAATCTGCCGCTATATTTTGCAATGCAAACAAATGCTCCGGCTCATGGGATTCCTCCACCCGCAGCAGCAGCATTCGAACCTGCTTATCTTGCAATTCAATTCCGAATAATCGCTCATAAAATGCGATATCACGGCTACCGTAAGTTTTATAGGAAATAAACTCCTTCAAAAAGTGTTCCTTCACATGAGGCAGCATACGCTGAAAATCTAGCTTCATCCGGTTTACAAACTGCTTGCGTTCTTCCTGCTCCTCCCGCTCCTGCCCCAACTCGGTCAGAGCCTCATGAATTTGCCGCTCATTGCATGGCTTCAACAAGTAGTGCTTCACCCCGTATTGCATGGCCCGACAGGCATAATCAAAATCTTTGTAACCAGACAACAGAATGAAACGGACGTCTGGAAAATGCTCCGTCGTTTTGGCAACCAGTCCGATGCCGTCCAATCCAGGCATAGAGATGTCGCTAATCACAAAATCAGGCGGGCTGGCCTGAATCTGATCATAAGCCTCAATCCCGTTACGTGCCGTACCAACCAATCTCGTTCCCGCTTTCCCCCAATCAACCACCTGTGATATGCCTTCCAAAATCATACGCTCATCATCAACCAGTAGCACCTTGTACACGACCCTGATCCCCTTTCACATATGGAATACAGACATGAATCGACGTTCCTGTTCCTGACTCGCTATGCAGCTCTATCCCCCAAGGTGTACCAAATGTCAGGTTAATCCGTTCCTGAATATTCGTAAGTCCAATGCCCTGCCCACGAGTCATGACCTGCCCGCTCCGCAGCTTTTCCAAGAAATCCGGCGTCATTCCGGGTCCGTCATCTTCAACTCGCAGAAATAAAGCCCCCTCGCTTTCTCTCACAATAATAGCAATCCGACAGGGTTCAATTCGCGGCTCCAGCGCATAATGAATGGCATTCTCCACCAAGGGCTGAAGCGTTAGCTTCGGAATTTGTGCATCCATCAGTTCTTCCGGGACATCCAGATGGAAAACGAGACGTTCATCAAAACGTGTTTTTTGGATCGTTACGTAGCTCCTTACAATATCCAGTTCTTTTCGAAGCGGAATCAGCTGCTCTTCAAAACTGACCGCACTACGCAATAGAAAAGCAAGTGCTTCCACCATCTCTGAAATCTGATCCTGCTTATTGGCCTTGGCGAGCCAGTTCACGGATTCCAGTGTGTTGTATAAAAAATGTGGATTAATCTGTGCCTGTAATGCCTTTAGCTCTGTTTCCCGCAGTAATAGCTGCTTGGCAACATTCTCATTAATGAGCTCACGAATGCGGCGAATCATTTTCTTATATGTCCGATGTAACAAGCCTACCTCATCCTGTGTGGAAAGGGGGACGGCGCCAAGTGCTTCTTCTTCCAAACGGTCGAGATCGCCTTTTTCTATTTTACGCATGTTCTGGATTAATTGAACAATCGGTTTGGTAATGCTCCCTGACAACCTAGCCCCCAGTGCCAATGCGATAAGAAGCATAATTACAAAAATAGCGCTTACAACTTCTTTAATGATCGTAATACTGCGAAACATATCATCGAAGGGGGTCATATGCAAATACGTCCACCCCGTATAAGAGGATTTGATTTGAGCAGCGAAAAAGGTTCCTCCTGAGTAGGTCGCAATCCCGTAAGGCTGCTTTCGGCCAAGCTCGGCCTGAATATCACTCTCACTCAAAAGTGGTGTTTCGGGATAAATCATCCGTCTTCCATCTGTAATCATCAGTTGTCCGTCACGGCCGGAGGTCTGCACACGATCCGCTACAATTCGGTCAATTCGCACACGAATCGCAAGCGTTCCGAGCCCATTCAGTGTAAAATTGGAATCGGTAAAGGATTTGAACTGCCGAGCGGCCAGCAAGGAGGAATGGCCTGCCGCATACCATGCATTGGAACCGTCATGTTCGTCTGCCAGCTCCGACAGGGTGGATCGAAGCTCCTGGGGAATACCTTCGCGGTTGCCCGCGCTCATGACCTGTCCCTCTTTATCGATTACTATCATAGAATAGACATAGGTCTCAGAGCCGGCAAAGGCGACGAGCCTATTCGTTATTTTTTTACGCAGCACCATTTTGGTATAAGGTGACGTTTCCTTTTCCAATTGCAGCAAATAACGTTGAAGCTGCTCGTCCGTTGTTACCTTGAAAGTAACTTTTTCCACATCCTTCAGCTCATTTTCTATGCCGATTGAAGAAATATTGAGTACTTCGGATGTTTTTTTGTACATTTGATTATCATAAATATGAAATACGTACTTAAGTATGACTGCAACAACTGCAAAATTAACCAGCATAAGCACCGTAATCAGCAGTACCATTTTATGATGGATTCCAGCATTTTTGTAAGCGCTTTTAAAGTAGGTAATCAGTGAATGTCGCCTCCTTCGCTCATCCTGCCCGGTCCAGCCCAAAATGGAGAAAACTCTATATATCATACAAAATACCCCATGCCTTGGTCATTCGGCAAGAGGTATTTGTATTTGCTTAGCGTTGATCGGTTGGTTTCGATTTGTCCGCCTTGCTCATATATTCGTCGTATCGGTCATCAAGTTCCCGTGCCATACTCCGGTATTTACGCGTCTCCTCAACAATGGGATCGATATGAGTCTGAACCCGCACCTCATATTTAGGACTGAGTCTTTCCCGCTTCTGGGCCTCATTCTCACGAATTTCGCCTTCCGTCAGCAGTTCACTGAGCTGGCGTTCCAATTCTTCGGATTGGCTCATCGCGATTTCCTCCTTCATGATGATGTTCTACGTAGAATTATAACCCGGTTGCGTCTGCTTCTTTCAGCACTTGAATAAGTTGAGAATGAATAGCTGTATTCGTCGCTGCAATATGCCGTACACTCAGGTCATAAGGTCTGCCCAATGTATCGGTAATGGTGCCGCCTGATTCCTGTACCAGCAAAGCGCCCGCTGCCACATCCCACGCATTCAAACCAATTTCGCAATAAGCCGACAGCCGTCCTGATGCTACATAAGCCAGATGCAATGCTGCCGAGCCCAGCGCCCGAATGCCGCGTACCTGAGGTGTAAGAACCTGCGTAATTTTCATATTTAGCGGTTGTGCATACGTACGATCCGGCGGGAAGCCGATGCACACCAGACTATCTCCCAGTGTTTCTTCTCTCGATGCTTGCATGCGATTGCCATGTACATAAGCGCCTTTTCCTTTTTCCGCTACAAACATTTCATCACGGGACGGATCATAAATAACCCCGACAATCACCTCTCCACGATGGGCCAATGCAATAGACACACTGTAATACGGCAGACTGTGTACAAAATTGGTAGTCCCATCTACCGGATCAATAATCCATAGATATTCCTGTTCACGGGCAGCCTCTAATGCGCGGGCCGAAGCTTCGGCTCCCGGCTCTACACTCTCTTCACCCAAAATAGTATGATCGGGAAAATGGGTCAGAATCAGTCTGCGAATCATTTGCTCTGCACCTTTATCTACCTCGGTCACTAGATCCGTAGGAGACTGTTTGGTATTCAAATGTTCAACAGTTCCCAGCCTGCTTTTAATCCATTCCCCGGCTTTGGATGCCGCGTTAATAGCCACGGCAGTATAGCTTTTTCCTGATACGATATAGGGAACCTTTTCGTTTTCATTTTCGTTCAACGTGTTCACTCTACTTTCTATATCATTGTTACGTGGTTTACGAAGCTGCTCTACAACACAGTCTCTTAACCATCTCTGTTTCAGTACAAGTTTGCTAGTTTACACATTCTAGTATACACAATAAGCTGCATAAAGTTTCTCTAAATGGGAGCTTTATCCGCAAAATGCTACTTTCTAAGGCATAATTTCTACGGAAGCTCCATCCAGCACTTTAACCCCATTAGCTTCCTGAAGGCGCAGTTCATTCATCAACCCGAATAACGCTTCATCCTTAAGTTTGGCTTCAAGCATGACATCAATCCGATCCGTATATCCGGCAATATTGCGCAAAAAGGTAAGCAACGGCTCCACTAGAACACCGTCCGCATGGCCCCGAGGATCTTTTTCACTTTTGGGGCTGGACGCATGGATTTTGGGCGGCAATGGATGATCCACAGAAGATCCGGCTTGGGCCAATTCCCCTTTCCAGGTATCCAAAATATCCGGCCATAGCTCCCACGGCTTTTCCCCCTCATTATTCACCCATTGATGATGAATATCGAGAACCATCGGTAACCCCGTCAATTTGCAAGCCTCCAGCGTTTCCACCGCATTGAACGTTTTATCATCATTTTCCAGCGTTAACCGTTCTCTTAATGAAAGATCCAGAGCACTAACCTGCTCTACAAAACGCTGGCCTGAGGTCACCTTATCTCCGTATGCACCACCAATATGAATGTTGTTTTTGGCTTCGGCACCGAGTCCCATGGCCTCCAGCATCGCTTTGTGGTACTTCAGATCATTAATGGAGCTCTGCAACACCTCAGGACGGGGAGTGCTTAACACTGTAAAATGATCGGGGTGAAACGATACCCTCATCTTATTCGCCCTGACATAGTTCCCAACCTCTGCAAAGTCAGCAGCAAGCGCCTCAAAAGGGTCCCAATCCCGCAGATCCTGATGGGTCGCGAGCGGAATCAGCTTGGATGAGAAACGATAGACCTGGATATCACTCGCGCGATTATGGCGCAGCAGCCTCAAAGTATTATGGAGATTTTCGGCTGCTATCCGTTCTAGCTTGCGGATTGCAGCTTCTCGGTCTCCAATCTTGTTAAAGCTGCTCAATGTCATGGTTTTAGAGGGGGATGCATTTTGAACGGTAACCGACATGGCTACATAACCGAACCTTACGATCATAGGGTGTCTTCCTTTCAGCAGTCGCAGTAGATGGTAAGGTCGCTTTCGTTCAGTGACCTAAAACCCTTTTCTACTGATCATACCCGGAAAAGCACCTGCTGATTCGGTGTTATCGCACAAATTGCAATAAGAAAACAGCTAGGATTGCTGCTGTGCTCCAAAAAACATTTCATCCGCCAATGCGGTCTGAATTCTTGATTCCTCTTCATTCAGCTTACGAATGAGGATCATTTCAACTTCGGTCACTTCATCGCCTTGGAAATTAATTTCGGCGATACAGCCCATAATCTGCACGATGGCTACTGCCACGTTGTCCACGCTGTAAGCGATGACCTTCTGGCCTGTCGGAAACACGCGCAGCCCGGATTTAACCATTTTGCCACGTCCGTATTCCAGTAGTTCGTATAGTTCTTGCTCGCTCTTGAATTTGCACACGGAGTTAAATTCAGTTTGAAAGCCCATGTGTAACCGCCACCTTTCATCATTAAGGGTTTAGTGCAGTGCTCAAAGATATGCCATATATATGAACAAAAAGGAGAGTGATCAGCTCCCCTTTGTTTCGTTTATGAGTTCTCGTAGTGCAGTGCCGACCTGCGCTCATAACGCTCCAATGCAAGAGCAATCATGCGATCCAGCAGACTTGCATAGGATACGCCAGTTTCTCTCCACAGCAATGGATACATACTGAACGGTGTAAAGCCAGGCATCGTATTCACTTCATTAATAAGGATATGTCCGTCCGAGCGTCTGACGAAGAAATCGGCACGGGAAATCCCGCAGCCTTCCAGAGCACGGAATGCTTGCAATGCGGCTTCACGAATACGATCTGCCACTTCCTCATCCAACGGTGCCGGAATGAGCATTTCCGATTGGCCATCCGTATATTTGGCAGCGTAATCGTAATAATCACTCGACGATACAATTTCACCCGGTACCGAGGCAATCGGCTCATCATTGCCAAGTACGCTGACCTCAATCTCACGGGCATCGACGTACTCCTCGACAATCACCTTTAGGTCAAATTGCAAAGCCAGATCTACAGCCTTTTCCAGCTCTTCTCGGTTACTGGCTTTGGAAATACCGACACTTGATCCCAGATTGGCCGGTTTGACAAAGCAAGGATAACCTAGCTCGGTTTCCATGTTACGTACCAGATCATGACTGGTTTGGGCCCACTGTGTACTATTAAAATAACAGTATTTCACTTGCGGCAATCCTGCATGCTCAAACAGCTTCTTCATGACGCCTTTATCCATACCTGCTGCTGAAGCCAGCACTCCTGCACCGACATAGGGCATATCCGCCATTTCGAACAGACCCTGAATCGTTCCGTCCTCGCCAAAGGTACCGTGTAGCAACGGAAACAGCACATCCAGCGTCTGCTCTCCGTACAGCTTGCCGAACAATGTATCTAATGCCGCCTTGGTGCCGCCCTCTGCGCGTTCCAGCTTCAATTGCTCTACAGAAGCCAGAGGAGCGCTTAATAGCGCCCCTCTACGCCAATCGCCAGCCTTCGTAATATAAAAAGGAATAATCTCGTATTTCTCATAGTTAAAAGCGTTCATTACCGCATACGCCGTTTGCAGCGAAACCTCATGTTCGCCCGATTTGCCACCGTACACTAGCCCTACGGTCAATTTTTGATTTGCCATGCCTATCCTCCGCTTTCCTGCTTTCGTCATTGTGACTGATTTGCATCACTGTACCTGTTATCCACCATCTCATTTAAAAATAGTCGGCGATGTGATAAAAGCGATATACCGTGTTGTCCGTCCACGCATACGAATTTTTATAGTCCCAATAACGATGTCTGGAGCTTACCGTATGTGCATTGACTAGCGGCATGCCGCCCGCATCAAAGGCCGTGACCACCGTGCTGTGCTGGAAGGTTCCGTCACCATCCCAATCGTAAAAAATGACATCCCCCAGCATGAGCTGCTCTGGGCGACTCACCTGCTCAGCAGTTAACCCCCATGAGCTGGAGCCCAAATACCGCTCCAGACTGTTGGAAACTGCCCAACTGTAGCTCCACAGCTCATTTCCGGCGACCCGTCCTTTATACCACCAGCCCGATTCTCTTTTACCAGTATAGTGGATCGGTGCTCCCCCTGCAAAGAGGCATTGCGAGATATAATTGGTGCAATCCACATCAAAACCTTCAAACTCCGGATTGAAGCTATCCCACCACTGATCTGCATAGGCCGCTGCTTCTTCGCGGCGATATCGGCTGGGACGTGCTGATGAGCCGAAGCCCAGCACACCGCGATTCAGCAGCGGCAGATTTCCTCCTTGATTAAACGAAGCCTGTTCAAATGGAACCTCTCCTCCCGCTGGCTTCCTTTCTGCCGGATCGCGCTCAATTCTCGCTACCTGCCAGGCTTCACCCTCGCGTGTGAACGTCAGACGCTCCCGTTCAATCCGATCCTCCCGGTGAGTCATCCCACCCTTCTCATAAAAGAGTCGGACATGCAGTTGTACATCTACCACAGCCTCATCCGGGGTATCCTGCACGATTCGTAGCGGCTTGGCGCGTGTCTCGCTGCGTAGGGGAACAGCATCCCGTTCGTTGTACCACTGCTCCAATCTGGCCGCACGTGCTGCTCGTTCCATCCGCTGACCCACCTCCAGATACTCATCCGGCTGCGGTACACCATTCACTTCACTGCGATTGTATTGATTCACGTAAGCAAAAAGGGCCTGTTTCCATTCCCGCTCCCCCATCCCAATCCCTCCATATTCGTCCCGCTATCCTTTTCCGGGGATAACCGGAATGATGTATAACTTCCTTTCTTGCCTCTCTGGTCTGAAATGCTCTCTATCTATAAGTATGAATCTCTAAAGCTTGGTATGAACATCGAAACGCGAGGGAGCGGAACGTTTTATTTTCCAATCTGCAACGCATCATTTAGGCCAAAAAAACTTTACGGAACCGTCTGAAAACGGTATACTTAATCCAAAAGCAATCATTTTGAAATCATGTTTCATCTAATGAAACAAATTACATTCATCTCAACCTCTAACACGTTATGAACCACTGAAGATGTAATTGAGAACGCAACCAATTTAAACCAACTGTGCAAGACGTCGAAAAAACGACATCCCTATTTTCCCCCAAGCATCCACTTCAAGGAGGTAATACTTATGTCAGGAAAAGATCAATTCTCCATCGCCCGTAGTCTGGAAGTTAACGGGAAGCCTTATCGCTACTACAGTCTTAAGGCACTGGAGGAACAAGGAAAAGGCGGTATCGCCAAGCTGCCTTTCTCCATTAAAGTATTGCTGGAAGCCGCGGTTCGACAGTTTGACGGTCGCGCCATTACAGAAGAACATGTGCAACAGCTGACAGGCTGGGCTGAGGATCGGGACACCAACAAGGAGATTCCGTTCATTCCTGCACGCATCGTGCTACAGGATTTTACCGGTGTCCCGGTGGTTGTCGATTTGGCAGCTATGCGTGATACGGTGAAAAAAGCAGGCGGGGACCCGAAGCAAATCAATCCGCTCGTTCCCGTCGATCTCGTTATCGACCACTCGGTCATGGTCGATGCTTTCGGTACCCGTGATGCGCTGGATTACAATATTAATGTAGAGTTTGAACGCAACGAGGAGCGTTACCGTTTTCTGCGTTGGGCGCAAACGGCGTTCAACAACTTCCGGGCCGTTCCGCCATCCACCGGTATCGTCCATCAGGTCAATCTGGAGTATCTCGCCTCCGTTGCCGCTACCAAAACCATTGACGGTGAAACGGTCGTCTTTCCAGATTCCCTCGTAGGAACAGACTCCCATACCACGATGATTAACGGGCTGGGTGTTGTAGGCTGGGGTGTCGGCGGGATTGAAGCAGAGGCGGGTATGCTGGGGCAGCCGCTGTATTTTGTCACTCCCGATGTGATCGGCTTCAAACTGACAGGCAGCCTGTCGGAAGGCTCTACTGCCACCGATCTGGCGCTCACTGTTACGCAAATGCTGCGTAAAAAAGGCGTAGTCGGCAAATTCGTGGAATTTTACGGGCCTGGTCTGGCAAACATCAGCTTGGCTGACCGTGCGACAGTTGCCAACATGGCACCGGAATACGGCGCAACGATTGGCTTCTTCCCGGTCGATGCGGAAACGCTAGCCTACCTGCGCAGCACCGGACGTTCTGATGAGCAAGTAAGCCTCGTAGAGGAATATTACAAAGCCCAAGGCATGTTCCGCACATCCGATACACCGGACCCTGTGTTCAGCGATACGATTGAGCTTGATCTGGCTTCGGTAGTACCGAGTCTCGCCGGACCCAAACGTCCGCAGGACCGTGTTGAGCTTAGCCGCATGAAAGAAACGTTTGAAGGCATTATCCGTACCCCGGTGGACAAAGGCGGCTATGGACTGAGCGATGAAAAAATCGCACAGAAGATTCCGCTGACCCATCCGGACGGCTCCACCAGCGAGTTGGGTACAGGAGCAGTCGTTATTGCGGCGATCACAAGCTGCACGAATACCTCCAATCCAAGCGTTATGCTCGGTGCGGGCTTGCTGGCCAAAAAAGCAGTACAGCGCGGGCTCAAAAAGCCAGGCTATGTTAAAACAAGCTTGACACCAGGCTCCCTCGTCGTGACGGAATACCTGCAAAAAGCCGGATTAATCGGACCGCTCGAAGCCCTCGGCTTCCATGTAGCTGGCTACGGCTGCGCAACCTGTATTGGTAACTCCGGCCCACTTCCTGACGAAGTGAGTCAAGCCATCACAGACAATGATTTGACGGTTGGCGCAGTTATTTCCGGCAACCGGAACTTTGAAGGCCGTGTGCATGCGCAGGTCAAAGCCAACTATCTCGGCTCACCGCCACTGGTTGTCGCTTATGCGCTGGCAGGCACAGTGAACATTGATTTGGTGAATGATCCTCTCGGTTACGATCAGGACAATCAACCAGTCTACCTGAAAGACATCTGGCCCACTTCCGAGGAAATCAAGGAAGCCATCAGCCTGTCTCTCAGCCCGGATATGTTCCGTCGCAAATACGAAAATGTATTTACTGCCAACGAAAAATGGAACTCCATTCCGGTTCCTGAAGGCGAATTGTATGAATGGGATGAAAACTCAACTTATATTCAAAACCCGCCGTTCTTTGAAGGACTTCAGGATGGCGTACAAGATATCAAGGAAATCCGTAATGCCCGTGTGCTTGCCCTGTTGAATGATTCGGTCACGACGGACCATATCTCACCAGCAGGCAACATTGCCCCTTCCAGCCCCGCAGGACTGTATTTGAAGGAGCATGGCGTGGAACGCAAGGACTTCAACTCCTACGGCTCACGTCGCGGTAACCACGAGGTCATGATGCGCGGTACATTCGCCAACATCCGTATCCGCAACAATGTGGCTCCAGGCACCGAGGGCGGCGTGACCAAATACTTGCCAACGGATGAGGAAATGTCCATCTATGATGCATCCATGAAATATCAGGCAGCCGATCAGAACCTGATCGTCATTGCTGGTAAGGAATACGGCACAGGCAGCTCTCGTGACTGGGCGGCCAAAGGTACGCTTCTGCTGGGCGTTAAGGCTGTCATTGCCGAAAGCTTCGAGCGGATTCACCGCAGTAACCTGGTCGGCATGGGTGTATTGCCTCTGCAATTCCAGGAGGGTTATGGCTGGTCCAGCTTGGGCCTCAATGGCCGCGAAACCTTTGACATCCTCGGCATTAACAATGACGTGAAGCCTGGTCAAGAGCTTACGGTTGTGGCTAAACGCGAGGATGGCACGAAGTTCGAATTCCCGGTCATTGCCCGTCTGGACAGCACTGTCGATATCGACTACTACCACAACGGTGGTATTCTGCAAACCGTATTGCGTCAGATGATTCAAGAGTAAAGAGCGTATAAATAACGAAATCCCCTCCAAATGCAGTGGAAACTGCGAATTGAGAGGGGATTTTTTATATGCTTTAAGCTTTTAAAAGGAAACATATGCCGAGAACTGAGAACACTAGGGTTATAAGGAGTGTGAAGAGACCAGGCAGGCTTTCCATGATTACAGAGCCTTCTTCGCTCTTGAACTGACGACTGAGATAGGGTTGAAGCGTTAGCATAATTATAAAAGATATGAGGCTAATTCCACACAACAACCATACCTCAGGGGAGGATTTGTCAACAAAACGGTCAGCCACATCATTGAAATTGTAGTGGATTGCTACATTCCTAGGCATTCTCGGATACATGAAAAGGTAGATAATGAAAGGCAAAACAGAAATAAGAAAAGACAATACATTAGAAAAATTTAATTTACTTCTCATAGAAATCCCCCTAATATGCTAAATCGATCTGCATTATACAGATATCAGCAGTCTATATTTTTATACCTATGGCTTAGAAAGAGAGAAGTAATAAAACTAATCATCGTCGGCAAACAAGAAACGAGCACCATATACACATTAACTTCTTGTCCTAATCCTATAGCGATCCCGATTAAGCCAAAGGCTATCCAAATATAAGCAGAGATACGATGCGTTTTCTTCCAAGCGCTTTCATTCGAAAGCAGCCAAGGAAACTTACGTCATAATTACCCTTATTTTTCATCCCGCCAAACCCTCCGTATAACAGGAATTGAGTGATTTCTCTTTATTATGCATATTTTCCAATACCAAAAATGGAAGAAACATCACAAAAACAAAAAGCCGATCCCTCAGGACCGACTTCCAACTATGTTCTCTTATAACCTTACCTTCGCGCATGCGAGTTACTTCGAAATATCCAGAAAACCCTCTCCGAACACGTCTCGCACGTCATGAATGGTGATAAACGCTGCTGTGTCGATGGCTTTCACTATCTTTTTAAGCGCTGACACCTCTTGTTTACTAATGACGATATACAGCACTTCTTTTGGATTTTTAGTGTAATATCCGTGGCCTGACAGCACGGTAACTCCACGATCCATTTTCGTAATGACCATCTCGGCAATTTTATCTTGGTGCTCCGAAATGATCATGACTGCTTTTTTCGGGTTCAGTCCTTCGATCATGAAGTCCATCACCTTCGTACCAACGTACAAAATAACGATAGTTAGCATCAATTTTTCTGGACCAATAATAAAATAAGAAGAGAACGCGACAATCAAATCAAAAAACAGCAGGCCATAGCTGATATTCCAATCCAGATACTTGTTGGCAATCCGGGCTAAAATGACCGTTCCTGCCGTTGTGCCACCTACCCGTACGATTAAGCCAATGCCGACCCCCACCAAAACTCCGGCAAATACAGCATTAATCGTCGGTTCATGCGAATCAATCCGCCAGTTGACCGTTAAATGTAAAAACAGCGAGTTAAAGGCGACCGCAATTATAGTGTACAGGGTCGTTCTCTTGTCCAAAAATTTATATCCGACAATCAACAGCAAGCCATTAATCACCAGATTGACGATCGAGGGAGACCACTGAAACAGGTAGTACAGGATGATCGTGACGCCAGTAACGCCCCCCTCCCCAAACTCATTCGGAATCACAAACAGATTAACAGCTAGTGCGAAAAAAAATGCACCCAGAATAATAAATGCAATATCTGCAATACTTTTTTTCATATATGCTCTAATCCTTTCTCTAACATTTCAAAGGATGAATCGCCAGATGGATTGGCTGACTCTTGTTGTCAAAATACGCTGACAACCAGTTCATGGTATCTACTACCAAACATAAAGTCAATACAACTTTGACACTTTAATTCGCCACCAGACTGCCTCAATCCTGACTTGGATTCCGCAAAATTGTCCTTTTACAAGGTTATTCGACAAAATAACACAATCCCGACTGCTAAACTAAGAAAACGGGCCTCTAGCCCTTGTTTTAGACCTAGGCACATTTTCCTCTAAAACGACCATCCTCCTAATCAACATTTTGGACACATATGACCATCTTCCTGTTTTATGTCAAAAGCGTTTTACTTTGAAAAAATGTGGGTATAATGATTGAAACATTACCAAGCAACCTACATAGCATTACGACATCAAGTACATACAAATAGTCCTATACAGACGTCCTAAGCAACTCAATCTGAATTTGACAATATGGAATTGGAGGAATGACCTACATGAATACAATGAACTTAACCGTCCACACCCTGATGCCCTTTCACCACCAATACCAACGTGCCAACGCGGTGAGTATGCAGAAGAAAGAAGATAGCTCGGAGAAGAAGCTCAGCTTTCAGGATATTTTAAATGAAAAAATGGGTAAAAAATAAGGCGCCGTTTATCCGGTTGCATGATCCGCTTTACATAAGCTAAAAAGCCGTAGTTTCCTACATCGACTGTAGAGAACCACGGCTTTTTTAATTCATTTGTCCCTAAACTCCCACGTTCGTTTTACTGACCTCCATCCCGATACTGCTCTGCCTTCTCGCGCATCCCCGCGGCTACTGCTTCTTGAGTGTCCAGCCCCTTATCCGCTGCATAGGCGCGAATGTCCTGAGTGATACGCATACTACAAAATTTAGGGCCGCACATCGAGCAAAAATGTGCTTCCTTGGCGCCCTCTGCCGGTAGCGTTTCATCATGGTAGGATAAGGCACGCTCGGGATCAAGCGACAGATTGAACTGATCCCGCCAGCGGAACTCAAAGCGCGCCTTGGACAAAGCATCATCCCGCTGCTGCGCTCGTGGATGCCCCTTCGCCAGATCGGCAGCATGTGCCGCAATTTTGTAGGTAATGACACCCTCACGGACATCATCCTTATTGGGCAGACCCAAATGCTCCTTGGGCGTAACATAGCACAGCATGGACGTCCCGAACCAACCGATCATCGCCGCCCCGATGGCTGAGGTAATATGATCATATCCGGGGGCAATATCCGTCGTGAGCGGTCCCAAGGTATAGAAAGGAGCCTCCTTACAAATCTCCATTTGTAAATCCACATTCTCTTTGATTTTATGCATAGGGACATGTCCCGGCCCTTCAATCATGACCTGAACATCATGCTTCCATGCGATTTGCGTTAGCTCGCCCAACGTTTCCAGCTCTGCAAACTGTGCTTCATCATTCGCATCATAGATACTACCCGGACGTAGACCATCCCCGAGAGAAAAGGCCACATCATAGGCTTTCATAATTTCGCAAATTTCTTCAAAATGTGTATACAAAAAATTCTCCTGATGGTGCGCAAGGCACCAGGCTGCCATGATTGACCCACCCCGGGACACAATTCCCGTCATTCTATTCGCCGTCATCGGAATATACCGCAGCAATACACCCGCATGAATTGTAAAGTAGTCCACTCCCTGCTCCGCCTGCTCAATCAGCGTATCGCGATACAACTCCCACGTCAGCGCTTCTGCTTCACCGTTTACCTTTTCAAGTGCCTGATACAGCGGCACAGTCCCAATCGGTACAGGAGAATTCCGAATGATCCATTCACGTGTTGTATGGATATTACGGCCTGTGGACAGGTCCATAACCGTATCCGAGCCCCAACGCACAGCCCAAGTCATTTTCTCCACTTCCTCCTCGATGGAGGAGGTAACCGCAGAATTACCAATGTTCGCATTGATCTTCACGTGAAAATGACGCCCAATGACCATTGGCTCACTTTCCGGGTGATTGATATTCGAAGGCAAAATGGCTCGTCCAGCCGCCAATTCCTGCCGTACAAACTCAGGCTCCACCCCTTCGCGGATCGCCGCAAATTCCATTTCGGGCGTAATGATCCCTTGCCGCGCATAATGCATTTGCGTCACTGTACGCCCTTGCGAAGCACGAAGCGGACGGTTGGTCACGCCGGGAAATTCCACTGTCTCCCGTTTGGAGCCAGGTTTCAGTCCATTATCCTCCGGCTTGACGGCGCGTCCCTCGTAAGCCTCCACATCGCCCCGTTCCAGGGCCCAAGCTCGCCGGAATGGAGGCAGGCCCTGACGGATATCGACCTGATAGGCTTCGTCGGTCATGGGACCGCTTGTATCATATACACGCAATGGCTCATGATGCTCCGTGCCCTGCGGCGTATGTGTAGGATGAAGAGCAATTTCGCGCTCTGGCACGGCAATGTCCGGCCGCGAGCCTTGAATATATACCTTACGGCTTCCTGGAAAGGGCGTTACCCCACTGGCTTGCTCCCCGTTTGTCTTCTCTACCTCAACTTCTTTTGTTCCTACCAATCTTACTTCTGCTGATTTCAATTCTGTTCCTTTTGTTCCTTCTGCTTCTGTCGGCTTCATTGTCCATTCCTCCCGTTTCGATGAAATGACACACCGATCCGGAACCATTCCCAGGGTGGCGCTGATCTATGCAAAAAAGCCGGTTCCCCAGGGAACCGGCTAATCTAACGAGGCAGCTATCCAGACAGTACGCATGTGGAATAATGATATTCCAATGCGTCACCGTAGACAGCAGCCGCGTATACATTTCAATGGCCGATTACTTCCCTACGCTGGTATGATCCAGATCAGGTGCAAAGGGTCCGGAATCTTGCACGATTCCATCTCAGCCCGGCATTACAGGCTCCCCCAGTAACTGTGATACTTTATTCACATGAGGCGGATATAACAGACATCCCGCCTTCCTTACCAGACTACTTCAAATTTATGGCTTTGGCAACCCTTTTAGGTTCCCTTTACCAAGGAGACGTTCTCCATCAAATCACTCTGCTTGCTTCAACTGTGTTCATTCTTATTACGGAAGCATAAGCCCCATTTCCTTCGCCGCTTCGATCAAAATCGGAGCAAAGTCATGTAGCGTCTCGGGTGCAAGTCGACTGACCGGGCCAGATACAGATAAAGCCGCAGTGACCTGTCCCTTCCGGTTCACAATTGGCGCTGCCACAGCAGCAGCCCCTGGCTCCCGTTCTTCATAGCTGGTCGCATAGCCCTTCTCGCGAATGTCCTGCAGCTGAGCTTTATAGACCTCCGGGTCTACTGAGGGCGGCCATTCATCCCCGCTTAGCAGGGCTTCCAGCTCCTGCGGCGGCATAAAGGCCGCCAGCACCTTGCTGGAGGCCCCTACAGCCAGCGGCATACGCGCACCTACAGGCGCAACCCTGCGGATCGCCTGATTGCTCTGCACGGCTTGTATGCGAATACGCATGCTGCCGTCCCGTAAGTACAAGCTGACCGTCTCGCCCAGACGGTCACGTAGTCCTTCCATTGCAGGTTGTAACAACACCGCCGGCTCGTCACTTTGGGACAAATGCGTGGATAGCTCCCAAATACGGAAGCCAAGTCGATATTTTTCCGTTTCGGCATTCCGAACGACAAAGCCCCGATCCTCCAACGTAGTCAGCAGCCGATGAACCGTGCTTTTATGTAGACCAATTTTGGAGGCAATCTCCGTCAGGCCAAGATCCGAATTTGCGGTAAAACACAGCAGTATATCAAGTGCACGCTCTACAGCGCGAACGGTTAATTTACGGTCTTCCATCGTGAACCGCTCCTCTTGTATCCATATTCGTTTCACACTATGAAACATGGTTACATAAATTATATAGAATAGTCGCGGCTACTGTAAACCGATGTTTTTGTGACAACCATATTACAGAACGAGAACAAACATCGACAATTCTTTGCATCATTTTTACTTTTCCGGTTCAGGCGTTGACTTTGGATAATCCCCATCATACGATAATAGGTATCTATACGGATCTACACTACTATTTTCAAGTGGAATTATACCTAAATTCTATGAAACGAAGATCAATTTTATATAAGGAGGCTCTTACATGATTTCGACATCCCAGCGCAACGCTCAGCTACAGACCGCTGTTCAGGAGCCGTCCACCCCACTCTTTAATCCCCGTCTGCTGCGGTTCAAGCACGTTGTGATTGCTCTGCTGCTGTCGGTCGTCTTTTTTCTGTTGTTTTGTTTTATTGCCTTGCATGCTTACATCGCATGGGTACTTACGAATCCCACCGTTGCACCGCTGTACTCTAATCCGATGCAGGCCAAAAGCATGCCTTATGAGGAAGTTAGCTTCCCTGCCAAGGATGGTAGCCGCATGGTACAAGGCTGGTATATCCCGGCGGATCAATCGCGGAAAACGATTATTTTCAGCCATGGTTATGGGGCTAACCGCGAAGAAAGCTGGATTCCCATGTATGATCTGGCGCATTATGCCCACAGTTTGAACTTTAATGTGGTCATGTTCGATTATGGATTTGCGTCACAAAACAGCAAAGCAGTCGCAACCGGAGGCAAAGCAGAATCCCAACAGCTCCTCGGAGCAATTCAGCTTGCGAAGCAACGCGGCTCATCGGAGATTATCGTATGGGGCTTCTCCATGGGAGCAGGCACCGCTCTTCAGGCGGGCTTGCAAACCAAAGATGTGGACGCAATGATTTTGGACAGCACCTTCCTGCTGGAACCGGATACGCTGTACCATAACATTCACAATCAAATTAATCTGCCAAGACATCCGTCTTTGGAAATTCTGGAGTTGCTGTTTCCAATTTTGAACGGCACCAGCTTGCATCAGATTCCATATCAGGAGGTTAAAAAGGAAAACTACCCGTTCCCGATCATGTTTGTGCATGGTACACAGGATGAAAAAGCTCCTTATCCTATTGCGGAAAAGCTCGCTGCCAATCAAACCAACCCGCTTTCCAGTGTATGGATTGTTAAAAACGGGATACATGAGCTTATTTTCAGAGAGCACCCGCGTGAATATTTGCGACGGGTATCGACGTTTCTAAGCAGTGTACAGGAGCTGGAGGACAAGAAAACCACCGCTGATGCCCACAAACAAACGAATACGAAGTAAAAAATTATTTTTCGAAGAACTATATTCTATTCTTCCCCTTGAAGAAGCCTGTCTATGGACACTTAACCCGTGCCGTAGCTGGGCTTCTTTTTCGTGTTCCATGGGTATTCATTGTTTTACCTAACAGATGTGACCGGATTAAGGGAGTTCATAGACATATTTCCGATGAGACAGTGAATATACTGGGTACGTATGCATCCAGGGCAGATCTGCCAGATCGGCCGGATAGCCATAGTGGGATACGGGAGGTAAAATACGATGCTGAGTACTTATGGGTCTTTCCTGCCCTTACGTGTGCTGGAGGAAATTCGGCATTGGAAGCAGCAGGAAAGTTGGCATGTGGAAGTGATTAAATCCGCTACCGAGGGACTGGAGCCTACTTATGTACGGCTGCTGGATGATTGGCGGACTGTATTCGAACAGACGGAACGCACCGCCATAGAGTTGCTTGAAGAGCAACGGAGCGCACTCGATCCGGCAGATCAGGCGTGGCATCAGGAATGGAAACAGATGTCAGCTGCTCCACAAGCACATACACACGAATTCACTGAACATTCTAAACAGTCAAGGGGATTAGACACATCATCATCTGTAAAAATGCCATTGTCAGAGTCAGCCTCAAACTCTCAGCTTGACTCACAAGAATTAAATCGTCGACTGGACGATTTGCTGCAAACCGCAAACCGTCAGTCACAGGAGTATGTACGGCAGCTCGGGCTGCTAAGCGAGCACAGTCATGCATTGCGTCAGCAACCAAAATCCGCCGGAGTTGTATTACACGCGGCACATGAAAGCCAATATTTCCTGATCTCGACAACCCCCTTTCAGGAACCTGGCTCCATCGCAAGGGCTGCTAGGTTGTATCATGTAGCTACAGAGGGTGAGAATTACCCAGAGGAAGAACTTCGAGAACGGCAGGCAGACATAAGGGGAGAAGGCGCATGGACGACTAAAGGCGTCAAGTCCAGCCAGGCGCAACCTTCGGCAACGGAAAAAACCACAATCGGCCGGTCGGTTCCTATTGGGGGACATCGGCTACCGCCGCTCCCTTACCCCTATAATGCGCTTGAACCGTATATTGATGAGAAAACAATGCGTATTCACCATAACAAGCATCATTTGAGCTATGTGAATGACCTGAATAAAGCGGAAAAGAAGCTGGAAGAAGCTCGAAAAACAGGTGATTTTGACCTCGTAAAGCATTGGGAACGGGAACTGGCATTCAACGGCGCAGGCCATTATCTGCATACTCTTTTTTGGACGATCATGAGTCCACAAGGTGGTGGAAACCCAAGCGGACCGCTGGCTGAACAGATTAAAAAGGATTTTGGCAGCTACGATGCATTCAAAAAGCAATTCAGTTCAGCAGCCGAAAAGGTCGAGGGTGGCGGCTGGGCTATCCTGGTATGGAGTCCACGCGCGGGACGACTTGAAATTTTGCAGGCCGAAAAGCACCAGAATCTGACTCAATGGGAGTCCATTCCGCTGCTAGCGCTAGATGTATGGGAACATGCATATTACTTAAAGCATCAGGCCGAACGCAACAAATACATTGAAGATTGGTGGCATGTCGTTAACTGGCCAGAGGTTGCAGAGCGCTATACCCAAGCCTCCAAACTGAGATGGCAACCCTTCTAAGCTTCTAAGCTAAAGAAAAACTACACCTGCAAATCGTATCGCTCTCTGAGTGCTGCCATTTGTTCGGTCAATTCTTCCGGTTGTACCAGCCAGCCAGCGGCAGGTAAAACGGCTGTCCGGCTCTCAACGATACGGCGCAGAGATGCCGTGTACGCCTCAACAGACGGCACTCCAGCCAGCTCTGCCAGGCTACCCATTGTTGCTGGATTCACCCGGGGGTAATCCTGCTGCTGCACGCCTGCCGACGTGTCCCCGGCTGCCTCTGTGTAGAACTCCTGTACCGCCTGTGCACGCTCTACACCACTGCCCTCAATCATCACGAAAGCTGTGATGATATACGCCTTGGCTTGGCGCCGCTGTGCAATGCCGCAAAATTTGCGGCCTCGGACGCTGACATCGTAATCCCCGGGACAGAAGGACCCGGGAATTTCTCCGGTCTGCGCCTCGCCAGACCACGGAACCAGCGCATCGGCAATTAGCGCTGCCATGAGCCGGAAATCCTCATGCAGGCTGATGGCCCGCTGTGGATTCGGCAGGATCAAGGACAGGTTCAGCACCCCCCTGTCCAGCATGACGGCTGCTCCACCCGAGGGGCGTACGCATACCGAGGTTCCCGCGCTGCGCACTCGCTCCATCGCCTGTGGGGCGTAGGGAAGCCTGCGGTCCCGGTGACCGATCACAAGCGCTGACGGATGCCGCCATAGATGCAAAATGGGTGCAGCTCCTTTCCCTACTTGCCGACAGGCCAGCTCCTCCCAAGCCAGCGGAGACAAAACGTCCTCCTGAGTGGCCGCGAGTGGCGCTTCAAACCACTGCAACTCAGGCAAAGCTGTTGTTTTTTCTGTTGATCTATGTACATTCTCCATACGTTATCCCCTATCTGTAAAAATAACTGTTATCCATAGGCTAATTGTATTTTAAGGCGGCTATCCCGTCGTCTCTATTTCTGATGTTAACAAAAAAAGGTGGCTACGCCTATGCGTAAACCACCCTTTTTTTGTTCATCACATAAACGTCTTGCGATGTTCGATCAATCCTTGAGCAGCGACAGAAATTCTGCGCGCTGTGCTGCATCATCACGAAACGTACCACGTACCGCAGACGTTACCGTTTTGCTACCAGGCTTTTTGACACCTCTTGCACACATGCACAGGTGCTCGCCTTCCACGACCACCATAACCCCGTGAGCGGAGACTGCTTCATTTAAAATATCAGCGATCTGTGAAGTAATACGCTCCTGTACCTGCAATCGGCGGGTCACTGCCTCTACCAGACGTGCAAGCTTGCTCAGTCCTACAATTTTGCCGCTGGGTACATAGCCGATATGCACTTTTCCGAAGAAAGGAGCCATATGGTGTTCACACTGGCTGTAATAAACGATGTCCTTCACGATCACAAGCTCCTCGTGATTCTCGTCAAATGTCACACCCAACGCATCCCGGGGATCAACCTCATAACCCGCAAATATTTCCTCATACATGCGCGCAACGCGTGCCGGTGTTTCCAATAACCCTTCACGCTTGGGGTCCTCACCGATCAGTTGTAAAATCTGCTCCACATGGTACTCGATTTTATCCCGGTTATCCGCAGCTTTGCGGTTAATATAATCTTTTACGCCAGCCACAGTAATCCTCCTCTATGCAGCAACCTCATGCGGCATCCGTGCTCACGTTGCTCATTATTTCCGACGGCCCTGATTTTTACGCGGACCAGGCTGATTTTTGGAGAACTGTTGGTTCTTCATCATCTGCTGGGCTTTTTGCATTTGTTTCCCATTCAGGTTGTAACCCATCTGTTTGGCCATTTTTTGCAGCGTTTCAGGGTCGTTTTGCATCTTTTCAAGCTGTTTACGAAGATAATAAGCACCGATGAAAAATCCCCCAACCAAACCAGCAATCAGGGTAATAATCGGAATGACAATATTCCACACCACGAAGTCGTCACCTCTGTATATTTATATGAAACATCTTGAATTGCACGAACCTATCATAGCAAAACATGGGACAGCTAGCAAATCACTTTTTGCAAACATATGTCCTTATTGTTTCTCCAAATCCAGCAGCTTCGTCTTGACTGGCAAGCCTCCAGCATAACCGACCAAACTTCCGTTTTCACCCGATACCCGATGACATGGAAACAGGATGGGTAACGGATTTTTATTATTTGCTTCCCCAACAGCACGTACCGCCTTGGCTCGGCCGATCGATTCCGCAATATCTTTGTAGGACACACTTTGCCCGTACGGAATATTTTGCAGTGCACGCCATACCTGTTCTTGAAAAGGAGTCCCTCTCAAATCATAGGCTATACTAAATTCCCGTCGTTCTCCCGCAAAATATTCACGCAGTTGATCTGCGGCTTCGCGCAGTTTGTCAGGTTCCTGCACATAGACATATTCCCCAATCCATGTCCGGGCCCATTGCTGAAGCAGTGCTTCCCTCGCATGAAAAACGCCATAGTCTATTCGGCACAGCCCCCGATCTGTAGCGCACAGCGTCAACGTGCCCACAGGTGTCTCCATTTCATCATAATAAATCGTAGTTGGACCCTGCGAGTCCTCAATCATTAATTCAGACGCCTTTTGCTGTTCTGCCTGCTCTTGTTCCTCTAGTTTGGAATGCGCTTGCGCGATCATTTCGCGTACTTGCTCATGTTGTTCCTTCTCTGATGCTTGCTTGATCGCTGTCATAGCGTTTTCCCCTCCTATTCGACTCAAAGCCCACGCCGCCGTGCCTCGCAGCTCGGGACGCGGATCATCCAATAAAACCTCCGTTAATTTGGGCACCGCGCTGATATCCTTGAAATTGCCCAGTCCAATGACCGCATTGCGTTGAATGGGCTTCTTCCCCCGCCAAGCCGCTGCACTTTGACCGAATCGGTCTTTAAATTCACGGTTGCTCAAATCCAGTAACGGCAGCAGCAACGGCTTCACAATTTCAGGATCGGGTGTAAGCTCGGGATGGTGATCCCAGTTGAGACCCCGATTTTTGGGGCATACCATTTGGCAGGTATCACATCCGTACAGCCGATTCCCTATCTTCCGCATAAACTCCTCATCCAGAAAGCCCTTCGTTTGCGTCAAAAAGGACACACACCGCTGGGCATTCAGCTGTCCAGGACCCACAAGCGCGCCCGTAGGACAGGCATCCAAACATTTGGTACACTCGCCGCAACCATCCGTTACCGGTTCATCTGGCTGGAAAGGAATGTTCGTCAACAGCTCACCTAGATAAATCCATGATCCCAGCGTCGGTGAAATCATCATCGTATTTTTGCCGCTAAAACCAATCCCTGCGCGCTCCGCAACAGCTCGATCCGACAGTTCTCCGGTATCCACCATGTTTTTCAATATGGCATCAGGCACCCGCTCACTTATAAAAGCCTCAAGCTTTCCCATCGCTTCGCGTAGTACCAGATGATAATCTTTCCCCCAGGCTGAACGCGCCAAAATACCACGGTACTTCCCCTTGTCCGACTTCGGCGGGTCCTTCATTTTAGAAGGGTACGCCACCGCAATAGCAATCAGAGATGCAGGCTGTGAGCCATACAGCTCCGGGTAGATCCGCTTATCAATATCTGGCTCCTCAAAGCCGGATTCATAGCCTTTCGCACGATGCTCTTCCAATATAGCTTTCAGAGACAGAAAGGGGTCGGCGGATGCGAACCCGATGGAGTCGATACCCAGCCCTGGAGCTGCCTCAATAATTTCCTGCTTGAGCGCAGCCCAAGTCGAAGCGGTTCCGGCAGCCGCCTGAGTCAATCCGCGTTGCATCCGATACTCACCTCTCTTCCACTTTTTATCATTACAGATATGAGGATTTGCAAAATTCCCATATCTCAAATTTCAACAGAAAATAGCAGCAGATGCTACCGTAAATTTTTAACAGCACTGGTCGCCAGAAAATCACAGCGATTATTCAGTTCGTTGTCACTGTGCCCTTTAACCTTCACATATTCAACCTCATGCTTACCCATCAGTTCCCACAGTTCTTCCCATAGTTCCTTGTTCTCCACTGGCTGATTTTTACTGTTGCGCCAGCCATTACGAAGCCAATTCTTAATCCAGCCCTGTTTAAAGCAATTGACGACATAGGCAGAGTCACTGTGTACTTTCACATGGCAAGGCTCCTTGAGCAGCTTTAGCGCTTCTATCACGGACTTGATCTCCATACGGTTGTTTGTCGTCATTTTCTCGGCACCTGACAGCTCCTTACGATGCTCCCCATATAGCAAAACGATCCCCCAGCCCCCAGGGCCCGGATTTCCCGAACAAGCACCGTCGGTATATACCATCACTTCTTTCATCATCCTCTTCCTTTCCTCATCGGTAACCGCCTGCTCCGTCATGGTCCTGATCGGTTTGGACGTGTTCCGCATTGATTTCAGACTATAGTTACTCTATAGCCATTTCCACTCAGATATGGGCCAAAATATAAATTCTGCACGTCCCAGTAAATCTTGAGATTTAATGCTGCCAAAATAGCGGCTATCCTTGCTTGCTGCAGTATGGCGATTATCCCCCATGACAAAAAAGTGCTCCGGCTCCACCGTAAAGGGACCATAATCACCATCCTCCACGTCAGAGTTAGTATAAGGTTCATTTAGTAGCTCACCGTTCACATACAATTGATTATGCTCAACTCGGATTACATCTCCGGGAATACCTATAACTCTCTTCACTAAAAATCTTGGACTCGACAGCTTGGAATCAGGATCTTTTAAAATCACAATGTCCCCCCTGCCCGGATCATGAAAATTATAAACCAGTTTGTTAACGAACAAATGCTGGCTTTCCATTAGCGTCGGCTGCATCGAATGTCCTCTGACCGTGGACAAGTTAAATACGAACAGGTTCAGAAGCAGCAAGACGACCATGGCGATCAGCAGAGTGACTAACCAATCGCGTATGTAACCAGAGCGGCCTGCTTGTTTGGACGTTTCCGGCGAGGGAAGCGGGCCTGACGAAGGAGCCAAAGCGTCCATAATTAAACCTCCTCAACCCTGTTATAAATAGAAAAGCATATCCCGTACCCGATTGCAACGGTTACTCAGATATGCTCTAAATGTAAATATTATACTTAATGTTATTCAATTCTCTTTATTTCGATTCCCGATTAATGAGGCGCCAAAATACTCAGCTTCTGAAAAGCCTGTAAAATCTGGCTTGCTCCATAGCCCATCGCTTCGTACAAAGGCATGGCCGCACTGTTATGCTTGTCCCCTGCTACCCAAATACGGCTAACCTTACGTTGCTGAAAACGCTGCTCCATGGACTCCACAAGCGACTTGCCGATTCCCATCCGACGACGATCCGGGTGAATAGCGATACGATAGTAACAACCATCATTCTGATCGATCGTGCCGATCAAAGCACCAACGATCTCTCCCTCTTCTTCTGCAACGATGATCAAACCGGAATCCCACGAAAGCTGACGGGCAAACGCACTCACCGTCTCTTTGTAGCACTCCTCTGACAAGGCAATTTGCATGAGTGCCGTTACTGAGTTCACATCACTTAATTGAAAGGAACGAACGTGCATAAGTAATATCTCCCTTTTCGTAAGCATAATAAAAAAATTGAGACAGCACCGTCATTTTTACATAAATCCTTAAATTTCTTATCATGGTGTTAATCACAAGGCATTATGATAAAAATGCATACGATCTGCTATATATGAAATGAAGAACAGGAAAAGGGTGTATGCCCTCAAGTTCGTCATGTCATAGACATGACAGATTATAGCAGACGACAAAAAAGCCGAAATTTCTGCTTCCTTGACCATTAAACCATACTTTTTGACGGAATACATCCCTTTTTCTCATGTAAGCGCTGTATATAAAGCGTTTACATTTTAAAGTTCACAATTTACCTCTTATTACCTATGTATTGTGTATTCCAATCGGGTTTTTGGACATGCTATCTACCAGGCCGTATTGCCCAGTTTGCTATTTTACAAACAAAAATGTTGATAAAATAGGCTGAATGCGGTTTAATATAACTGTCGAGGGTATTATTACATAGGAACACTTACCCAACCATATAACCAGGAGGGATTTTACTATGGCATTTCAATTACCAGAACTTCCTTACGCAAAAGACGCACTGGAACCGCACATTGATGCACTGACAGTAGAAATTCACCATGATCGTCACCATAACACATATGTAACGAACTTAAACGCAGCTCTGGAGAGCGCTCCTGAACTGCAAAGCAAGAGCCTGGAGGATCTGATCTCCAATCTGGACAGCGTTCCTGAAAGCATCCGCACTGCGGTTCGCAACAACGGTGGTGGACACCACAACCACAGCCTGTTCTGGGAAGTTATCGGTCCTAACGGCGGCGGACAACCGACAGGTGCTATTGCTGAAGCAATCAGCAACGAGCTGGGCGGCTACGACAAATTTAAAGAAGACTTCACTAAAGCAGCTACAACACGTTTTGGTAGCGGCTGGGCTTGGTTGGTTGTCGGCAAAGACGGCAAACTGGCGATCACTAGCACTCCAAATCAGGATAGCCCGCTGTCTGAAGGTCTGACTCCGGTACTTGGACTGGACGTTTGGGAGCATGCTTACTACCTGAAATATCAAAACAAACGCCCAGACTACATTGCAGCATTCTACAATGTAATCAACTGGGATGAAGTAAACAAACGTTACGCGGCTGCAAAGAAATAAGCCAGTAACAACATCTCTATCCTATAATAGGGCTGTCTCAAAAGTAGATTTTCTACGAATGAGACAGCCCTTTTGGCATTCCATGGTAAACTGGTGGAGATGATTCTCAAATACAGCTCTGGAGGTTGATGGATGCAGACTTTTTTTCGTTACAACTGGATGATTCGGGAACAATGGTACCGCTGGTGTGAAGAGGTGTCGCAGGAGGAATTACTGAAACAACGCGTCGGCGGAGTCGGCGGCATTCTAAAGACACTCTTTCATATCGTTGATGTGGAGTGGAGCTGGATTCAAACGATTCAGGGCAAACCCGACCTTCAAGAGGACTTCTCTCTCTATGATACGCTCGACAAAGTCCGTGAGCTGGATGCAAAGTTTCGACTCGATGTCGAGCCGTTCGTGCTCGCCTGGCATGATGGTCTGGAACGGAAAAGGTTCGAAGATCACCTCCCGGACGGCAGGATTGTAATTGATGCCTGGGGCGAGGTGATGCGTCATGTTATCGCCCACCAGATTCATCATATCGGGCAACTGTCCGTATGGTCTCGGGAGCTCGGCAAGCCTCCAGTTTCGGCCAATGTAATCGGCAAAGGGCTGATTGAAAGCGATCGTAGCATTGATTAGCTTTAACGAATGTACATGCATACCCATATAAACTTAAGGCCGACCTCGGTCGTTAGTAACGACTGAGGTCGGCTCTTTTACTTTATCATCTATGCTCTCTTGTCCATTCCACGAATGTTCTATTATTTTTAACCGTTTTCATAAAAACTTGATGGTACCTTACTAATTTTGTCCAACCTGTTCATATTCTCTTGGTTCAGGCTCGTGACCTCTTACTCTTAAAAGCACCGTAAGCCAATGTAAATAATGCTCCACATAACAGGGCAATAAGATGAGCGATCAGATAATTCATATGACCACGGTTCTCTGACGCGGCAATTGCAAAGCCGGGAAGAGCCGTGGTTCCGAATCCTATGGCTGTCAGCTTGCTTAAATATACATATGCTCCCGCAATCATTCCTCCGAGGCATCCAGCAACCAAGGGGAACTTATACTTTAAAGTGACCCCAAAGATCGCTGGTTCCGAGATTCCAAAAAGTACAGACCCGAATGCAGAGTAACCCATTTCTTTAACCTTGGTGTCTTTGCGATTCAAAAGAATATACCCCAAAACGGCGCCCCCTTGAGCCATCAAAGCTACTGATGCCAACGGGTTGATAAAATTTCTGCCTGTATCGGTTAACAGCTGCGCTTCTACCGCACCCATAACATGATGTAAGCCTGTAATAACAATGATCTGCTGAATGCCTGCAAAAAACATAAAACCGAATATTCCTAGGTTTTGTGTCATCCAAAGCAGCGAAACAGTCACCAGACTAGCCAACTCTCGCCCAAGAGGGCCGATAATAGTAAACAATAGCAGGGAAGAAACAAAGACCGTCAGCAACGGAGCCAAAAATAGTTTAATCATGTCTGGAACCTTTTTGTTAAAAAACTGATCCAACTTGGCTACCACATATCCCATCATTAGAGCAATAATAATACCGCCCTGAAAGCCTACCAACTGTACGGGAAGGCCGAAAAGACTGATCGATTCCGGATTTTGGCTCCCTTTAGCTACCTCAAAGGCGTCCGCCAAGGCTGGATGAAGCATAATTGCACCCAGCACAAGCCCCAGAATCGGACGGCCGCCATATCTCTTGGTTGCAGAATAAACAACAAGCAGCGGCAGGATGGTGAAAATACCTGTGGAAACGATTTGAACAAAGCGATTGATCCCTTGGAAAATTGGATACATCTCCACAATCGATTTAGGGCCGAATAGCCCCTTCTGGCCTAATAGACCGGTGATCCCCATTAACAATGCGGCGGCAAGAATTCCAGGCATGATCTCAATGAAGACATCTGACAGCGATTTAATGGCTTTTTGAAAAGGATTTTGCCTTTGTGCGGACTTCGATTTGACGTCACTTAATGACATATCTTCCGTTCCGGTCAGTTTGGAAAACACGGCATAGATATTATTGACCAACCCTGCTCCAAAAATGATCTGTAGTTGATCCCCCGCTATGAAAACGCCTTTAACCAGATCAATATCTTCAATCATTTTTAATTCCGCTTTTTCATTGTCCTCAAGTACAATTCTTAATCTTGTGGCACAATGGGCCACACCGATAATGTTCTCTTCACCACCGATATATTTTAAAATTTCTTGAGAAATTTGCTTATACTGCTTTTCTTTTGCTTCCATCTAGTAAAACCTCCTCTAGCTGAATCAGATGTCTTCTTTAACAAATCTCCAGAACATGCCTAAAAAGTCCTGCTTTACCCTGGCAAGCGTTATGCCGACATGCATTAATTCATCACCGCCGAACAGCTCGCCAGTTTCTACATTTCTATAAACGTAGTCTGGATTCAAACCTTTGAATTTTAACGTTTTAATCGCGGCTGCGGGTTGGGATAAAACCTTGAAATAGCTGGCCGCCATTTCCGTTTGATCTTCCGACACAAAGTTCCATGCAGCTTCATTTTCATCAAACGGATTAATGATTCTATAAAACTTCCCAAATTGAATGAGCGATCTAATTTCTTTATATAGAGCTATCTGTTTTTTTACTATTTCTTTTTCCTCAACGGTTAATGTCGTCAGATCCAGCTCATATCCAAAATTCCCGGCCATGGCGACATAACCTCTGGTCTCCAAGGGAGTTATTCTACCCACTTGATGGTTGGGTACCGTGGAGACGTGTGCCCCCATAGTAATCGGAGGGTAGACAAGACTTGTTCCCCATTGAATCTTCAGTCGGCAAATGGCATCCGTATTGTCACTCGTCCAGGTCTGAGGCATGTAATAGAGCATGCCGGCATCAAAACGGCCTCCTCCACTAGAACAGCTCTCAAATAAGACATGGGGAAATCTTGATGTAAGCTCTTCCATAACACTATAGAGTCCCAGGATATAACGATGCGCAGTCTCCCTCTGTCTCTCAGGTGGCAAGGCAGCCGAACCCACATCCGTCATGTGACGATTCATGTCCCATTTTACATAAGTAATTGGAACGTCCGATAAAATATCGGAAACCGACTTAATAATGTACTCACACACTTCCTTCCTCGATAAATCCAACATCAGTTGATTTCTTCCCAACGTATACGGACGATCAGGGACATGGATACACCAATCGGGATGCTTTCTGTATAAATCGCTGTCTATGGATACCATTTCAGGTTCAAACCACAAACCAAACTCCATACCCAGGTTTCGTATGCGGTTTGCAAGATCCAGCAATCCATCTGGAAGTTTGCGACGATCCACCACCCAATCGCCTAATGAAGTATTGTCATCATCCCGTTTTCCAAACCAACCATCATCCAATACAAACAGTTCCACTCCTACACTTTGAGCTTCCTTCGCCAACTGCTCAATCTTGTCGGCATCAAAGTTAAAGTAAGTGGCTTCCCAGTTATTAATCAGGATCGGCCGCTCTTTGTCACGAAAAGGCCCACGACATAATCTGTTCCTGTATAATTCATGATAAATTCTCGACATGCCGCCCAAGCCGTTTTCGGTGTATACCATGACCACTTCTGGTGTTTGGAACGATTCCTCAGGTTCAAGCAGCCATGTAAAATCAAAAGGATTAATCCCCATCGTGACTCTTGTGTTCCGATAGGAATCTACCTGGGTCTGGGCCGTAAAGTTCCCGCTGTACACCAGATTAAAGGCGTACACTTCACCTTGTTCTTCATCTGTTCCTTCTCTTACAAGTGCCATAAAGGGTGCCTGTTGAGGGCTGCTGGCTCCACGGCAGCTGTCTACCATTTGAATTCCAGGTAAAATTTTTCGCCTTGCTATATTTTTTTCATTATTATGCGCACCGTACAAGGTAATTAGTTCATATTCATCATCACGAAAATCCACACTAGCACTTAACGCTTTAAGTAGTTTTAGCTGCTGCCGACCTTCATTATCGAAACGGACTGAACGGGTAATGACATCCCGCTTTGGATATAGGCTATAGGATAGTACAACCTTTACATTAATTAATGGGTCTTCAAGGACGATTTCCAGAGTTTCTACTTCGCCAGCATCTTCTGCATAAGTAGAAGGAAGCCCTTTCAATTTTGGTTTGCCTTGGTAAACCCGATGTTCTTTATAGCGAAAGTCTGTCACTGTAGAACCATTCTCCAATTGAAGCTGATACGCAGGAATCCTGAAATCACTATTTCCAAATGACGGATATTCTTGCGGGATAGTATCCAGTGAAAAGGCTCGATCCGAGCCATCGGGATTGGGTGAAAATCCTCTATCCATAAAGATGATTTTATTGCTTCCCCGATAGTTCTGAATTTTCTTTCCCCAATACAGATGGGCTAAATAACCATCTCGTATAACCTGCATGACATAACTCGTATTGCTGCCTTGTAAATGGAATAAAAGCTTCTCTTTATCGATGTGTATAGCCATAGCAACCCCCTTATAGAGCCAATAGTACGATTTCCAAAAAGTATAAATTATGTTGTTTACTTATTGTTTACATCCTAATCATAATTGAATAGTTTTAATAATTATATGGAATAATGTAGACTCTATATGAAACGGTGTGATAATATGCAGAGATGAACTAAGGGGTGAAAATAAATGAGTTCACACTTTTCCAATCATTCCTATAACAACCTGGATCTCAATTTATACACATGTGGCAAAGAAAGCTGTACCAGCAAGCACTCTTATGGTCCAGCCATTCGAAGCGGGTATATGGTACATTATATTTTAAAAGGAAAAGGGATCTTTAAAGTCAACAATAAAATCTATCATTTGGAGAAAAACGATGCTTTCTTTATTGAGCCGAAGGTTTTAATTTACTACGAAGCGGATGAAGTCGACCCATGGGAATATGCCTGGATTGGTTTTAATGGGGTGCAAGCAAAAGAATATCTAAGCCGGACCTCTATCAATACGGACAATCCCATTTTCCGGTTTGAAGCAGAGGGCAGCCTTGCCCGCTGTATGGAAAGCATCGTCGTTTCTTCTACACTGAAATCCAACAAGGACCTACTCCTTGCATCCAAGCTGTATGAATTTCTGTATCTGATGTTTGAACATTACCCTAATCAGGAAGTCAACCCTGAGGTAAGACAGCAGCGGTATATTAAAGAAGCGCTTCTCTTCATTCAACAAAACTATTCACACTTCATTACTGTAAGCGACATTGCCAAGTACATTTCAATTGACCGTTCGTATTTGCATCGTTTATTTAAACAGCAACTAAATAAGTCACCACAGGAATTTTTATTGCATTTGAGGATTGAAAAATCGTGCTCCCTATTAAGAAATACTTCCCTTAAAATCGGGGATATCGCTCGGTCTGTAGGGTATAAAGATGTACTCCTATTCTCCAAAATGTTCAAAACGGTCAACAAGGTGACTCCATCCGAATACCGAAACCCCCCCCAAAAATAACACACTTCGTTCGCAACTAAATTAGGCATATTCATTCCAAAAACAGAAAAATAGCGGCAGCATGGATCAACCTCATGTCCATACTGCCGCTATTTTATTAACTGCATGTTCTCTTAATTAGTTCTCTTTTTGCTTCGCATAATACTCGGTGATCAGATCGAGGAACACCTTGGGAAACGCCAAGGTGGCCATATCCGCTTCGCTGATCCAGCGGTACCCCGCTGGCAGCGCATTATGCGCGTGCTCCGCCTGCTCAGCCAGCGCAATCAACGCACCTGGCTTCGCTTCGGTGCTGTAGCTGGCCCGCTGTTCGGCAGCCAGCGGATGTCCTCCCGCCTCCCCGGCAGGGACGGCGACCTCTTCACACTGGAACACACGCAGGTTCCAGTGAATGTGGCTGAACGTGTGCTCCGCCTCACGTACAAACCGCACCGGGCGCGCAAGCACGCCCTCTGCCAGCAAATGAGCCGCCAAATGGTCCATGGCGGGCTCATCCGGCACCGGGCCGTTGTAGCCCTCCGGCCCGGCAAGCTCATGCGGCAGCTCCCACATGCGGGCCAACAGGCCCTTGGCCGGGCGCTGCCGTACGAGCAGGCGGCCTGCGTTCGCTCCGCTGCCCTCGATGAGGGCTACGGAACGCGGCTCCAGCCGCGGCGGCTTCGCCTTGGTCTTGACTGGCAGCGTCTCCTCGCGACCTGCCAACCTGCCCGAGCAATGCTCCATTACCGGGCAGGTCAGACAATGAGGCGACTTCGGCGTGCAGACCAGCGCCCCCAGCTCCATCAGCGCCTGATTAAAATCAGAAGCCCTTCCTTCGGGAATCAGCTCCCGTACCAGACTTTCCATATGCGCCCGCGTGCTGCCCTTCATAATATCCTCTTCAATGAGAAAATAACGCGACAGCACACGCATCACATTTCCGTCCACAGCAGGCTCTGGTCGATTGAAGGCGATACTCATAATCGCCCCCGTCGTATACGGGCCTACTCCTTTCAGTGCAGCGACAGCCTGTGTATCATCCGGCACCTGCCCGCCGTGAAGCTCAACTACTTGTTTTGCCGCAGTTTGCAAATTCCGGGCCCGCGAATAATAACCCAGCCCTTCCCACAGCTTAAGCACATCCTCCTCGGGTGCTTCCGCCAACGCTTCAATTGTAGGAAAACGTGCAATAAAGCGATTAAAATACGGAATGACCGTATCCACACGTGTCTGCTGAAGCATAATTTCCGAGATCCAGATATAAAAAGGATTCCGATGGCGGCGCCACGGCAAATCGCGCTTGTTACGTGTATACCAATTCAACAGTTCAAAGCTGAAATAACGCTTTTGTTCCAATGTATTTGTAGTCATCACATCACATCTCCTTATATTCGACAATCACAAAAGCAGAGGCAATGTTAGGCTGATGTGTAATACTCAAGTGAATGCTGTAATTCGAGTCACCTGTAGACGGCAATCTCAGTCTATCCCATGCGGATGAAGACAAATAAACGGCTGGCTTCCCCCCAGGTTCCGGTAAAATATCCATATCGCCGAACCCGATGATTTGCCCAATTCCGCAACCGAAGGCTTTCGTTATCGCTTCCTTGGCGGCAAAGCGCCCTGCTACGAACTCCGTTAGTCTACCCTTGCGTTCCACAGCAAGCTCACGTTCTGCCGGGGTCAGCACCCGATTCAAAAACGCATCTGCATATTTACCTGCCAAAATATGAGCCATACGGCTTATTTCCAGCACATCATGTCCAATTCCGTAGATCATTTGGGTATTCCCCGTCCTTTTTACTTTACTGGATCTATTGTAACAGTGCGTCCTCACCCTGGCGAGTCACAAAGGCGTAAAAGCGGCACCAAAATATGTTAAAATAAGAAAGGCTATAGGTGAATGTTTTGAATTCAGCTCATATGCCCATTTTAAAAAATTCCCGTAGAAAGGAAGGATAGGATGTCAAAAACCATTATTGTTGAAGCAGGTACCGAAGCAAGAACAGATGCGGTGATCCGGGCTTCCTGGTTTCCCGCTAAAAATACAGCCAAAAGCCTGCTCATCATCGCTCACGGCTACAAAGGATTCAAGGATTGGGGCATGTTCCCCTATATAGCAGAAGCATTGAGTATGGATAACCATGTTGTGACCTTTAACTTTTCACATAATGGCATTGGTGAGGATCTAGAGAATTTTACCGAGCTGGAAAAGTTCGCACGCAACACCTATAGCCGCGAACAAGAGGATTTGGAACTATTGCTGTCCAATCTGAGAGCACGTCATGAGTTCAGAGAATTGCCGTTGTTTCTGTTAGGACATAGCCGAGGCGCGGGAAGCTGCTTTGTATATGCTCTAGATCATCCCGGCGAGATTGCTGGCGTCATTTCATGGAATGGCGTGACAGATCTTGATTTGTTTACTTTACCGCAAAAAGAAGAAATGCGCGCCAAGGGGCGCAGCTATGTGGAGAACGCTAGAACAGGACAACAGCTTCCGCTGGATGCTGTCATACTGGAAGACCTGGAACAAAATCGCCAGCGTTTTGCCATTGTAGACAGACTTGCCAACAGCCAGCTCCCAGCTGTACTGATCCAGGGAACCGAAGATTCCAAACGTCTACGGGAAGGCTCTGCCCTGCTCACATCCGTTCGTCCCGACATCGAATGGGTACAAATTCAAGGCGGCAATCATACCTTTAATACCGTTCATCCATTCCAGGGAGGTAGCCTTCCACTGGATCAAGCGATTACTGAAACCCGCCGCTTCATTGAGTGGATCACCAATTAAATTATTGCCCCTTCAATACAAACGGCGATCCGCCGGGCGGATCGCCGCATTTATTTACTTCAGGATTTTACAATTCCATAATGATTAATGCTTACACTCCTGGGATGCTTGTCCGCTTATGCGCTGTACGTGTAAAGAAGCTTTCCAGCTTTTCGCGTGCCGCCGGGTCAATTTCCTTGCCTTCCAGGTAGTCGCTGTTTGCTTCGTAGGAGATCCCCAGTTCTTTTTCATCCGTCTGGCCTTCCCACAATCCTGCTGTAGGCGCTTTGTCCAAAATGGCCTGCGGGACTCCAAGATAGCTAGCGAGCAAGCGCACCTGACGTTTGTTGAGCGTGCTAAGTGGCGTAATATCAACCGCACCATCGCCCCATTTGGTATAAAAGCCTGTGATAGCTTCTGAAGCGTGATCTGTGCCAACGACGAGCAGATTCAGCTCATTCGCGAGTGCGTACTGAACCACCATACGTGTTCTTGCCTTTACATTCCCTCTCACTTGCGGAGTAATAGAACGCTCTAGACCGATATCCTTTAACGTATGCTCTACTTCCACGGCAACCTTATCCACGGCTTCCTTAATGTTCGTTTCCCCAGCATATTTCAGGTCGAACGCTTTGGCTACCGCGTAGCTATGCTCGATATCTTCCTGTTGGCCGTATGGCTGGAATACACCCAGTGTTGTGTATTCGTCCCCTTGTTCCTGCGTCAATTCATCTGTAGCCCGCTTGCACAAAGCGGCTGCTACGGCACTATCAATCCCGCCACTGATGGCGATCAACAGCCCTTTGCTTCCCGTTTTCGTAACATACGACTTGAGGAAATCCACACGCTTACGGACCTCCGCCTCTACGTTAATCGTAGGCTGTACTCCCAATTCAGCAATAATCTGTTCCTGCAAACTCATCAGATAAGCACCTCTTTTTTAGGAATTTCCTTCACAAGCCAACATGCAAAAGCCCCGGCAAGTTTCGCAGGCGAAAAATGCGGGGCATAGCTTGAGCAGTCTTACCGGCAAAAACGATCAAATGCACTGGTCAAATCAGCAGCGATCTGATCTGCCGAACGATCCTCCACCTGATGACGCTCGATGAAGTGAACCAGCTCGCCGTCTTTCAACAGCGCGATAGAAGGGGATGACGGTGGGTAAGGTGCGAAAAATTCGCGAGCCTTTGCCGTTGCTTCCTTGTCCTGTCCGGCAAAAACCGAATACAGATGATCTGGCGTAAGATCATGCTTCAACGCTTCAGCCACACCCGGGCGGCATTGGCCTGCGGCACAACCACATACCGAGTTCACAACAACCAACACTGTCCCTTTAGCATTAGGAAGCTTGGCCTCCACATCTTCAGAAGTACGCAGTTCCTGAATCCCAAGATTCGTCAGTTCATCGCGCATTGGCTGAACTGAATCTCTCATATATTGATCGAAAGACATAGACATATTCTTTCACTCCTTTTCCAAAAATCATGTATACTACGTTTTTAATTTCATCCTTTGCCGTAGTAAAGGCATGGACATCTAAACTTCATTATACAATCTTTTTCACGTAATTTGCAAAAATCCGGCTATATATTTGCACGATTATTTCTGTATCGAATTTATGACAGAAGGTTCAGCGTGATCCCGGTAAGTCGGGACGGTTCTGCGCAATCGGACTTTAAACTGCGTGCCCATTCCCTCCACCGAGTCTACGGCAATCGTACCGTGATGACGCTCCACTATACTTTGACATAAGGCCAGCCCCAAACCTGTACCTTTCGTTTTGGTGGTGTAAAAAGGTTGGAACAGCTTTTCAAGCTGTTTTTGCGGAATTCCCGGACCTGTGTCCTTTACTTCGAGTTCCACGAAATCCCCTTCCTCATGAGTCGAAATGGTCAACACCCCCTTTTCTCCCATAGCTTCCATCGCATTACGTGATAAATTAAGCAGCAACTGCTTCATTTCCTTAGGGTTCAAATGCAGCATCGTCACATGCTCCTCCAGCTTTAGCTCAATCGTCTGCCCTCTCAGATTCGCATCTGCCCACAATAAAGGCGTCAGTTCGCGAATAATATCATGCAGATGACATTGCTCCTTCTCGACAATCCGATTCTGGGCCAGTGAAAGGAAATCGTTAATAATTCCGTTCGCCCGATCGAGTTCCTCCATAACAATGCGGTAGTAATGGTTGAGAGATTCTGGACTTTTCTCACGCATAAGCTGTAAAAAACCACGCACAACCGCCATCGGATTACGTATTTCATGAGTAATGCCCGCTGCCATCTGTCCGACCAGACTGAGCCTCTCGAAATTGCCTAGCTCACTGCGCAGCGTCTCCAGCTCTGTAATATCTTGCAAGGCGATAATGACGCCTGTCGTTTGGTTTACATGTTTATCACGAATAGGAAGGAAACTTGAGAAGAATACTTTGGGAGGAACATTTATAAAATCAGCACCCGCCTCTCCTTCCAACGCTTTAGCAACTCGTTCGTTAACCACAGGCAAAGCGCTAAAACCATATAACGAGGTCAATGGACGGCCTACTACCTCAGGCAGTGTAATGTAGGGATCGAAGTCCTGGTAGAGTTCCAGCATCGTTTTGTTCATATGTATAACTCGTTCTTCGCTGTCCAGAGTAACAAGAGATAACGGCATCAAATCCATAACTTGACGCAGCTTATCCACTTCAATTAAGTATTTGCTCGTAAATTCAGTCACATCACGCCGCAGCGCCAGCTTCTCAAAGGCATTATGCATCAGACTCACGACCGTAAAACTTGCCAGCACCCCTGCACCAATATTCCAGAACGTTGTAAGTAAGTCAGGAACGTATACCGCAATTTCCTGTTTGCCCCACAGTAGCGGAAAAATCGCCTTAAACAGCATATCAGCCACAACATATGCGGAGATTAGGATTTTTTTGTCCACCAAGGTTCCTCTTTGGAAAAACTTGACATGCAGCAGCATAAAAGGAAAAAGAATAAAACCCGTGCCCACATACATCGGGGACATTTCTGTCGACTGGGCTATAATCAGGACACCCATCAGTGCGGAAGCGGCGAGCACGAAGGCAGTGCGACGTCTACCGTACATGATGCCAACAGCAAGGGGAATAATACCGAGATTGGAAGGTAGACCATACGGAGACTGATATTGAAAGAGTGTACATAGCAATATGGCTGGCAAGCAACACAGATACAGTATTCCTTGATTGGGTCCAGGAAGCAGATTGCCGCCCCAAACCTTTTTCTTATCCCCATAATCCGTTAATATAGAGAAAAAACCCGCCGATATAACGGCAAGGAGAACTTGGAGCACACTTTCCTTCAACGCAATTAACAAGGACTTCTCCCCCTCATCATCTTTCCTTGACGCCGTTAGTTGAATTAAAGCACAGGCTACAATATATTACAATATATGTGTTAAAATCCCGGTGTAGAACGACAAAATCTGCTAAATACCAGATGTATATAAGAGGAACGTTTTTACGCGTTTTAAATTCCTGGAAATTGAAAGATATACGCGTTTGCTGTGCTCTAAGGCTATTAGAGCGACGGTATTACGATATGATGAAAAATCGGTTACACCATTCTGAATTTTTTGAAAATTTGTCGACGAAAAGGAAGAGGTTTATGACTTACGACGTTATTGTGATCGGAGGCGGCTCAGCCGGATTAATGGCTGCTGCCGCTGCCAGCGGTGAGGGCGCCAAGGTGCTTTTGCTTGAAAAAGGAAATAAGCTCGGGCGAAAGCTGGGGATCTCTGGTGGAGGCCGTTGCAATGTCACGAATGCCAAAGAGCTGGACGAACTCATTCAACACATTCCCGGCAATGGCCGTTTTCTGCACAGTGCACTGGCGGCTTTCGGCAATCGGGATATCATCGCCTTTTTTGAACAGCTGGGTATAGCCTTAAAGGAAGAAGACAATGGGCGTATGTTTCCAGTGACGGACAAAGCCAAAACAGTTGTCGATGCTTTGATCAACAAGGTACGCTCTCAAGGAGTCGAGATTCGGACAAGCTGTCCTGTTCAAGAGGTTATTTACAATGAAGGTCATACGGCTGGGGTGCGGCTGCGTTCCGGTGAAATCCTACATAGCCGTAATGTCATTGTAGCCGTTGGCGGCAAATCCGTCCCGCATACAGGCTCGGAAGGTGACGGCTATGCATGGGCAGAACAAGCAGGGCATACGATTACGGAACTGTACCCAACAGAGGTGCCGTTGACCTCAGGCGAGACGTTCATCCAGACGAAAGAGCTTCAGGGACTATCCTTACGCGATATCAGTCTGACCGTATGGAATGCGAAGCAAAAAAAAGTTGTCGTCCATGAAGGAGATATGATTTTTACACATTTCGGTTTATCTGGCCCAACTGCTTTGCGGTGCAGTCAGTTTGTCGTCAAGGGAATGAAAAAGGATAAGGTAAACACGGTGTTGTTGACTCTGGATTTACAACCTCACAAACATGCCGATGAAGTCTATCGTGAGACGCTGGAATTGGCATCGGTCGATGCTAAAAAAGCGATCAAAAATGTGCTTAAGCCTTATTTACCGGAACGCTTGATTCCATTGTTGCTCCAGCAAGCCGAACTGCGTGAGGACTTGACCTATGATCATATTCCCAAGCAACAATGGCAAGAACTTGCTCATCGCATTAAGGCGTTTCCAATCCGTGTGAACGGTACGCTCTCTCTGAAGGAAGCATTTGTTACCGGGGGCGGTGTGAATTTGAAGGAAATTAATCCGAAAACGATGGAGTCCAAGCTGATGGCTGGGTTGTTCTTCTGCGGTGAGATTCTCGATATTCACGGTTACACAGGTGGTTATAATATTACAGCGGCGTTTACGACAGGGCATACAGCAGGAACCCAAGCGGCTGTAAGCGATTAAGACGCTGCGCTGTAAACCGCCATTACATCCGCATTCTTATAGGAAAAGTAGGAAGGAAATCAAAAAGACTTAAATCAGTCATATTGCTGATTTAAGTCTTTTTTGTGTAATCGCGTATTGAACAAGCTCTATCTTGTTTTGACATTTGTCGCTATTCTATACCTCAATAATGATAGGTAAAATCATGGGTCTTCTCTTCGTCTGACTGTAAATAAAGCGGCCAACATCATCTTTTAACATCTGCTTAATCAGTCCCCACTGACTCATTTCGATTTCTGTTAACTCGTTCACTGTGGACATAATCGTGTCGTGGATCTGACTCATGAGCTCTTCGGAATCCTTAACATATACAAAGCCTCTTGAAATGACCTCTGGCGTTGCGAGCATTTGCTTCTCGTTTTTGCTCAACGTCATCACAATAATCAGCATTCCGTCTGAAGAAAGCTTTTTACGGTCTCGTAGTACAATATTACCTACGTCCCCTGTTACCAACCCGTCTACCAAGCTATTGCCGGCTGATACTTTGGGCCCCAGGGATGCTCTTCCCTCTTCGATTTGAACAGTGTCACCGTTATGGACGATAAATACATTCTCCATCGGAATCCCCACAGACTCCGCTAGTTGACGATGCTGATACAACATCCTGAATTCACCGTGTATGGGAATCAAATACTCCGGTTTCATAAGGGTCATCATTAATTTTAATTCTTCCTGACTGCCATGACCGGATACGTGCATCCCCGTGGAGCTGCCTGATCCATAAATAACCTGGGCACCCAGCACATACAAATTATCAATGACCTGGGAAAGGTTTCGCTCATTCCCCGGTATGGCTCCCGCAGCAATGATGACCGTATCACCAGGCAAAATTTCGATTTTGGGATGCAGGGAATTGGCTAAACGTGACAATGCGGCCATCGGCTCTCCCTGACTTCCGGTACATAAAACTGCAATTTCTTCTGCGGGGAACCGCTCTGTTTCCCCCGGCTCAATCAACAAATCCTCAGGCATATGCAAGAAGCCCAGCTCCTTCGCCACCGAAACCACATTTACCATACTGCGTCCGAGTAAAACCAGTTTGCGACCTGTTTCCACAGCCGCGTCAATGACTTGTTGAACACGGTTCACATTAGAAGCGAACGTGGAGATAAATACCTGCTGCTTGGCTCTGGCAAATGCATCTAGAATATGCCCGCCAACCAAACGTTCTGAAGGGGTAAATCCCGGTCTTTCCGCATTTGTACTTTCGGAGAGCAGCACTTTTACCCCCTTCTTTCCTATTTCAGCCATTCGATGAAGATCGGGAAAAGGTCCGCTTACGGGAGACATATCGAATTTGAAATCCCCGGTATGGACCACATTGCCTTCCGGTGTCTGAAAAAAGACACCCAGGCAATCCGGGATACTGTGGACCGTGGTGAAAAAAGAGGCCTGAATCGTTCCCGCTTGAACGGTTGAATCTGCATCTATAAGATGAAGCTCAGCATCACGTAAAAGATTGTGCTCCCTTAACTTAATCTTAATTAATTCGATGGTGAGCTTTGTGCCAAAAACGGGCATATTAATCTGTTTCAGCAGATAGGGAATACCTCCGATGTGATCTTCATGCCCATGAGTCACAATGAGCGCTCTGACTTTATCCTGATTTTCCAGCAGATAGGTGACATCGGGCACAATAAGGTCAATACCAGGCAGGTTCTCATCAGGAAACTTGGAGCCACAATCGATAACGACAATATCCTGGTCATATTGGATGAAATACATGTTTTTCCCGATTTCATTAACACCGCCTAGAGCAGCAACGAGTAATCTATTATCAGCATGCATCAATTTTATTTCCTCCTTAGGAAAATGCTATCCATATTATTTATTTTTCACGTAAACTTATGCACAAAAAGAAACCCTGTCTCTAAAAGACAGGGGCTCTCACTTGATTTATTAGATACCCACTGCAGCCGAAATCGCAGCAAAAATAGCAGCAACTAACCACAGAATGGGGAATAGCTTGAAGATTACCTTCAGCCACTGTCCAAAGCTGATCCGGGCAATGGCCAATCCAGCCAACAGTACTCCGCCTGTCGGTGAAATGAGATTGGTTAACCCGTTACCGAATTGGTATGCTGTGACTACTGCTTCACGATTGATACCTACAAGATCGCCAAGCGGTGCAAGTACAGGCATTGTTAGTGCTGCTTCCCCCGAAGAAGATGGGACCAGGAAAGTAATAATATTGTGTGCAACCAACATAATGGTAGTGAATAAGTAACTTGGCAATCCTTCCAGAATGCTTGCGAGTGCATTCAATACGGTATCGATGATCATACCCTGCTCGGCGATAATCAGAATTCCGCGGGCGAGACCTATGATCACTGCAGCGTAGATGAATTCTCCACACCCTTTTACAAAATTCTCAGCTATTTCCTTCTGGCTCATTTTAGTAACTACCCCGACAAAAAGACCGAGTGCGAAGAAAAGGGCGCCGATTTCAGTCATATACCAGCCTTTGGCCAAAATTCCCCAGACAATTGCTCCAAGCGTTACAATAAATCCACCTATAATTAATTTGTCCCGAAACGTGAAGACGACGTCCTCACCTGTATTTTCTTTTATAAACTGCTCGCGATTTATAATATCACTCTGAAAAACAATGGATTTCTCCGGATTTCTCTTAACCCGGTGCGCATACCACATCGTAAAGGCAATAGAAATCATAGTAAATACAAGCCATTCGATAAATCTCAGCCAGAGCTGGGGATTCCCCTCCAATCCTGCGATCCCCTGGGCAATCAATACTGAAAATGGATTAACAGTCGAACCAACATAGCCAATTTGCGTTCCCAGAAATAGAATGAGAATAGCAGTCATAGAATCGAAGCCTAGGGCAAACATTAATGGAATAAAAATCGCATAAAGCGGAATAATTTCTTCGCTCATTCCAAAGGTAGAGCCTCCGAGACTGAATATAACCATGGCAATTGGAATAAGCAGAATCCCCTTATTCTTCAGCCGTCTGGCAAGAGCTGTCAGGGCACGGTCAATGGCTCCCGTCTGCAGTATAATCCCGAAGGAGCCGCCCACAATAAGGACAAAAGAGACCACATCGGCGGCATTGATAATCCCCTCAATAGGAGCGCTTAGGATTTGGGGGAGTCCTTGTCTTAAATCACCGTTCTCACCCGTTTTGGGTACAGTGTGATAGGTTCCCGAAACGATCGCGGTTTTGGTCACACCGTTCACTGTCACTTCATGCCGGTCAAATTGTCCGCTGGGTACAATCCATGTCAATGCGGCGACTGTAATAATAATCAAAAATATTAAGGTATAGCTATGGGGCAAGGATAATTTCCATTTCTTTTTCTCGATGTTCATGTTTATCCCTCATTCCAAGAATGGTTATAAGTAACCTTCCCTCCCATAATGGTCAGTATCACTTGGGCATCCCTGATATCACTAGCGGATGCATTAAGAAGGTTGCGGTCAAAAACGGCGATGTCAGCATATTTTCCAGCCTCCAGCGTGCCTGTGACCTCTTCCATATAACAATGTCTGGCTCCATTAATGGTCCATGCTTTTAAAACTTCGGATGGCGGCATCCCATGATCGGGATACCAGCCTCCAGCAGGTGATCCGTCCGGAAATAACCGATGAGAAGCTGAGTACAGTGAATCAGGGACACTTGTGATAAATAAAGGTAGATCAGTCCCAATGGTTATTGGCACGTTAGCCTCCAGCATAGATTTATAATTATAAAATCGGTTCTCATTACCTTTGCCTACCACAACAGGCATATAGGCCTCTTCATAGGTTGGATTCAGTAGCAGGATTTGGGCGTAGACTTCGGCAAAAATTTCGTTTTCGCCCATTCTGATCAAATCATCTGGATGAGGATACTCTAGATCACTGATAGAATGTCTGATAAGGTTATTACCTTGTTGTTCGCGGCATTTTTCAATCATGGATACCGCTTGGCGAATCGCAGCATCACCTTCTGCAGTTAGGCAGCATTTGATACCTTGGCTGTCCGCTTCCAGCACAGAGGCTTCAATTTTTTCGTAATCAACCGTCCTCAAATTCGTGACTTCAGGCATATCTGCGTACGGTTCCAGCATGTCCCCCGTATGATCTGCTACGACGCCGTCAAGCATCAGCTTGTATCCTTGGAAACGAATAAGGTCCCCATTATAAAGTGCTTTATACTTCATACCGGTGCCAATATCCAACGGTTCAACAACGGGTTCAAGTGAGAAATGAAATCGGAGCGGCAGTTCTCCTGTTTCTTTCAATTCTTCTAGAATCGGCAGCAGCTCGCTATGCCGGTCAAAGCCAATATCTTTTATGGAGGTAACTCCTCGTGCAGCTAGTATGCGGCAAAACTCCATAAACTCTTGTTTGACAAGGCTGTGATCCTTCATCATAGCTTGGAGCAGCAAAGCGCGTGCCTCAGCACTGCATTGATCCGGCAAAAATTGATATTTCTCCTGAGCCAGTCGGTTCATCCAGCAGTAGCTTTTATTTAGGTTAATGGCAATCACCGCCCGATCAGGGAACAGCTCGTCCAACAAGCTTTGCTCAGGCAGCTTGCCCCAACCTTCCTCGCTCCAGCCGTAAGCGGTTACATCTTTCCCTGGCGGAAGGTTGTTTGCCGCTTGTAGCATGGATTCCATTGCTTCTTCAATAGAGGCTGCATGAGTCAAATCCACGCCCCGATGCATCGACATATATCCGGTAAAAAATACATGGTTGTCATGAACTCCTGGCATGATAAAAGCATCGCCCAAATCACAGACAACCGTTCCCGCTCCTATCCAAGCTTGTGCCTCCTCGGGACGCCCCACTGCTGCAATACATTCTCCTCGCAGTGCAATAAACCCCGGCGAGGCTTCATTTTCTAAGCCATTAAAAATAGCATTTGACAGTAAAACTTTGTCCGCTAATGTATCATTCTTCCCTTGCACAATTTCACCCCCTCATTATTCATCCGCCTCACTACATAACGTAATATAACGTTATAATATAGCTTCTGCTTCTCTTATAGAGTGGAAGCAGAAGCTGCGCCGTACCTGAATACATTTACATAACAGGCAACGGATTTATATTGAGAATTGATAACGATCTCCAATGATGTACTGTTTACCTACATGAACGGGGCCTCCATGCTGATCATAAATAATCGTGTGCATGTAGAACAACGCCTGTCCGATGGCCGTCTCCAGCAGCTTTGCCTGGTATTCATCCGCCAAAGCGATTTGTAATATCGTCTCTCCCGGTTGGTTAGGATCAATGCTGTATTTATGACGTAACAGTTCGTATACAGAGTCCACCAACTGCTCTTCCATTAGAAAAGAAAATCGGTCATAAGGATAAAAATTATTCTCCAGCATTAGCGGTCGATCACCGGCGTATCTTTTGCGCTGAATATATAACACCTTTTCTCCTTGTTGCAGCTGCAACTGATGTGCAATTTCCTCATCTGCTTCTATGATTTCACGTTCTGTGACCACACTGTGTGAAGATAGGCCGTTGGATTTGCAGGCAGCCGTAAAGCTGATGACATGTTCAATCTTCCGCCCAATTTTGGGTACATTGACAAAGGTACCTTTTCCTTGACGTTTGGTCAGATAACCTTCATGAACCAATTCGGCAATGGCTTTTCTTACGGTAATTCGACTTACATTGTAGGTCTCGCTTAGCTCAGTTTCGGTCGGTATACGGCTTCCCTGCGTAAATGTTCCATTATGAATAGCCGTTTTGACCGCTTTTTGTAATTGAATATATAATGGCTCTGCTTGGTCCGAATTCAACATAATGTGCCCTCACTTGTCATATAACGTTATATTACTCCCACTTAGAGTATCAAATGTTACATATTCTTACAAGTGAAGATATTTGAACATAATTTTTTTAGTAGCGGACGCCGTATCCGAAAGAACCTTCTACCAGACAGCTCTGAGCAGCAACCCTCGAGCCTTCTACCATAGCGTCCTGAATGTTGCCATTTTTCAAAAAGCTCAGTAAAAAGGCGGTTATATAAGAGTCTCCTGCCCCCATCGTATCCACAGCGTCCACGGAATCAGGCATTTGAAAATAGAACTTAGTACCATCATAGGCAATAGATCTATCTCCGCCGCGTGTGGCTACCAGAATTTGCCCCTCTTTTTTTCGATTGGAGCGGATATAGTTCTGTGTCTCTTCATCCGTCATATGGCTACAAGAGAAGAAAGCGAAATCGGCGTACGCAATATATTTCTCCACCTGTGCATCTATGAAATCATCCGAAAAGTCAAAAGAAAGAGGGATTCCCAGCATCTTCAATTCAGGCAGCAAGTGCCCTGTATGACTGTACAAGCCGGTGTGAATAAGGTCGAATCCGCCAACATAGGCCTTATCATCTTCACTCAGCTTCAGCGGATGGAGACGTGTAACTCCTCCCTCATTGCTGCCCAGAAATACTCTGTCTCCGTCTTCCAGGGTTACACGTGCGCAGCCATTCTCCCCGCTGTGATATCTGCACCGTGAAATGTCTATTTCCAGCTCACGGAGAATGTGTTCTACATGCTGTGCTTCGTTATCATCTCCGAATACTCCGATAAAGGCTGCATCTACTCCCGCTTTTTTGGCAAACACACTGAAATTAAGCGCATTGCCGCCAGGATACATCATGCGCAGATGAACATATTTATCTACCACATTATCGCCAATGCCTAGAACTTTCATGATGGTTTCCTCCTGTTGGTAAGTGCGCTTAGTAAGCTACTTTGCCCATATAACGGCGAGTTTCCAGTGGGTGATTGCGTACATTTGCGAGTGCTTCACGATAAACACATACAATGCTGTAAAATAAAACCGGGTTAAAAAACTCGACGACCTCGTCGGCAATAGTTCCGATTCCAAGCTCCTTTGCATCAATCACTTCCACTTTCTCGGCATATTGATTCAGGAAAGTCTGTGCCCGCTCATCCAATGCCCGTGTGCGTCCTTCGTTGATCATCAGAATAAATGGAGTTTCTTTATCCGTTACTTCAAACGGTCCGTGGAAAAATTCACCCGAATGGATTGAAGCCGCATGAAGCCATTGCATTTCCATCAGAGAACAGATAGCAAATCCGTACGCATGTCCATAAGAAGCTCCGCTGGTCAGGATATAGAAGAGGTCTTCATTGCGATATTTGTCAGCGAATACACTGGCACGCGGTTCAACTTGTATTTTTGCCCGGTTAATAATTCCATTGATTGCTCCCAAGCCGTTCTGGAAAGCTTGATAATGCACATAGCCTTCAGCGATTTGAAGCAACTCAACAGCAAGCTCCAAAATAATAGCCATCGGGTTATTTTTGACATCGCTCTCATCTCCCCACTCGTAGAGGAATGAATAATCAGAATAATTGAGCAGTGTCGCTTCACTATTGTGGGTTAAGCCGATGGTGTAAGCGCCTTTCTCTTTGGCTGATTTAGCAGCCGCAACCGATTCCGGCGTGTTTCCTCCATGGGAGCAAACAATGACTACAGCGTTTTTACCTAATCGTTTTGGCAGTGCGTGCACAAACTCATTCGCCGTATACATCCCTGCTACCAGCTTCTTTGCTTCACTATCCAGAAAATATTTTGAGGGATACATATCAACTAATGAGCCCCCGCAGGCTACTAAATACACCTCAAAAATCTCTCCGCTTGCTTGTTCATAAATCGTCTGAACCGTCTGTTGTACATTCATTTTTACCTCTCCTTTTTATATAACGTTATATAACGTATTGTTTACGAGATAAATATAAGCGCTTTCAATAAAAGTGTCAACCCCAATTATTCGATCAAATAAACTTTTTTTTATAACCTGTATTAAAAAAGCTCTAATCCTTGTGTGAACGGAATTAGAGCTCCTTTTTTAGATTTAATTCATCGATAGGTGGTTGGCAATAACGAAGCTACTCCTACAATATACGCACAAAAAATATGGTCTTACAAATGGGTTTGTCCGAATAAACTAAAGTAGACAAAATACATAACATCCAATAAAAAATCAAGGAGGGAGTCACCATTAATACATTTATCAGTTATATTTTTCTTGGTCTGTCACTTTCGGCCCCCATTGGACCGATTAATGCCGCACAGTTGGATCGGGGTATCAAGAATGGTTTTTGGCACGCCTGGTTTATTGGGCTTGGTGCAATAACCGCAGACATTATCTACATGCTGCTTGTTTATTTGGGAATGATTCACCTTCTTAATGCTCCGTTTGTCAAAGCTTTTTTATGGCTGTTTGGTTTTTTCGTACTTGTGTATACAGGTATTGAAAGCATCAAAAATGCAGGTGTGATTTCAGAATCCGAATTAAGGGGAAATGGTAATACATTAAGTAACTCATTTATGTCCGGTTTTCTAATGTCATTATTTAATCCTCTCTCCATCCTTTTTTGGCTTGGCATTTACGGATCCATACTCGCAAACGTCGCTAATACATATCCAGTACAACAACTAATGATCTATAGCGGAGCGATTGTATTAGGCGTGTTACTCTGGGATGTGACCATGGCAGCCGCTTCAAGTATTTTCCGGCGGTTCTTAAAAACCGGATTGCTTAAAACCATCTCTTGGATGTCCGGATTATCTCTTATCGGTTTTGGCTTTTATTTTGGCCTACAAGCATTTCAATTACTTTTTTTACGCTAACGCTTAACTTACTGACAACGTTAATGAGATTCCTTGGCGTGCTTTCGGCGAACCCATTGTACAATGAGGTCACATATTGCAATTAACAAGACAAGCAGTAAGCTGATATACACTCCCGGGCGGCTAAGTTTATGAAAAAATGATCCGACCACGGCCATAGCTATCAACAATAATCCAATCCAACGTTTAATATTGTTTGATCTGCTCGATTCCAGTAGCTTACCTGAAGACAGCAAAATAAAGCACCAATTATACAACAGCATTAAACCCGCTGCTGTAGTGATATATTCATATACTTTTCCCGGTAGCAGCAACGACATTACGATAGCTGATATTAATCCAACAGAGATCAAACTAAGTGCATAAAGGGGATATTTGCCCTTCCACTTCCGTGAAAATAATTTGGGCGCATCTCCTTCCTGTGCAAGCGTAAGCATCATAGATGTCTCTGCGTATAGGGATGCTGTCATTGTGGAGAACCCTGCAATAATAAGCACTCCATTAAATAAATGAGGCACAAAAACCAGGTGATCACTGCTAAGCGCAAGCACAAAAGGACTTTCTTTCGGATTAAAGGCACTTAATGGCACCATAGACACAGCCAGACCAATTGAAAGCACATACACTGCAACCAGTGTAATCAGCATTACCTTGCCTGCTTTAGGTGCATCCTCCGGTTTTTGAAGCCGATTAGACATAATTCCGAGCACTTCAATACCTCCGTATGCATAAAAGGCAAAAATAAAAGATGACCACAATCCTATGCCCCCAGTCGGAAAAAATTCTTTGTAACTGATGGGGAACTTCGGATTATATTTTCCTCCTCCGATCCAGCCTGCCAAAAGAGCAACGGCCAAGACCAGAAACATAACAATAGCTGCCATCTTAATGATGGCCAGTACATTTTCAACTCGATCAAAACCCTTATTGCCAAAAAAAACAATCACAAGCCCTAAAATCCCGAAGCCTGCTGCAAATATCCACATCGGTACCTGAGGAAACCAAAAGCGTGAGAATATAGATAGCGCGGTTAGTTGACTCCCATTGATAAGCAATTCTGAAAACCAATACACCCATCCACTGCCGAATCCTGCCCAACTTCCAAATGCTTTTTGGGCATAGGAACGGAAAGAGCCCTGTTCTGGATGATCTGCCGTCATGCGCGAAAGGGCATCAAACACCACATATGTTCCCACTGCTGCAAAAAAGTATGCAATCAGCACGGCTGGACCACCTATGGAGATCGCTAAGCCAGACCCGAGGAAATATCCTGTACCAATGGTACCTGCAACGCCTAATAAGCTAAGTTGCCACCATTTTAGTTTTTGATCTTTTTGCTTAACAGCTGAAGACTTGCCCATAATGAAAATCACCCTATTCCTGATATTGAGACCTAGTTCTCCGATATTATGATTGCCTTCTTCACCATATTTCATGTGGACAGCAATTCATTTCGTTATTTGTGATTTCTGGATTAGAAGTGTGACTATTTATGTAATAAAAAAGCACCAGCAAACTCGTTTAAGGTTTGCTGATGCTTTTTCTACATAAAACCAGAGACTTAGTTGGGACTAAATAGATCTTTTGTTGCGTTAATTATTAATTATCAAAATTTAGACATAGAAAGTGCCTTGTCCGCATTTTGAATATCCATTTGTATTTGCTGATCCGGCTCATAAGCGTTATAGTAACCATTGTTCTTCATATAATTAAAAATTTGTTCATGAAGATTAACAGCTTTGCTCAATTGGTCGCAAAGAACATTGCGAACTTCCGAGCTGGTTGACTCTGTCAGGGCAATTGCATAGCTTTTAATTCCACTTTTAGCCGAAATCAACAGGTCTGAAGCGATCACCTGATCCGTCATTCCGCCCATTCCAGTCATGTTCTGAACAATAGAATTCACGTTAATCCTCCTTTAAATTACACGAGCAGATTTTTAAGTTGTTGAATATCTTGTGTACCACCGTTTACATCCTGCTGCAAAATGTTTTTTAAATTTGTGTCTGATACTAAAGGAATCATGGTTTGGGCTTTTGTCAGGCAAGTTGTTTTAAACGTAAGTAGCTCATGTAATTCCAATTTTTCGTGAACTCCTAATTTTTGCAAGGTCAAGACCTCCTTTCTGAAATTGTTATTCCCTGCTGTCGTTGCTATTTATGCATATCCTACAGAATTTCAATTTTGGTGAAAGCTCTAACTGAGTTCTTCTCACACAAAAAAAGCTCCTTCAAATCCACAATAATTAATGGTCTTATAGGAGCCTTATCCTAATATGAGCTGAACAGTAAAGACTCAAATTCTAATTATGACTTTTAGGACAAAATCAGATATGGATGCTTCCAGAAAATCCATCCACATCGTCTTCAGGTTGTTGATCAGAGCTGACGTTGTGCTCCTCCATCGTATTAGTGTACGTTTGAGAGGAGCCATTTTTATAAGCTTCGCTCCAGTCTTCGTTGATCGTGTGTGCCGGGATAATCCAATCTTCCGGGCTATAACCTGGATTATGTACACCTGTATTTCCTTGCAAACCGGGATATTGATCCGGTTTAGAGAAAAGAGTCCCTACCTCAATCATGCTTCCTTCATAGGCTTGGCAAATTTCCAATGCAGACAGCACATCCTGGTTCTCAATATGAACACTGAGACCTGTGTCACCATTTGTGCTGGCAGAGTATCCAATTTCCTTTAATGTTTCACAGGCTTGGACGGCTTGCTGCGGATCACGAAATTGAAAACGGAAAGAACCTGTATCCATGTGTTTCATCTCCTCTGAAGTAGCTTATTTGGTTAATTGGGGTTCATCAAGCTAGGTATGTTATTTTTAATATAACCAACCGGAACAGTATTTTTACATTCAAAACCCTTATTTTTCAAAAATTTACTTTAAAGCTTTGAAATTAAATAGTTAAAAAAGCAGCTACTGTGACAAATCGCATGTTTTCGCTACGTAAATCCCTTTATGCTAGTAACAAGGGTATGGTTGCCCGGTCATCCGAGCCGAGCGGTCAAAGGATGCCCAAATCCATACATAAAGGCGGAATGAAGATGATAGATTACCGAACATTGGTGACACAGCAATCCATGCATTTGTATAGCGTGTTTGCCAAGTCATTCAAAAGTGTAAACGAACATGCGGTTGCTGGCATCAAAACGGTGGGCTTCAACCCCACGGCCTTCGCCGTGATGGAAGTTTTATATCACAAGGGCGCGCAGCCAATCCAACAAATTGGAGCAAAGCTGCTTCTGCAAAGCGGAAATGTCACTTATGTTATCGACAAACTAGAAAGCCGCGGTTATTTGCATCGTCACCCGTGCGACCAAGATCGTCGGATTATATATGCAGAATTGACGGATGAAGGACAACGTGTCATGGACGAAATTTATCCTGATTATACACGTCAGATTGAACGTGCCTTTAGCGGAATCAGTGAAACCGAAAGAGATCAACTCATCGGCTTGCTCAAAAAAATGGGCCGTAGCGCTGATAACTTGTCACCTTATCACAAATAGAATGAATAGTAATTTTAGCAACTAATCGTTTGTGAATAAACGAACAATCTTATAGCTGTGCTAAAACGAAAATTTAGATTTACACAGAAAAGTCCACCCTTATATTCATGGGTGGACTTTTTATATACCTGAATAGAGCGAAATATGCCCAAGCTTACAGAACAGCATAAGTACCTGCTATCGGCTAAAATGTTTGACCACTACATTGTTAAAAACAGCCGGACCGCCATCGGAAAAAAGAGTAATTTTCTGATCCTCTAATCGTGGAAATATTAAGGAGGAATAAGCTACTTCTCCACCATCTACAAACACTTCAATGCTGGTTTTATCGACGAGAATGTTCAGGTGGACCTTTTTCTTATTAGCATCAAAAGGCGCCTTGCTCTCTACATATTTTCCACTCTGATCCGGCTGCCCGGTGTTGGCTCTATTTACGTAGGAGTATTGACCGTCCACTGAGACACCCACATCGACATGACGCTTGCCATCCGTCGACTCTCGAAGCCTCAATCCTACATTTTTAATCGTGGACCAAGATACATCCGCCTCTAACTGATAGGCATCGCCTGCTACCGGAAGACGGTGAGCACCCTCTACTTTAATCGTTCCTAATGATTTTTTGGATGTTTGGAATTGCTCCAAATGGGGTACCGGCTGTGAAACCAAACGATATCCAACATCTTCCGTATGTTTCAGTCGAATTTGGCGAACAATCGAATCCATTCCATTAAAGCCTTCCTTTAGGGTAGGCGTGTTATTGGCATAATCCCAATTATTCATCCAGGCCAGAGCATAACGGTGACTATATTTATCTTTGTCTTTTCCTTCCTCGAACGTAACTGCACCATACCAGTCAAACCCATAATCCAGCCACTCAGGTTCACTGTGATTAGGGAGAAATGCTTCTCCATTAAAATCTCCCGTCCAGTAGGCATACGTGTTGGGTCCGCCTGTTGATTTGCTATTGGCGCTCACACCCAGAATCCATTGATAGGTTCCATCATCCGCACGCATCCGGTAAAGGTCAGGACATTCCACAAGCCCAATATTTTCTGTTTGAAAGCCGCTCGTATACCGCCAATTCTTTAAATTATCAGACTCATAAAAGCCAATCTTCGTTCCCTCTGCCATGACCATCACCCATTGATTACGTTGAGGATCTCGGATGATTTTGGGATCTCTGAAGTCCTTTGTACCGGGGTTGGACATCACAGGCTTGTTGCGGTAAGAAGTAAACGTCTTGCCTTTGTCTTTACTGTACCACAAAAATTGTTCCTGCTTTCCGCCATCTGCGGAGGGCTGTGTCACAATGGCTACCAGCGTGCCTTTTCCAAAACCTGCGGTATTATTATCATCGATCACGACCGAACCGGACCAAGGATCTCCATTCGGATTCGTATATTTTGGAATCGCCACCCCTTCATCTTTCCAATGAACCAGATCGGTGGATGTGGCATGTCGCCATTCTGTACCGTTCTTTTTGGGATAATCACGATTATATAAATAATAATAATGATATTTTCCATCCATATAAATAGGCCGTTGCGGATCATTCTTCCACTTATCCGGAACGGTAAAATGATAGGCTGACCGGTAGGTCGGTGTTGTTTGCTTATTTTGATTCGCTTGATTTTTTGGAGTTGCAGCAGATTTTTGGGGTTTGCCTGCATCCTGTTGGTACATACTCCAACCCATAGCTATAAATATAGTTAAGCCTGTGATGATTACAACGGATCGTATCCAAATATTCTTGGGAGCTTTGTTTCTCATTATGACGATCCTCCTTACCTCTCATTGCATCGTTATGTATCGTCCGATGGACGACAGATCGGGTTGCTACCAAGCTGCCGCCCTCGGACATGCTGCTTATACCTACTTATTTCTTGCCATACTCATTTTGGGGTTCTTTTTTGTCCTTTTCTGGATCAATCGTGATTTGCCCTTGTTCCAGTATACCGTTTTTCACAACAGAGGTTTTCGAACCTTTAATATTCAGCAGGAAGCTTGGCGCGAAAGTAGATTTGTGATCCGGGAAAAGCCCACGATTGGTCATATAACTCGACACAACTACGTTATTGCCTTTGCCTTGCGGGATAGCAAAATGGGCATACGTCCAGGTAATATCATCACGATCCAGATCCTGATGAAGAACGAGACCGGTTCCATTCAACGGTTTATAAGGCCCTGTCAAGGAAGTAGAAACATAACCCAGCATGTAAATATCATCGTCACCGATCGCATCTACAGTCACCTTAGAACCTCTTGTACTCGTAAATAAATACCACAAACCGTTCATTTTGAACACATTCGCCCGTTCAATTTCATCTGTTACCAGATTGGATGCAATCAAAGGAGGCATTACATTTTTCAACGTATAATCATCATTCAATTCAACGATACCCAGTGCGCCGTTCGCCAGCTCAGCTCCCTTTTTCTTAGGACTTTGCAACAGGTTTTGTTGCTCTTCCGTGAAGAATTTCTTATTGCCGCCATAATAAGCTGGGTTTTGAATCGAATCTTCGCCCTGATAGCCTGTTTCTGTCCCTGTGTTGGCTTCAAATATAATATATTTGTGGCCTTGATCCTCGACATAGTGAGGGTCTCTAAAGGTATGATTATCCATTTCCACTCCGACGCTTTGCTGTACATTTTGATAGATTTTCCCATCTCCACCGTCATAGATCGATTTCAAATCCTCGACTCCATCTACTTTCAGTGTCTTATCATCAGGCTGAGAGACATTAATTTGAGCCGTGCTCAAGGTTTGCTTGCCGTATAAATTGTTATTCGGATCATATGGCTGTCTGCTGGTATAGAATAAACGTACTTGTCCATCAGAGGTTAAGGTAGCTGAACCTGACCATTCTTCTGACTGATTTTTTAGAATCGGATCGTTGGCAAGCAGTTTATCATTGTCTTTAAATACTCTGCCAGCGTTTTTCCAGCCGCTTAGTGAAGTATTGCCCGCTTTTTGATAGAACAGGTATATGAATGTATCCTCGCCTCTTTTAGGATCGCCTGCCAGTCCAAAAACGATATTGTACCCCTTGTAATTGGCTACTGTGCCATCGGCATTTTGTAACGGCCAAGAGTCCCAGACATCGAAATCAATCAGCTTGCCTGAGCTGTCGCGACCCATAGCAGAAGGAATATTTTTAATTGTAGACGCATCGAAGGACGGAACCTCATATTTCTCTTTGCCTTGCTGTTTGAAAATATTAAGCATGTCATTACGCGTAATTTGCGTAAATGCACTGTCTGTTTTGAGATCAGATGCATCATTTTCCTCGGCAAAAGCCTGAACGCCGCCTCCTAACAGCAAGGTAGTTGCTACTGTTGCAGTGGCTGCTTTACTGAACCATTTGTTAAACTTCAAGTACTCCATCTCCCTTAATCTAATTATGCTTCTAGATTTGAAACCCAACTTTTTGGTTGGTAGGGCCATTTTATATGGTATGTCAAACGATTGATATAGACTGAAAAGCCCTATTATGTGAGGTAAGAAAACAGGTTCCTCTATGAATTTCATCCTCATATTTTCCTAGTAATTTTCTGAAAATTCCTTTTTTTTCATTCCTATTACATTCAGAAATATTTGCTACTTGATTTTTTTCCGTGTCCCATTTTGCTAGGTTGGTTGCTTCATTTACATGCAAAATCGTTCTAAAATAATCATACAAAGCCTCATTTGTAAGCGGGTTCAAAAAAATGGTTCCTTAGTACCCTACAGCTCAATTCAGAAACATATTTTTTGTTACAATTCCTTAAGACTTTTTTACCATTTTGTAACCTATACCTATGAATATATAGCAACTCTAGGGGGTTTTTATCTCCTTTTTGTATACCGGGGAATTTATCGGTCCTATACGAGGTGGCTATTTTGCTGATCAGTAGGAGGAGAGACCATTGCATAAAGAGACAGCCCGGACCCTTATTTGGTGTACCGTACTGTCTCTTTATCATGAAAGATTTATATTATTTTTTATGCGTGTTCTCTTTGTGGTGTCTTTACGCGCTGATCTGCCTCTTCTTCCGTACCCGGCGGACGGTTCCGCAGTCCGAGGACGACAAACCAGCTAATAACTGCAATAACGACCATGATAACGAACAGGGAATGCAGACTGTTTTCCAGTACAGAACGAAGTAATCCGGCAACCTTGTCACTTAGACTCTGTGAAGCATGCGGGGCCAGCAGACCGTTAATATCCTCCTGCGTAACCCCTTGCTGAGTTAGCTGTCCATCGGCTGTCTGGGCAGCGATGCGATAGTTCAGCCATGAACCGAAGGCTGCAACCCCAATCGTTTGCCCCAACGTGCGCAGGAATGTATTCAAAGCTGTAGACGCGCCACGCAACTGGAACCCAACCGAGGACTGGGCAATAATCGTGAACACAGTTATCGAAAAGCCAAATCCCAGTCCATACAACAATGTAGACAGGAACAGCAGCCAGATCGGAGCCGTTTGGCCCATCAAGGTCATGACGAAGGCACCCAATACAATCAGGGTCAGCCCGATCAAAGAGGTTCGACGCGAGCCCAGCGTCAGCAAAATGCGCCCTCCGATCATGGAGCCAAATAGCCAACCTACGGACATTGGAGCCAAGGCGAGACCAGATGAAGCGGCATCTCCACCGTGTATACCTTGAATCCATAGTGGAAGATAGCTAGTCAGACCGATCAGCAGGGTGCTGACTAACAGGGCTGCGGCACAGGAAAAAGCAATATCCCGTATCCGAAATAGCTTTAGTGGCACCATCGGTTCCTGAGCGCGTTTTTCAATAACCAAAAACAGAATCAGGAACAAAATGGCTACGGCAGCCAAGGCCAGCAATTCAGGAGAAGCCCAGCCGATATACTGCCCACCCAGTGCCAATACGAGCAAGAGGGCCGTCATCCCGATGGTAAAGGTAACCGCTCCCGGCACGTCAATACGTGCGGTACGCTTGCTTACCTGTTCACGCAAGTAACGGGCGATGAAGAACATAGCCAGCAATCCAAAGGGGACGTTAAAGCCGAAAATCCACTCCCAGCCAAAATAGGTAACCACATAACCGCCCAAGAGAGGCCCGATCAGGGAAGAAATTCCCCATACGGAGCTGATCATGCCTTGGACTTTGCCGCGTTCCTCCATTTTGTATATATCACCGATGATGGTAAAGGTAACGGGAATGACACCACCCGCACCAATCCCTTGGATAGCCCGGTAGATAATAAGCTGCTCCATACTACCAGCCATCATACAAAGCAACGAGCCAAGTACAAACAACGAACAGCCGATTAAAAAAATGGGTTTTCGGCCAAACAAATCGCTAAGCTTGCCGAAAATGGGCGTGGTCACAGCCATCGTCAGCAAATATGCCGTGAAAATCCAACTGAGCAATTTCACGCTACCCAGCTCGCTAACAATCGTCGGTCCCGCTGGACCGATAACCGTTCCTTCAATTGCGGCCAGAAAAGTGGCCAATAGAACACCTGTCAGCACGAGTCCGCGCTTCATGGGTTTATCGTTTCCCAAGCAAATCACAAATCCTTCCCTTATAAAAACTGTGTTGTATCTGTGCGGTTTGCCTTTCCAGAATGGATTATTACCCGCACCGCATAATCGTAAACAGGCGGCCTATATAGGCCGCCTGTTTTGTACGATGTATATATATTATTGTCTACATATCGTTAATTTTTGTCAACTATAATCGTATGATAAATCTCACTATTTTCCATTTTATAGAGATGGCCCTCTTCCATGCACAGAACATCGCTGGCAAAGCTTTCAGCTACCTGCATATCGTGGGTGATGACCAGAAAAGCCGCACCTTCGGCAGACTGCTCTGTGCACATACGGAGCAGAATATTCGCTCCTTCGTAATCCGTTCCTGCGGTAGGCTCATCCAAAATGTATAGCTTTTTGGGCAAGATGAACTGTGCCGCAACGCTCAAGAGCCTTTTTTCGCCTCCACTTAGCAGGTACGGGGAGGCATCCAGTCTGTGCTCCAGCCTGGCGGAAGCCAGTAAGCGCTGCGCCCGTTCCACATATGCGGCGGGAACCGGCTCCCCGGTCCGTAAACCAAGCTTGGCGCGCACGCTGTACAAGCACTCCTCCCACACCGTTGCAGCTGCAAACTGATGCTCTGGCTGCTGGAATACATAGCCGATTCCGGCAGCCAGCTGGTGAATTGGCAGCTTCGCCATATCCTGCCCCTCCCACCGCATGCACCCCTTCGGTGCTGGGAGTAGACCCATGAGCAGCTTGCCGAGCGTGGTTTTACCCGAGCCGTTCTCACCCAGCAGCACGGCTCGTTCACCGGGCGCAAGAGCTAGGCTCACACCCTTTAGCGCTGCCCGCTGGCTGCCAGGATAGGTGAAGGTCAATCCCTTCACCTCCAACAACGGCTGCCCAGCGCGGTCCGCTGCTGAGCCGGGATTCACCCCCGGCTCACGCGGCATGTCTCCCCTCCCTGCGGAAGAGGGGAGCAGCCCCAAGGCGGCCAGCTGTGCACCATGTTCGCGCAGCAGCGTTTCGGGCGGACCCTGCAGCTGCACGGTCCCGCCCTTCAAGACGATGACGCGCTGTGCTGCCCGCGCGCCATCGTCTATGCGGCCGGACGCGGTAACTACCGTCCGGCCTTCGGCATGAAGCCGCCGACATAGCAGGGCAAAGTCGCGTACAGCCGGTGGGTCCAACTGCGCAGCTGCGTCGTCGAACACGACCAGCGGCGCTTCCAACGCCAGTACCGCAGCAATCGCGGTGCGTTGGCGCTGGCCTCCCGAAAGGCGCCGCACGAAGGAGTCGCGCTCGGGAGCTAGGCCGACGGCCTCCAGCGCAGCGGCAATGCGCTGCGCTATTTCTGCCGGAGGCACGCGCAGGTTCTCCGGCCCAAAAGCAATCTCGTCTTCGACGATTCCCTGCACCAGCTGGGCATCCGGGTCCTGAAGCACTACGCCGACAGTGGTGGCGACAGTAGCCAAATCAGCGGTATCGGGGTCCATCCCGTACACGGTCAGCTCCCCCGTCCGTTCGCCTTCACCGGAACGAGACAACCCGCCATGAAGTAGCTGACATAGCGTAGACTTTCCACTTCCACTGGCTCCGACAATGGCTACATGTTCGCCCACCGCAATGTCCAGTGTCAGACCATGTAAAGCTGGCTCCACCTGGTCATCATACCGATAGCCAAAATTCTTCAAGGATACGGCTATTTTACTGCTAGAGTTATAATCGCTATGTTCATTCATAACTGAAATATCCTCGATCCCCATTGTTGAAGATATAACCACATGTATAGCCACGGCTATGCACGTGAAGCGCGTCCCAGTTCAAAACGTTTTAACAGTCCCGTACGATTTAAAGCATCACCCAACACTTTCGTCAGCAGACCGCACAGGACAATGCCGCTCAGGATACGAACGACCAGTGCAATCGTCAGCACCTTCCAGCCCCAATGCATATAGCCAAACATATTGGCTGCGACAATAAACCACAGCGGAACCATAGCCCCACCCACTAGCATCAGCGAAACTGCGTTCCAGCGTCGATACCGCAACAAGGCAAATACCAACTCAGCCGCAATCATATAGCAGACAGCCGCCGCGATAATAGAAGCAATTCCATAGGCAGAGCCCATAAAGGATTGCACCACCGCGCCAAATGCATAAGCAATAACCGCCGTACCCGGCTTACGAATAATATAATAAGCCAACAAACCGTATATCATGTACAGCCCGACAATAGAGGAAGTAGCGATAGGCCCTCCCAGACTGTTTAATGTTTTGTTAATGAGCGACAAATACACGGTCATGACACCGTTCAACGTGGCCAGCATCGCCATGAGTACGATATCCAGCGTTGTAAACTTTGCAAACATACGAGATTCCTTCATATGTATTTCTTGACTCCTCTCCCTATCTAATCTATAAGATTACAGCTCTGATCCTTGTACAAGCTGTTACTGTATAAATGTATTCATCTGCGGCCTTATTGTCAACCTAATTATATTTAACAGGTTGACAATAAGGCCAAAAATAAGAGGCTTCACTTTATAAGCTCCACCATAAAACAGCCGTAGTTAATACAGCAGTCACCGCACATAAGTTGCCTAAACGCCCATTGTTCAGTGTACGAAGATATGTCCGTTCTGCATAAGCGCCGAAACCTTTGCCCTCCATAGCCAGCGCCGTCTGCTGAACCCGTCTTACAGCATTCACCAACACAGCAGCCGCATACCCGCTCCACCATGATAACCGATTGCTCCACCCTCGTGGTGGTTCCTGTCCACGAACACGCCGTGCTGCCATAATTGTTCGCCCTTCTTCTTCCAATAAGGGGAGAAACGTCAGTGCCACCGAAATACCGAACGCAAACCGATAAGGAACACGCAAGCGCAGATTCAATGCCTGCACAAAATCTCGGGGATCGGTCGTCGAGAGATAGATATAAGATGCCAAAAACAACACAAAAATCCGCAACGTCAACGCCCCTGCGATGTCCAGTCCCTCTGCTGTAATGACAATGGGTCCCCATGCAGCCACGGTATGTCCTTCTCGAATCGCTAGGATAGACAATATAAAATACGGAATACCTAAACCAATCAGGAACGACATAGCCCGAAGTTGGCGTGCTAAGGGCAAACGTGCGCCCAAGCCAGCCACAGCAATCAGTACAGCCAAGAGTGCTGCTTCCCGCAGCGTCGAATCCCAAGCCATCGACAGGAGGCTAAAACATCCCACCCATATTAGCTTACTTAACGGCCCTAACCTGTGCAGCGGCGACGAACCGCCGTTATACTGAAACAGCATTTCGTTGTGCCTCCAGTCTGAGCCATTCTTCATGCAGTAAAGAATACATCAGCATATCCTTAAAGCCTGTAGATGTATGCTGTACCTGCCGCAACAGTCCTTCCTGTGTCCAGGACATCGAGGAAAGCAGGGCTTGCGAGCCTGTATTGCGCGGGTCCACCAGCGCTTCGATCCGATTCACCCGAATCGTGTTATACCCGAATGACAGCACCAAGCGTAGCGCCTCGGTCATGTAACCCTGTCGCCAATAAGGCTTGGCTATTTCATAACCAATCTCGGCTTTATAGGCTCCCTCCGTCTGCCAATAATTAAAACCACAGCTTCCAATCAACTTCCCGTTCTCCTTCAGCTCTATTCCCCAGCGCAGCGCATCCTCCGTCTTCGCCAGCTCATTCAACAGCTCAATCATATCCTCTGCGTCCTCACGTCCTGACATACCAGAAAGGTTCATATAACGGTGAACCTCCGGGTCAGACCAGCAAGCAAACATTGTAGCCGCATCCCCGCTTTCCATCCTTCGCAGCCGAAGACGCACACTTTCCAGCAGTGGTATATGCCCCTTACATGCATATGCACACATGTTCAATCATCCTTCCAGCATTAAAATGACAATAAATATACGCTACATTTAAGCATACACCTTCAACAAACACAACCTTATTTAAAGCTGCGAAGCTTATATATATAAATAGCCCTCCTGTTCCTAGGATTAGGAATTAGAAGGGCATCTTCTATATTATAAGAGATTAAACTGTGGTGCGAGTCGGTTTCTTCACAACATCCTTGTACAGTACGCCCAGCATCGACTGAATTTCCTGTAATTCATCGATCCCTGCGCCGGTAATGCTGAACATATCATCATGCGGTGTCAGAAAGTTTTCCTGCGTCAGGTTTTCAAGCTCCTGCTTGACCTCACGTTCTCCTACACGGTAACCGCGCTCTTCCAACACAGGTTGAATATCTCTTACCGTGAGATCGTTCTGATGTGCATAAGAAAGCATCTGTATACGGATAAACAAGTTCTGAACATCTGCATGCATAATTGTAACTCCTCCCTGGCCTAGGCCACCATGTTACACTGTTTTTACCCATAGAGGATAAGCTGGAAACAGATGAGGACAACCCTCGCTGAATTGCTTTCTATATTGTTTGCCCCGCTAAAACGTATAGCTTTCCCTTCCCAAAATGATTCTGTACAGAGGTTAGAGTACGGAGTGTACGAAAAGGTTACAGAGTGATTTTCCACTTGACTGAATATATACAATCGTTATATCTTGAATTAATTAACCAATGGTAAAAGCGAATTGGATAATTACCTATTTTTTACGATATATACAACACTTAATGTAAAAATTTAATGTTAGGAGCGTGAACCCTACATGTTTCAAGCTATTCCTTACGAAGGCACACGTCATGAACAATTCGAATCGGTTCTCGGACAACTCCGGGCACTTATTCATGATGAATCCAATACCATTGCCAATCTGGCAAATGCTTCAGCATTACTTGGTCATTTCCTTCCTGATATTAATTGGAGCGGTTTCTATCTTTATGATGGCACTGAGCTTGTACTTGGTCCTTTCCAGGGCTTACCTGCATGTATACGGATTCCATTAGGACGTGGCGTATGCGGTACCGCAGCCGCAGAACAACGGACGCTTGTTATAGATGATGTACATGCGTTTCCAGGACATATTGCCTGTGACGCTGCTTCCAATAGTGAAATCGTTATTCCCCTTGTCAAGAATGGGGAACTGATTGGAGTGCTGGACATTGACAGCCCACTCAAAGGCCGCTTTGATCACGAAGATCGTGTATTCCTAGAGGAATTTACGGCTATTCTGGTAGCCAGCCTATAACCAAAAATAGCGCATATATATCGTCTTCCTTCGCCACAATATAGGAGGGTCTGAAACCCAAAACTATCCGGCGAAGGAGATTGATGATTCATGTACAACAACATGGCTCCACAACAACAACTTCATCAATGTGAACAAATCATGCAGCAATTGGTACAACAAACACAGCAAGGAACTGCCATGTATCAGCAGTTGCTGCAACAGGAACAACAAAATGCATCCAGTCTTGAAAGCCTGGTGCAACGTGAACGAAGCGCAGCTCAAATGATCCAAACTGCAATTCAGCATCACCAGCAGGCTATGCAGCAATACCAGCAAGTGATTCAACTGTGTAGTCAGTTGGAAAACTCCATCCGTTCCAGCAACCAAATGACTCAGCCTGGATTTGGCGATAGCTTTGCTTCCCGCAGTATGCAACCAACCTCCTTTAATACAGGTAGCCACATGAATAACAGCTTTCCGCAACATATGGGAACGACTGGACAACATTTCGCAAGCAGTGGCATGCAACATTACGGAAACAGCAGTCAGCAAGGCATGAGAACAGCACAAAGCAGCATGTAAGCTGCTTTACACACAAAAAGGGTGAACAGCAGGCCATCGGAATTGGCTTGTTGTTCACCCCTTTGTTAATTTAATTCCCGTTCGGCTAGAACCTTCATCCCGTCTCGCAAATACTCAGCCAGTCCGGGGCGATAGCCTTCATACATTTTATTGAAATCCTCATGCTCCACATACAAGTCTCCCAGCCCGCTATAAATTTCTGCTGTAGGGGTATAGAATCGGCTTACCCATTGAAGATGACGGCGGATTAGCGCCTGTACCTCTTCACTGTTATGCTTCAATCCTTTATTCATGGCTTCTGCCAGCCGCCGATGAATCTGATCAGCCTCTGCCTGCGAATCCAAATAATCCTCTTTGCTCCAGTTCTTCGTCGCCGTCTTGCTCTCCTGAATTGTTTCCTCAGCCTCTTGACCATAACGGTCTGTCAAATCACGTTCATACATTTCCTGCTTTTCCGGATTAAATCCTTGGTACATGTGCTCTGGTTTCATTGCTTGTTCCCCTTTCAAATGAGCCACCGTTTCGTCGATGGTCTGTAGGAGAGTATGCAAGCGGAAGACTTTGGCCTCAACCTTGGCTCGATGCTCCTGCAAAACCTCGGCCTTTTGTTCCTTGGTTTGCTCCAGCACATTTCCAATTTCAGATAAAGGCAAATCCAGTTCCCTGTACACCATGATTTGCTGAAGCCTCAACAGTTGTTCCTGTTCGTAATAGCGATATCCATTATTTCCAATATGATGCGGTTTCAGCAATCCGATTTCATCATAATAATGCAATGTTCGTACGCTGATTCCCGACAGATTAGATACTTCCTTCACCGTATAAGCCATTCCGCTTCACCTCCCTTGCTTGACAGTCTACAGTCTCACGTGGCGTGAGAGTCAACGCCCCCACTTGCCCACCTTGGTACTACACTTTTACCCTATAAGCGCGTTGTGAACCGCCCATTTGCCAACCATTTTCCATACTTACGACCTAGAATCTGCATCTTTAGAAATCTATGCAAAAAAGCCCTCCAGCACGTATTCTCAAATATGCCGGGGGCTCCATATATTCGATTTGACTTTACCACTATTTACAGATCATACGATACCTAAGAGAGGCTTTTCCCCATAACCACATGATCATAAAAAGCTATCTTTTGAATAATTTTCTCCAAATTGTGCTGCGTTTGTGCCACATGTTCTTCTACTTTCTTTTTGTGGGCTACAAGGAAGTCTCTTCTCTCTTGGATTGTGGCTTCTCCTTTTACATTTAGCTCAAGGTATGCCTTAATTTCTTCAATGGTCATCCCTGTATCTTTCATAGCCATAAGGAACCTAATCCAATCGATTTGTTTTTCGGTATATACCCTTCTTCCACCTTCATCCCGACCCACATCAGGTAATATGCCTTCTTTTTCATAGTAACGAAGAGTAGATGCGGGCAATCCGCTCTTCATTTGAACTTCTTTAATAGAGTACATAGTTATTCCCCTCCTCGTTCTTTTATTTTCTCTTCAAGTCAGCTTTAACGATAAGTATAAGTTTTCATAGTAAAGAGTGCAAAATTAAGATTCCTACTACCTTGCAGCAGCGAGGCAACCTTCTTATTGCCCGTTAGTCCGGATAGAAAATAGAACGTGAGCATTTGTGCCTCATAACGAAAATCGTCTAGAATAATCTTTATGAATATATATATCGGAAATTTTTTATAATCTCCTCAACACGTTTCTCTCAATAACAAAACATATTTTGGAAATTACTTGTATACTTTTCAACAGTTTACTAAATATATGCGATTGCTTCTCTAAGCCTATTCTTTTTTATCATAACTATTTAGTATTATAAGGATATAAAAAAAGGAGGTTATCATTTGAAAAGTACAGGTATGACACGTCCCCTAGATGCGTTAGGCCGCATCGTTATTCCCAAAGAAATGCGAATTTCCATGGATTATAATGTGGGTGATCCTGTTGAGATTTTTGCAGATGAGGAAACTGGTATTCTCGCCTTTCGAAAGTATACTGGGGTGACGTGTAAAATGTGTGGTTCAACAGAACAGTTAACTTATTTTAGAGACAGTTTTATTTGCGGGGAATGTATTGAAAGTTTAAAGAAGGGGATAAATTTTAGCCCTATCCTAAGACCATCCAAATCAGCTTTATCCAACTCACAACGATCTAATAAAGAGTCCAAACGTCTGCGGCGATCGACACAACAAATGATCGAAAGTCTAAAAGAATTAATGCAAAAACACCCCAATGCAGCACAGCACGAATATGCCAAAATACTTGAGGTTTCCCAAGCCCGTATATCCCAGCTCAAAAAAATGCTCTAACTACAGCTTGATACCCTACATAGATATACACCAGAGATTTCATCATGTGTAGCTACTTTTGAACCGTGATACGCAGCATCATAGCTAACCGACAAAATGCATGAACGTCCATGCGAAAATTCCACACTAGGTATAAAGAACCACTGCATGACTTGCAAGCGATAACGCCTATAAGCAGAAGGCTGTGCTACATTTAATAATGATTCCTGAATTAAAAAATGACCTTCTTTAATCTGAGAAGGTCATTTCATTTATTTATTCATTTTTCTATGGTAAACCACCGCACACTTCTAATATTATTTTCTCTATGGTTTCCTTGCGATAATCTAAAATCAGTAAAAGGCGCTCTCCAACCTCCTGTTCACCCTAAAGATGCCACACATGCTGGGACATTTAACAGAATGAAGGTATCGATTTCATCCGTGATTCGAGCAAGGGGTCGACATTTAAAGGCCGCCGTCCATAAGGGACTGGCTGCCTTTTTTAATTAACGGGCTGACGGGATCGTTGCAAAAATGCTCCTTTTTGTACTTTTTTGGGACAATGAATTTTTCAAGAAAATATCTTGTAGGAACATTGCCCATTCCAACGAGTACGTTTGCACATATGATGTCACAAAATTCAATCTAAAGGAGAGATATATACCTTGTCTAAACATTCTTCTCATCGTTCGATGGGGTCGTTACAACCACATTTTGCAACCACTACTGAAGTGAGTAATTTTGTTAATCTATGGGGAATATTTACTGTGAATGGTCAACAGATCGTTGCTTTCGTAAAAAGCGTAGATCCCACTAATAAATCAATGTTAGTGCTATATCCTAATGGGACACAGTCTTATATTGATGTTACTCAAATCAGTCAGGCACAAGGCCCTTATCCAAGTATGCCTTCTATTCCAGGACAAAGCGGTGGTCAGGGCGGGAGCCAAGGCGGTGGATCGCAGTGGCCTCCTCATGGTCAAGGCGGCGGTCAAGGCGGTGGATCGCAGTGGCCTCCTCATGGTCAGGGCGGCGGTCAAGGCGGTGGGTCGCAGTGGTGGCCTCAACATGGTCAAGGTGGCAGTCAGGGCGGTGGGTCGCAGTGGTGGCCTCAACATGGTCAGGGCGGCGGATCGCATTGGCCTCCTCATAATCAAGGTGGTGGGGCACAGTGGCCTTCTGGTGGATCTCGTAGCGCCAATCGGAAAAATCGGAAAAACTAATATCCACCCCTTATTGTAGCAATTGCCGCTTGCCATGAGCGAGTGTCGATTGGAACACATTCAATATTGGACCAACCCAAAAGGCATCGCCTGTAGATGCACGCGATGCCTTTTGGGTTAGCCACTGGCAACTTCGATTCCCCTAATGCTTAATCCTCTGGCTCTGAACATAAATATTAGGCTTTGCTGGTCATGTCTGCAATCTGGCGAAGCCACTTCTTACGTGTATTTTCATCAGATTGGGGTACCGACTCGAAAAATAGATGATACATGATATCAAGTCCACAATATTCAAATATGCCTTTGTCAGACGTCAAGCGAAGGGCTTGATCCATACCATTGCTGGCATATTCCGCATGTGATTTTCCTTGTGTATTGAGGATAATGGCTTTCTTACCCTTGAGTAATCCCATCTGCACTCCATTTACATATTTATAAGCAAATCCGTAAGAGAATACGCGGTCTATATACCCTTTCATAATGGCTGGCATCCCAGTCCACCAAATCGGATAAATAAGGGTGATTACCTCTGCCCATTGCAAAAATTCCTGTTCCCGTACAACATCTTCTCCGATTCCTTCAATGACCTCGCTGCTGCTAATCACAGGTTGAAAGTTGATTGCATATAGATCACGAACAACCACATCATGTCCTTTTTGCTTCAGCCCCTCGACTGCTGTGGTCAAAATTGCATGATTAAAGCTTCCCTCGGATGGATGTGCGTAAATAATAAGATGCTTCATGTTCTCTCCTCCATTTACTTTAAAATAAGTGATTGATCAATTACTCAACTTCGTACTCCTTCAATTAACTGAATATGCTCAATCCATAGTTCCGATAAAGATACGTTCAGTAAACTTGAGCGGTATCCTGCTCATGAATATCACCTCCGTTGCTTGTTAATTCAGTTAGTGATTGATCAATTACTAATGATTGGCCTCAGTATAGTTTATTCCTTTTTACTTTGCAAGTGCTTTTTGTTCAACTTTATATAAAAGATTGTAAAAAGATCTGATCCAAAGGCAGTGTTATTATCGCTGTTCAAAGAAAATAAAGTCCCCCAGTTGATGCCCATTAGGGTGTGATGTAGAGCAATCACTTAATATGACTTTATAATGTCATGTTATAAGGTGTATGCTACCGAGAGAGGTGAAGCGTATGCCGTTAAGCAGACATTTTGAAATCGTTTATATGTTACTCCATAAGAAAAAAGTGACTGCTGATGAATTGGCAGAGCATTTTGAGGTTTCCACACGAACGATTTATCGGGACATAGATACCTTAAGCGCAGCTGGGATTCCCATCTACAGCAGTAGAGGCAAGGGGGGCGGAATATCATTGATGGAGGGTTATGTCTTTAACACCTCTTTACTGTCCGAGCAGGAACAAGATGATATCTTAATGGCCCTTCAGAGTGTGGCTACAGCTACCATCCCACAGGTAGAAGAAGTGCTAAACAAGTTGAGTAGGCTTTTTAAAAAAGACATGGGAAACTGGATCGAAGTAGATTTTTCGCCATGGGGAAGCCAAAACAGCCAGAGACAGCTATTCACTCTTATACGCAACGCAATAATCACAAACCGTGTTATAAAGTTCCGCTATTATAACGTCGCCGGGGAACAGAGTTATCGTAGCGTCGAACCTGCCAAGCTCTTGTTTAAAGATAAATCCTGGTATGTGGAAGGTTACTGTTTAAATACCGAAAGTCATCGTGTATTTAAGATTAGCCGAATGAAAGAGATTGCAGTTACCGAAACTAGTTATGAGCCAAGAACAGTCGTAGCATCTACAGATACAAAGATGAACGACTTGCTTCATACCATTGAAGTAACTCTTCACATTTCTGCTCAAGGAGCTTACCGCGTATACGATGAATTTGCCGAGAAAACAATTACTCAGAAGGAAGACGGCTCTTATACCGTCACAGCACAATTTCCTGTAGGCAATTGGCTGGACAGTTATCTGCTGTCCTTTGGTCCCCTCCTTATAGAGGTTAGCCCCGAACAAGTACGTACAAGAATATTGTCTCATTTAGAAACGATGAAAAGAAATTTAAATGATCCTCTATAATATGACACCATGTAGTCATATTATTACTGCTATGATGAGTTTGAAGTTATCGCTCACAACATACTCACCATAGGAGGTTGAAGGATCAATGAATCCACATAGAACCCTGCCACCGGCAGTAGAAACTTACTTTACATCAGCGAACAAATCCCAGCTTGAAGTACTTACTTCCGCTTTCGATAAAGATGCGTTGATCTTGGATAATCATCGCGAAATCAAAGGTATGGAAGCCATAAAATCATGGTGTGAATCAGAAATATTGGGGCCGAATGTCACCTTTGAGATCGTGGATATGGATGACAGTAATAATACCATCGTCGTAATTGCGAAAGTAGACGGAGACTTTGATAAATCAAATCTTCCCGATCCACTCCTACTTAAACATCAATTTCTAGTAAACAACAATAAAATTAAAGAACTGATTATTACACTTCCATAAAGGAATTAAAAAAATAAGAAAGGGACAACGAATATGCCCGCTTATGTTGTTTTTATACGTGAACAGAGTACCGATCAAACTGAACTCCAACTCTATTCTGAGTTGGCACCGGCAGGTTTGGCGGGACATTCCGTCAACCCCCTAGCAATGTATGGCGCATACCAAGTCCTCGAAGGACCCGCTATTGAAGGGCTGGCCATCTTGGAATTCCCCACTTTTGAGGAAGCACAAGCTTGGTACTTTAGTCCAGCCTATCAAAAAGCCCTAAAGCATCGACTGCGCGGAGGGCGGTACCGGGGTGTCATTGTCGATAGTTTGTAAGGTTCGCAAGACAAGTGAACTCGAAGTGGAGATACCTAGAGGTATTTCTCAACCACATTGTAGAATTTAGGAGGAATTATTTGCATGAGTTTTCAATTAGAAAGCATTTTAAGTGAGTTTAAAGGCAAAAGGGCCTTAGTCACAGGCGGTACCAAAGGAATGGGAGAGGCTATTGCTAAGAGACTTACAGCTGCAGGTGCTACCGTAATAACTACGGCTCGAACTACTCCAGCTAATTTAGAAAATCCAGACCTGTTTATTCCAGCCGATATTAGTACGCCTGAAGGTGTAAATAAAGTAGTAAACAGTGTTCTTGAGCGCCTAGGCGGTGTAGATATTCTTGTCAACAATGTTGGAGGCTCGTCAGCCCCATCCGGGGGAGCTCTTATCTTGACAGACGAGCATTGGCAGCAAACTTTTAACGCCAATCTGTTTGCTGCCGTCCGTTTAGACCGTGGACTGCTGCCGGCTATGGTGGAAAAGGGTTCCGGTGTTATTATTCATATTTCATCTATTCAACGTCGCTTGCCGCTATATGATGCAACATTGGCTTATGCTGCAGCCAAAGCAGCTTTAACTACTTACAGCAAAGGGTTATCCAAGCAGTTTTCGCCTCAAGGCATTCGTATTAATACAGTTGCGCCAGGCTTTATCGAAACGAAGGCAGCACAAAGTTTGATTGATCGGATTGCTGAAACGACAGGTGACCGAGAAAGTGCATTAAAGCAACTGATGGACTCGTTGGGAGGAATTCCAATTGGTCGTCCAGGACTACCAGAAGAAGTCGCTGCGCTTGTTGCTTTTCTGGTATCCGACCGGGCCGCTTCAATTACAGGAAGTGAATATAATATTGACGGTGGAACAGTTCCAACGGTCTAAAACTTTATTTTCATCTGACAATCGCGCAAAAGGTGAAAAAAAAAGCCCATCTAATGAGCAGACATACGCAAAACGTATTATCTATGTCCATCAGATAGGCTTTTATATAACTACTACCGTTTAATAACGATCAGCTTTGTTTCCAGCATTTCTTCCATGGCATACTTTACGCCTTCTCGTCCGGTGCCGCTTTGCTTCACACCACCATACGGCATATGGTCAACACGGAAGCTTGGAATGTCATTGATCATCACGCCGCCCACTTCAAGCTTGTCCGCTGCATCCAGTGCAGTCGTGATATTACGCGTGTAAATTCCCGCCTGCAGGCCATAGATCGAATCATTCACATGGTTTACGGCTTCATCTATAGAGCTAACAGAATGAATCAGCACAAGCGGGGCAAACACTTCACGACAGGACACCTTGGAAGTCGGGTCCACATTAAGCAAAACCGTCGGCTCCAAAATACCTCCCTTGGCTTGGCCACCCAGAGCGATCCTCGCACCTGCTTGAACCGCTTCTTCCAGCCACTCACGGACACGTTCGACATCCTTGGCTGAAATAAGCGCGGATACATCCGTGTCCGGCTCTAGCGGATCTCCAATTTTTAAACGTTGAGTCGCTTCTATAAATCGGGATACAAAGGTATCATACAGTTCATCAACAACGTAAATACGCTGAACCGATATGCACACCTGTCCCTGATTGGCAAAAGCTCCACTCACACAGCGGTCGATGACCGCGTCCACATCGGTATCACGGTCGATAATAACGGCCGCGTTGGAACCCAGCTCCAGCGTGACCCGCTTCAAGCCGGCCTTGGAGCGAATTTCTGTACCAACCGCCGGGCTACCGGTAAAGGTGATATAGCTGACGCGTGAATCAGTGACAAGTACGTCGCCAATGGTTTTACCATCGCCGCTGATCACGTTAAGAGCGCCCGCAGGCAATCCAGCCTGCTCCAGCAGCTCCGCAATCAAGTAAGCCGACAACGGCGTCTGCTCCGCAGGCTTTAATACGACCGTATTGCCTGCTGCCAGCGCGGGACCCACTTTATGAGCGACCAGATTCATCGGGAAGTTAAATGGTGTAATAGCTCCGACTACCCCTACTGGTTCTTTGAGCGTGTAGGCCATACGACCCTCGCCGCCCGGTGCGGCATCCAGCGGAATGGTTTCCCCGTGAATCCGTTTGGCTTCTTCAGCTGCGAACTTGTAGGTTTGCACCGTCCGATCAACCTCCGCCAGCGCAGCCTTCCATGGTTTGGACGCTTCACGTGCAATGATGCGCGCTGCATCCTCACGCCGCTCTTCCAGCAGGTTAGCCAGCTTCTCCAAAATGGCTGACCGCTGGTGCGCTGGCATGGCCCGCATCTCCGAGCGTGCATCAGAGGCCGCTTGAATAGCAGCCTTGGCATCCTCTGACGTGGCCTCTGCCACCTCAGCAATGATTTCCCCGGAATACGGTGATTTCAACGTCGTGTACGATGAAGCAGCTTTCCATTCTCCACCAATAAATAAATGCTGCTGCATGCTTTTCCCTCCTTCTCTTGATATCAACGTTCCTTTTACCATCTATTTTACCGTCAACACCGGACAAGGTGCATGCTGAATCACCTGATGGCTCACGCTACCCAGTATCATTTCGGAAACAAGTCCTTTGCCCCGCGTCCCCATAATGATCAAATCCGTCTTTTCCTGCTTTGCACTTTCGCAAATGACACTGGCCGGATCACCGTGACCCGCCAGCATACGGTAAGAAATACCCTCGTCCTTCAAATAGTCGGATGCAGGTTCTAAGATATGACGACCTTCCTCTTCGATCCGCTCATCCACATCAACCCCAACCGGCGGCTCATTCATGGATAAAGCCGGGTTTACATGCAATACAGTCAGATGCGGATTCCCCTGAAGCTGCTTAGACAACGTTTTGGCTGTCTCCAACGCCTTCATCGCGTGTTCCGAACCGTCAATCGCGACTAGAATATGTTTGTACTCGCTCATACTCTTTTCCTCCTCAGAAGTCCAATTTTAGTGTGCATCCACTTGAATATCCTGCATATGTCGACGACGTACGATCAGCACAGCTACACCAATCAGTACCATCAATGCTCCAAAATAAAACGGGGTTTCTGCTGAGTACCACTCTGACAGCTTCCCTGCAAGCCACGGCGAAATTGCCCCGCCCAAAAACCGCATGAAGCTGTAGGCCGCAGATGCTGTCGAGCGCTCCACTGGAGCAGCCTGCATAACAGCAGTTGTAATCAATGTATTGTTAATTCCCAGAAAAATACCAGCTACAATGACGGCGACAATGACAGTCGTTGGCGAACCAGCTATCGTCCCAATCGCCATAACACCTAAATCAATGGCAAACAGCGTTAGCATGATACTAATGGAAGATACCACGCTCAAGCGTGCTTGAATCTTCGGTGCTACAAACACCGAGGTAAAGGCCAGCATAATTCCCCAGCCAAAAAACACATAACCTAAACCATGCTCGTCCAGATTCATTACATATGGAGAATACGCCATCAACGTAAAAAATCCAAAGTTATATAACAACGCTACAATACCGAGCGTGAGCAAAGCCGGATAGCTGAGCGCTTTGAACGGATCGGCAATGGAACCGCGTTTTTTGGGCTTTGGAATCGAAGGCAGCATAAACGTAATGAACAAAAATCCCACTACCATCAGTCCGGCTACACCGAAAAACGGACCGCGCCAGGAAATGGAACCTAACTCACCGCCCAGCAACGGACCCACTGAAATCCCAAGGCCCAAGGCCGCTTCATACAAAATAATTGCTTTAGCTGTTCCAGAAGTGGACAGACCTACAATCGCAGACAACGCTGTTGCGATAAACAAAGCGTTCCCCAAACCCCAGCCTGCCCGGTAGCCCACAATTCCGCCAACTGTATTGGCTGTGCCGCCCAGTCCGGCAAACACAATAATAAACAAAATCCCGGTTAGTAGTGTCCATTTGACACCCAATCGACTAGATACAACGCCCGTAATCAGCATCGCAACGCCTGTTACCAGATTGTAGCTGGTGAACAGCAATGACACTTGGCTTTTCGTAGCATGAAGCTGATCAGCAATGGCCGGAAGAATCGGATCGACCAATCCCAGACCCATAAATGAAATAACACAAGCAAAGGCGACTGCCCATACCGCTTTCGGTTGAGACAGCAAGCCTGAGCGTTCTTTTAACTCTTCAGGTAATGCATGTTGTGAACTCATATTATGATGTTACCTCCACATCTGAATGTAAATGTTCTTGTTATGACGGGTCGTGATTAAGTTCCTCATCCAGAAGAACCTTGCGTTCACGCACCCTAACCCGCAACTCCTCCAGCTCAGTCTGGAGCATACGGATGCTGTTGATTTTTCCCTCCATTAATTCCAACTGTTCGTTCAATGTACTTTCCATATCCTCCAACATGGCCCGTCGCTCGTTCGGTTGCAAATGCTCTGTTCGCTCGCGATATTCCTCCCGCTGACCTTTGAGCATTTCCGCTGCGGACATGTAACGCTGAAGCTCTTGCAAGGAGAATCCAAGTACTTCCTTGGCACTTACTATTTTTTTTAGTAAATCCACATCCTCCTGCGTATACAGACGCATATTCCCCTCACTGCGCTGCGGAGAGGGCAATAAGCCGATTTCCTCATAATAACGAATGGTTCGCTTCGTCAGACCACTTTGCTTGGCGACCTCATCAATTTTATACGTAACCATGACACCCACCTTATGAAAAAGATTATATATAAATACTACGCCTCTATAACGTTAACGTCAACGTAAACTTTTATATAAAAAAGAAACCGCCTCTATTGGAGACGGTTCCTAGTTTGGCTTGCACGGTCATAGACCCGAGCATCGGTGCTCAAGCCCATGAATATAGCTTTAGATGAAACAAGTACGAGTGATGATAACCAGTAAAATGAAGAGAACCAGAATAACACCAGTGGAGGTGAACATGTTACAACCGCCACAACCTCTATCTACTTCACCCATTTCGTATTCCTCCTCCCTACTGATTCCAGCAAATCTCCCGAATTTTAAATCCTTGAGCTACTAATTAGATGATAAATGCTTTGGAAATAATAACGAGCAGAATGAAAAGTACCAGAATCGCTCCTGTAGATGTAAAAGCTCCATAACCAGCGCCTACTCCAGACATGGTGATTCCTCCCTTCATGGTTTACAAAAGCATCTTATGCTTATGCCATCATTCACGATAGGGACAAATGCCGCGCCTGCCGCCCAAATCTAGGTTAGGATTGTATAGTCTGTTATTCTTCGGACCCGAGCATGCCGTGATACAGGAGGTTTCGTGCCTGCTTGGCAAGCACAGACGGACTTTCACGTCCAGGTAGCAATTTAGTTAACGTCAGCCGTTCAATCAAGCCGATCACGCATTCTGCTGTCAGCTCAGGGTCCAGTTCCTCACGGCAGGAGCCCCATCGTTGCGCCGCCAGCAGATGCTTTTTAATATGCTCGGCCATTTCCGCCTTAATGCGCACCGAGTCTGCCGCCTGGTAAAACCCGACACGAGTGATCGCCGGATTGTTAGACAACACGCGAAAAATAGCTTCCAGAAACACTTGTCCCCGTCTCAAAATTTCAGCCTCGCTTAGGTCTGGGCCAATCTTCATGCTTTGTACCGTATCATTCACCAAAGTACGAAAGCTCTCCACAAGCTCCTCATACATTTGTTCCTTGCTTTCAAAATGAATATAAAAATCCGGCTGCGTCAATCCTGCACGTGCCGCGATCGAACTTACCTTAGTCTGATAAAACCCCGTCTGAGCGAACTCTTCAGCCCCCGCTTCCAGTAACAACCTTCGACTTTCCCGACTTCTGACTCCTGCTCTCGTCACGGTCTTGCCCCCTTACGCCACAAATCTATCGTATTATAAAGTTCCTTTGCAGTAAGAACAACGGGCTTGAGGATGATATATACCTGTCCTTCAAAAGTCCTAATACAGAAGGACTGAAAGTTTTGGAAAATCAAGGGCATCTGCCTACAAGGTATAATTAACCAATCTGATGGTGAGCGAGCAGGAATTTATTACGCTCAGTGATGAGGACAATATTTGCGCATCATCTCAATCGTTGTCAGATCATCATCCAGCCCCCGTTGTTGCAAGCCATCGATAATTTGCTGACGTTCCTGATCTTTGACATTTTGACCGAATTTAAACTTGGCAGTCCATTCCTCTGGTACAATTTTGAGCAGAGCGACCCCTTTCAAGCGTGAAGCATACCGAGAATCGCTGGCATCAATCGTGTCATACCCGCCTTCCGGTTGCAGCTTACTCATAAAAATGGAAAAGGCCGATGCTTTTTCTTCCAAATCCACTACATGCTCCGCATGACCACGCACGGTAATACTTTTAAAAAATGATGTCGCAGGACATGCCATATGTTCATCCGTAAAATAAGACGGAATGAGCGCATATTCTTTGGCGGCTGAAAAAGTAACCCGATTATCCTCTTTCATCCGTTCCATCTTTTCTCCAGCACGGCTGCCATGAATATAAAAAACGCCGTTTCCATAAGCGAAATTCAAGGGAACCACACGCGGAAAACCATCCTCGCTGTTCATGCCTAAAAATCCGAAACTGACCTCGCTCAGAAACTGCTCTATTTCCTCTTGTTCTGCCACCGTAAATTCTTTTCTTCTCACAGGGAACTCTCCTTCCATCTATTGACCAATGATACATTTCAGATTATGTTGAAAATGGATTCATAAAAAGATCCAATATGAACGAAAATGAGTGGTCCAATCGAAGGAGAAGAGTATGGATATTACAATTGCTTATCAGCGTGCGCTTCAAAAGTATCATTTAAAATATTTGGCATTGTATCATGCTCTTCGTGAGGGAATCCTCAATGGTTCCCTTGCCAGTGGTACGCGTCTGCCTTCCACTCGTGATCTGGCTGTGATGTATGGAATTTCGCGAGGGAGCGTTAAAGAAGCATACGATATGCTGTTGGCAGAAGGATATGTAGATTCGACAGTAGGCAGAGGAACCTTTGTTATGCAACAGACAGCGACGCTGCCCGACAAATCTCTAATCAGCCAGCAGAACCAAAATTCACCTGTCGCAAAACAAAAAGCCCCTGCTCTATCAGCATGGGGACAACGAATCATGCAGATCGAAAGGGAACGAAACTTACAGTCGTCTCCTGCTTCTGCTACAGATAGAGACAGTGCGCAACCGCCTTTGATTTCTTTCCAGGCAGGAGAAGTTGTATTGGAGGGCAATTCACAGATCGCATGGAAAAGCGCAATGACTGCCGCTGGAAAAGATCTGCAAAAGCCCTCGGCTGATACGACGACTGCACCAGTGAACGGTGATGAATGGCTGCGCGAAGCGATTTGCCATCATGTTGGCAGAACACGCGGAATAACGGCTACCCCGGATCAAGTCGTATTATGCAGTGGTTCCATGGAAGTGATCACGTTATTAAGTCAGTTGCTTATTCATGAACAAGATCGAATTGTATTGGAGAATCCCTGTTATTCCGGCATCTATCGTGCAGTTACTGCCTCAGGCGGACAGATACATGCTGCTGAAATGGATCAACAAGGAATTGTCCCACAGGATTGGGATTCCAAATTGTTGTTTGTTACGCCGGGACGACAGTTTCCAACGGGTGCTGTGTTGCCACTAGCACGTCGTCAACATATTTTGCAATGGGCAGTATCCAAAGGTGCGTGGATCATTGAGGACGATTATGACAGTGAATTCCGCTGGGCAGGACGACCCATTGAGCCGTTAAAAGCACTGGATCGCGCGGAATGTGTGATCTATGTCGGTTCCTTTTCCAAAAGCATGTTCAGCAGCCTTCGACTCGGATTTGCGATTCTGCCCGTTGAATTGGCCCAAGCGCTGACAGCTGCCAAACGACTATATGATCCCCTGCCGCCTGCCCGCTTGGAACAGCGCGCACTAGCACGTTTTATGATGCGCGGCGACTATGTACGCCATGTGCGTCGGATGACTCGAATATACAGATCACGCTACGACGTGTTTCAGCGTGAAATACAGCAGTTAAGTGAACTGTTTCACTGGCATCAGAACGATTGCGGACTACATGCCTATGCCATCTGGAAGCATGAGTCTGCCCAGTATCATCATTTGATGCAGACAGCACAATTTTACGGAGTCACATGGCGTGATGCCGCCGATTACCAACTGACACCGGGATCTCCATCAGCCTGCTTTATCTTTGCCCATTTAACGGAGCAACAAATTATTGAAGGGTTTAATCGTCTGCGCCAGGCATGGGACAGTATCAAACATGAGTATCACGGAGCAAAGCTGAGGCTTTAAAAGGGTGCTCCATTCGTACTTTGTATATAGCAAATTAGACTAATGATAAAGAAGACTTACCCTTCCCATTCCCTTACTTTTTCATATGATGCTAGTAATTCAAATGAATTGGAGTGAGAGAAATGGCAATTAGTCCGCTTTGTAGACAGTTTGCAGCTATATTAAAAGCAACACCTCAAATCATTAACGGAGTTTGTACTGCATCTACAGTCAGAAATAACATCAAGCCGATCATTTTAGGGAAAAAGACCAGATCCTTTCTTGCAATACCCCAAGCTTTTTCTTTCGAAAGTATTGGCCGTAACGGAAAAGGATTATGTCTTGGTGAAACCGTGATTTTGACCGCAGAAATTAATCCATTTATTTCTCGACTTCGTAAACATGGTGTCAAAGTAACGGCACTGCACAATCACTGGCTATTCGATAACCCCAATCTCTGGTACATCCACTTCGAAAAAGTAGAAAAGCCGCTTGTTTTCGCCACTGAAGTGCGTGACGCGCTTAATGTCTTGACAACGAAGCCTGTACGGCCGGTTATTAAAAAAAAATAAGCTATCAATAAATGCAAGAGATCCGCTTAGGCGGATCTTCTTTTTTTGTTATGGGCGGAACATAGACCCCTTACGGATGATAAGCAAACATCATATTAAACGTCTGCGCCAGGCATGGGGCCGTAATAAAAATCAGTGAGGAATCCCTTATTTAATCACTAGCCCCAACAGCCCTACAAATGATGAAGCCTGATGCGGTGAAATGATGCAGCCATTCAAATCTTCTATATCCACCTGTAACCCATCAAATTCGCAATCGCTCAGATCAATCCCTTTGAGCTTGGACCCGGATAGCACCGCTTGATCCAGATTGCAACGGTTAAAAAAGGTTTTTTGTAGTGTTAAATGATACAGATCGGCACTTATTAAAGAACAATCTTCAAAACCAACTTGCTTAAAATTAGCAAAACGGAACATCGAATAATCCCCTAAGCAATCCGAAAAACGAACGTTTTGGAGCCTGCTTCTGGAAAAGTCTGTTCCAAGCAATTTGCAGTTCCTGAACTCTACCCGATGGATAAAGGAACCGGAAAAATGAACATTAGACAGATCGCATTTATCAAAAATGACGTCTGTCCATTCACTTTCCGGCAATGACGATTCCATGATCGTTACATTTTTAAAAGTCATCTTCTCTAATGAAACCTTAACCGCTTCCACATTATCCAAAATCATATCTTCTACAGACCCCATACGATATTCGCCTTTGGATCGTAAGGAATACATTTCTTCATTTAATACGGGCAAGTCGACAGGAATCTTCGGCAACTCCATTTTAATTTTCATAATACCTCTACCTCCACGATTGAGCGCCCCTCTAGGACATTTATATGAATCTATTTTCTATCAATTCTCATACATAGGGTAGCAAAAGTATTTCTCACACATATATTAACGTAGTGAGCACGCTCACGAACCTTTGTTAGGAGGTTGATAGCATGGCAGTACAACTATCTAATCAAGTGTTCTCCATCTCTGTCGGAGATTACGGCGATCTCTCTTCCTTACGGCTGGTAGGGGACACTTTTAATACCAACTATGTCATGAACAACTCCAACGCACCTAAACAGAATACGTCGGATCATCAGTGGCTGGGTGAACTCATGTTCACCTATCGTCTCGGCAACGGAGCGTGGACTCGGGCATGGACAAGTAATTCTGCTGATGCGCGCCAGATCACCTCTTCTGGAAACAGTGTCCAGGTAACCTATCAGAATTCATCAAACAATCAGGGAATACGTAATTTCATTTTACATGAAACTTATTCGTTGGTTAACGACTATTTGCATTGGCAAATGAAAGTAACAAACACCTCTAATCAAACGCTGGAGATCGGAGATTGGGGACTGCCGCTTCCATTTAACGAGTACTGGTCCGGTGGCAATAATCAACAAATTTATGAAACCAGAGTACTCTCACACTCCTTTGTAGGCCATAATAGCTCCTTTATTACCGCCGGACGACCTAGCGGCATCGGACCGTATGTACTGCTAATCCCTGATGCCTCAACGGGTGCTGGTCTCGAATATCAGGACCATTGGAGAACTGAGGAGCATCCCGGCAGCACTTGGGCTATGGAGCAAGGCGGCTGGTCCGAAGGACTGAATGTGTTCTATATCCACTCCAATGTCATCAAGAGCACCAACCGTGGTTATCTCGGAAGCACCAGTCTGTCGCTGGCTCCTGGTGAAAGTAAAACGTATGCCTTTAAATTTTATAAAGTAGCGGACGAGCAGGCTGTAAAGGACAGGCTGTACAGTGAGGGACATGTGGATGTGACCGTGGTTCCGGGTATGATTTTCCCGACCAATCTCAAGGCCAAATTCGATCTGCATACCAGCAAATCCATTACCTCTGTCACAGCGCAATATCCGTCCGAAACGACCATCAGCTATCTGGAAACAGCCCCTACAAACCATAAAATATATGAACTTACACTGGGACGACTGGGACATAACAATATTACTGTAAACTATGGTAACGGCGAAAAAACCGTTCTCCAGTTCTATGCCATCGAGCCAGTCGAAGCTGCACTTCAGCGTCACTCTACCTTCATGGTCAACAGCACCCAATGGAACGTGCCGGGCGACCTGAGGGACAAGGTCTTTGATGACTGGATGATGCAATACAAGGCCAAACGAAACAGCTTTGCTGGCTACTGGGGCTGGGGTGATGATTGGGGACTAACTCACGGCCAGTTTCTGGCGGAGAAAAACGTTCAGAAGCCCGTAGCATCTGAAATCAAGGCAGTCGATGATTATTTGGAGGTGGCCATCTGGACGAATTTGATGGAAGGCCATCATACCGATTATCTGGTTCCTGATTTCCTGATGCCCCAGCCTAATACGACACCAACGTACCGGGGCTATGCCTATCCGCACATTTATAATACATTTTTTAGCATGTATAAACTTGCCAAGCTGTATCCCAACCTGATCAGCTATCGCAATAGCAAAAACACATATTTGCTACGTGCTTATCGTATTTTTAAAGCGTTGTATGAAGGCCCTGTTGCTTATAATTGGAACACGGGACTCATGGGTGAGCTAACTACACCTGATATGATTAAAGCGCTTCAGGAAGAAGGCTTGACCACCGAGGCTAACGACCTGATTGCCAAAATGGCTACCAAGTACAACAATTTCAAAAACACCACCTATCCTTATGGCTCTGAGTATAACTATGACAACACAGGTGAAGAAGCCGTATATACACTCGCCAAAATGAACAACAACACGACCATGATGAGCAAAATCAACGCCAAAACGCGTGCTGCACGCGGTCATATGCCTGTCTGGTACTATTACGCCGATCCGGTCACCATCACCGGAGAGAATTGGTGGAACTTCCAGTACACCACTTCACTGGCCGGCTATGCGATGGATGACTGGACACGTCGGCATTCGTCCAAGCCCGAAGTGGATCAGCGTCTGTCCTATGCCGCCAAGCTGGCGAACATCGGGGCGATTAACTCGGGACAGATCAGCTCTGATCCTGCCAATATCGGGGCGGTATCGTGGACATATCAGGCGGGCAAGGGCAATTATGGCGCACTCGGTCTGGACGGCGGCCCCCTCTTTAACGGATGGCGCGGGATGTCCGGGGAAGCCGACCTGGGGCTATTTGGAGCCATTAAAATCCTAAGCTCGGATGTTGCTGTAGATCCAATATTCGGCTTGTTCGGCTATGGCTGTGACGTTACAGAAAGCAGTAACAGCTACACGATCACTCCAAAGGACGGTGTATTCCAGCGACTGCATCTGATCACCCAAAAGCTGAGTTTGGAGCTGAATCGGGACCAATATAGCTCGGCCATCGTGTCTAAGTCCAAGAACAGCATCCGCCTGAAGCTGAAAAACATGACCCCAGGCACGACTCACACCACCGTTATGAGCTTGACCGGACTTGCGGCAGGTACGTATGACGTGCTCGTAGACGGCACAAAAAACGGATCAGTCACGGCTGCTAACAGCTCTACGACCACGGTCAGACTGAATATCGGTACGGCAGCCAACTATGATATCCGTATCCAGTCGAGTACAGACAACCCGTCTCCCGCCGGAGATATTGTAGCCCGTTATGAATTTGACGAAACGGCCGGATCTACCGCAGCCGATTCGTCAGGTTATGGACAGCAGGCCAGTGTAAATGGAGGTGCGTGGGGAGCTGGACGGAAAGGCAATGCCCTGCACTTTAACGGTACAGACGCCTATGCTAGCCTGCCCGGTGGTATCGTTAGCAGTCTAAATGACTTTACGATTGCCGCGTGGGTACGGGTGAACACGCATAACGGCTGGGCACGCCTGTTTGATTTTGGAGCAGGCACGAATCGGTATATGTTTTTGACACCCAAAGCCGAGGGAACCGGTATGCGCTTTGCTATCACCGTCTCGGGGAACGGAGAGGAACAACAGTTGAATGCGCCAGAGCTGGCAACAGGGGTTTGGAAGCATGTCGCCGTGACTTTGTCAGGCAATACTGGAATGATGTATCTGGACGGTGTAGAGGCGACGCGTAACACGAACATGACGCTCAATCCTTCCAGCCTTGGACTGACAGATCGGAACTATATTGGGAAATCCCAGTTTGATGATCCCTACCTGAACGGTGCAGTGGATGAACTGATTATTTACAACAGAGCCCTAACCGCTCAGGAAATCCGGGGCTTGGCCTCGGCAAGCAGCACCATTACAGCCCATGATGTGGGAGCCCATTCATATGCTGAAGGAGCAGATTAGAATGTATTCATTCATGCCGTTAACGTTTTAGATTATGAATGATTTGTACCGTGAATGATTTGCGTCGTGAATCATTATCGTCGTAAATGATTGGTATCGTGAATGATTCTTGCTATATTAGCTCCACCCCCGGATTACTTAAGTTAAGTCTATAATCAGGGGAGAAATCCGGGGAGATGATGCTTCCGAAGCAAGCAGTCCTTCGGAAAGCTTTTAAAGCGACCGCTTTATTGGGACGATCAGCGGCAGCTTTTCCATCTGTAGGGCGTTTAGCTTCGTCTAATGCGTGTCGTTCTTGGTCTTAAGCGAACCAGTTCCTCACTGGTGAGCTGCCTAGTATAGGAGCGAGGGGAAGAACCTGTATCTACCCTGAGCACCCTGCCTGCCCCGTTGGGGCGGGCTACCCGTGTGTTGAATACCTGCATCGCCCACTGCACCGGAAAGGCTATAGATAAGCGACCATCTGCCGTGCCTGCATAGTTGACCGCAGCTGCATAATTATCTGACTGTCTGAGCCATACAGAGCCAGAATCCCCAGGTAGTGATACGGGAGTCGTACCTCTAATAACCGTCTGATCTTCGAAGGTCAGCAGGCCCAACTCTCCGCCATAATTGATTTGCAGGTCCGTATAGACGGACTCTACCGTGCCATTGACCCGTCCGGTCGTACGCCCAACCTTCTTCAATCTTTCTCCTATGCGATATGCGGTAACATGACCTGGAATCGCTCCTACCGTAGCGTAACGCGGATTGAGCAGGTTGTTGCGGGTCGGAAGCGAAAGCGCCGCATCAATCAGGTTTATACCGGTGGGATTCAAGCGTACGTAACGATACAGCCTTCCCATACGATCCTGAGTAACCGTCCCCCCATCGGCTCCGCCTGGCTGTATTGTAGCCTCCCGATTGTCTGTATTGGAGGGATTGAGGACATGGTTATTGCTAAAAAGATAACGCGTCGCCGGCGCTCCAGTTGGGGCAACGATGAGTCCGGTTGAACCGGAGCCTTCAATCGTCCCGACACTGTAGCCGGCGATGACCGGGCGTATGCGCACTTTGTAGTCCGTGGCATTGGCTCTGATCTTTCCAGTTTTTACAATTCGGACTGGAACGTTCGTTTTCTTTCCTAAGGCGGTGGCCGACAGGAGTCCAGTAGAGGCCGACGCTAGACGGTCCGTATACACAATGACAGCGGCTCCCTTTTTAGGATGGGCAGGGTCCCTGTATCCTACGCCAATGCCGTGGACACCGGACATTTTTAAGACTCGCTTGGCCATCCGCTTTTTCACTTGAAGCGCGGCCGAGAAGGTAGCCAACATAATCATCTCCTTTTACATTCAGATGAAATATTGTATGGCTAAGGCCGCTTCGCGTTCCATTTGATCATACGATCGCTGTATTGAAAGGCATATGAAAACATTCCATAAAATGGTATACTCATTCCCGAAATTGACATCTTATCATTTAATTCTGATGTTCAAGGAGGTTCTTCATGTTTTCAATCATGTTGACTTACAGCATACAAGCAATTGTAATTTTACTAATTATCTTTGAATTGTTGAGAAAAAACAGAAAAAAAATAGGTTGGGGATCACTTTCACTGCTTTTATCTCTTCTTGGTATGGCTGTTTCTTTCGAATTTGGCAATTACATATTGGGAGACCAGTTGCTTTCCTTTTTAGGATTGCCCGCCTGGTCTAACAGTGTTGATAATACTAGGTTTCACTACACCATTTTTCTATCCAGTATTTTTTTTATTCCCAGTTTAGTCATTGGATATAAAAATCCTAAAGAGTTTGGAGCTACGATCGGAAAACGGGTTTCCAGTATATATCTAACTTTGATCATCATTTCGCTTTTATTTTTTATTATAAGTATTTTCTCGAAGTAACGTTGGATGTGCGTCGTTCCAAAACAAAAGCCTTCCTTAGCGGGGGGTTTCTGTTTTATCACATTAATTCCGAACAATCCTGGGTGGGTAATTAGATCAAGGAGATGATATTATCTATAATTCATTTACCTCCATATTTTTTGCTGCGTTAACTGCAATCTCCCTCATAACGTTGCCAAAATTAGAAGCTAGGGTGAGTAAGAGAACAATGTTGAAAGTGAGAATTTTCATAATAACAACAGTTCTGCTGATCGGAGTCGTGTTGTATATCATTGACCCTCAGTGGTGGATCATTGTAGCCTTTGCAATTTTGTTTGTAACCCTTCCCATCTTTTTATTGAAACGTTGGCGAGAAAAAAACTGAATCACAAAAAACCTTCCTTATTCATAGGAAGGTTTTCGTGTTAGCGTTGGGGATATTTATGTCATGAGGGCGATGGGAAGTACCATCTGACTGCCCGCCGTCTCCAGTTATCCCTTAACCGCTCCCTCTGCGATGCCCTCCATAATGAATTTCTGGAAGAATGCATAGATCAGGATAACCGGGATAGAGGTCAGTACGAGTGCGGCCAAAATAAGCGACCAATCCTTGTTGTACTCTCCAAACAGCGTATTGGTCGAGAGAATCAGAGTGTAATGGTTCACATCCGTCAGCATTAACAATGGAAGCAAAAAGTCGTTCCAAATCCACAGAAAATCCAAAATCGCGATGGTAACTGTGATCGGCAGCAGCAAAGGAAATATAATGCGAAAGAACGTTTGGAACTCATTACAGCCGTCCATTTGTGCGGATTCTTCCAGCTCACGCGGGATGGATTTGACGAATCCATGATACAAAAAGATCGCCATATTCACACCCAAGCCGATATAGATCAGGGCCAAGCCGTACGTACTGCCTTGAACGGACAAATCTTTCGCCATTCGCGTAAGCGGTATCATAATAGAGTGAAACGGCACCAGCATCGATGCGACAAACAGGAAGAAAATCGCACTGCTCAGTTTCCCCTGTGTACGAGACAGCTTGTAGCCTGCCAGTGCCGAACAGATCACAATGCCACCAATGCCGATAAAAGAAATAATCGTGGAATTAAGAGCGCTGTTCAGCAAATGAGTCTGATGAAAAGCCTGACTGTAATTTTCAAAGTGAAGCTTCGTCGGCAGCGCCGTAAAGGATGCAAACATCTCACCCTGTGTTTTAAGCGAGTTAATTACCGCCATGTAGATTGGGAAGAAGGACACGACAGCGCCCACGCACAAAATCAGCGTAATCAGTAAGGAATTGGCTTTCTTCAGCCTCATGCCTCCACCTCCCTCTTCTTCATGACGCGCAACTGAATCAGGGTGAAAATAAGAACGATCGCGAACAAAATAACAGATTTGGCGCTCGCATAACCATAACGGAAGTTGTTGGAGAACGCCTCCTCATAAATGTTCATCGTAATCACCTGTGTACTGCGCCCCGGCCCCCCGCCAGTCAGTCCGTATACGACCTCGTACACCTTGAAGGCACCATTCAGCGTCAGGAAGAAACAGATCGTAATCGCATGAGTAATCATCGGCATCGTTACGCTTCGTAATGTCTGAAATGCGTTCGCCCCGTCAATAATAGCAGCCTCCTTCAAGCTTTGTGGTACACCTTGAAGCGCAGCCAGATAGATGATCATCATATAGCCGACACCATTCCAGAGCGACACAATAATGATAGAGAAGAAAGATACTTTCGGATCGCCCAGCCACGATTGGCCCAAAAAGGCGATAGTCGTCTTTTCGGCGATCTGTGGCAGCACGGAAGAAAAAACGAAGGTCCACATAAATGCGCTAATAATGGTACTGATCATATTGGGCATGAAAAATATCGTCCGGAAAAATCCTTTGGTACGTGTACGCGACTCAATCAACACTGCCAGAGCCAGTGCCAGTACATTTTGCAGCACAATCATCACTAATACGTATTTAAGAGTAAACCAAAGGGAATTGAGAAAATCGGGGTCTTCCTTCAACGATTCCACAAAGTTCCCCAAGCCGATAAAGCTGTAATTGGGATTCAATCCGTTCCAGTCTGTAAAGCTGTAGTACATGCCGCTGATCGTTGGAATGAGCAGGAAGATAGCATAAAAGATCAGCGCCGGAGCCGTAAACGCCAGTAGCATGACGTATTTTTTATAGATTTTAAAAGGCATGGAGTCTCTCCCTCCTGGTGTAATTCTATAGGTTACCGTTACTTGTTCACTTTGTTATACGATTTCCATGCCTTATCCAGCGCCTTAATGACATCATCCTGCGTGAGCTGACCAGCATAATAGGATTGTAGCGATTTGCCTGCCTCGTCCTTAACCGCTTGCGGGATAGATGGATCTTGGTACGACTTGCCTGCTTTTACGTATTCGGTAGCGTCATTAACCCAAGGATAGCTTTTAAACGTATGCACTTTGGAGATCGGGTTAAATTTCAATGCTTCATAGAACGCGCTAGAATCCTTGTCATCCAGCACATAGTTAACAAAATCGAGCGCAACCTCCTTGTTCTTGCTTGTGGAGGATACAGCCAGCGAAGTCGAAGTGGACAAATTGATCAATGTCGCATTGGGATCGTCATTGATCGGCAGCACTGCTACCCCAAAATCCATCTTCGGATCAGATTTTAAAATCGTTTCCGCAAACCATGGTCCCTGAATCCACATCGCCGCTTTACCCGAAGCAAACGCAGCCGATCCATCATCCCCGCCGATTTCCAGCGCCTTGTCAGTACCGTTGCTATTCACCAGATCAATAATATCGAACATGCTCTTCATTTCGGAAAAGGAGCCTTGGTCCTGATTCATCCGTTCGATAAAATCTTTATTCTGTGTGTTCATCATCGCACCTGCTGTCAGAGGCACGAACAGCTGTGGAATCCAGGATTCCTTGTAAGACAACAGGAACGGTTTCACATTATTCGCTTTCAGCTTCTCGACCACAGCCTTCATTTCGGTCAACGTTCCCGGCGGCTGCAAATCCAAATCCTTAAATATCTTTTTATTGTACAAATAGCCCCATGAGATCGTCTCCAAAGGAACCGCTACGACCTTTCCGTCTTTGGTTGTCACCGAAGGCTTCACACTATCCATCAATTTGTTAACAAAAGGCTGACCGGACAAATCCTCCAAATAGCCCGCTTTATAAAACGGAGGAATTTCATTCACCGCGTGCAATGCAAATACGTCCGGCGCATCGTTGGATGCAAGTCTTGTCTTCAAAATTTGTGCGGCGTTGTCAGCAGGCGGCATCTCCAGTTGCACCGTAACGTCGATATTTTTATCTTTCTTCTCTTTCGCTACGAAAGCATTAATGTATTTATCGTAGTGCTCCTTCAAACGGGGCTGAGCAATAAACATTTTGAGATTCACCGTTTTGCCGTCTCCACCGGAACCGTTGCTGTCACTGCCTGAAGAATTCGCTCCACACCCGGCCAATAACGTGCCAACCAGCATCGTGCTCAATACACATTTCCACATTTTCATGAAAAATGACCTCCCCTATTTTGAAAATAACCGTTGCCCATCTGCAAATCAGTTGTTATTCAAAGCAGCTATGCCGCCGGTCTTCAACCTCTATTCAGCTCTGTGCAAACTTCATAAAGGCCAAATTCCTTTGTACTGCTCGTTTTGTATACGCTTTCATTATAGAATGAGAGGTCACTTCTGCCATTGGACACCCTTAGCTTATTGGATTGGACTTTTTTAAACTTCCTTCCTCATTTCACCGGGTGCCATGCCAAAATGCTTTTTAAATACCCGATAGAAATAAGACACATCCTCATATCCTGCCATCTCCGCGACTGCTTTGATTGAAATCTGTTTATTGACCAGCCATTCCCGCGCCTTTTCCATTCTTCGCTCTACAATGTAGTCCGTTACATTTTGACCATACTCCTGCTTAAATACCTTGCTCATATACTCTTTGCTCACAAAAAAGTTTTTTGCCAACTGCTCCAGTGTAATCGGCCCAGCAAAGTGACTGTCGATATATCGCCGTACTTCTTCTAAATTCAGTTTGTTTTTGTATTTCCGCTGCCGAATGAGCTGATCCAGTTCCTGAACATAGCACGACGATACGAATTCCAGCGCATGTTCTACAGAGGATACGGCATCCTGCGACAGTGGGAATCCTGCCTTTGCCGTAGAAGTACCCAGCCCGTTATCCGCTGCGAGCTCTTTTAGCAGGGAAAGAAGCTCCTGCACCAGCCTGCCCAGCATATGTGGACTTGGTGCTCCATAACTCTCCAGCTCCTGCATAACCTGCCTACAAGTTATGTTCACCCCGTCACGGTTCAACTCATTAAAATAAAGACGCAGCAGTTGCTTATACCGGGTCAGCTTGTGAAAAAACTCATAATCCAGCTCCGTCGCTTCTTGCTGCTGTTCAGCAGCCTTGACCTCCAGATCGTTTTTGCATTTGAGCAACACTGCATTCAGCTCTGCAGGATTGACTGGCTTTAACAAATAATCGACGGCCTTGTAACGGATGGCATGTTTGGCATACGCAAAGTCATCATATCCGCTCACGACAATGATTTTTACATCAGGACAATGGTTATTTAGCGCTTGCAGCAGCTCCACTCCGTCCGCACCCGGCATGTGCATATCAGTAATCACAATATGGGGAGCTAACTCTCCGACCAGCCTGAACGCCTCGTCTCCGTCTTCAGCCTCACCCACTACCAACATTCCAAGTTTTTCCCATGTGCCAAATGTCTTTAGAATATCGCGGTTCCATGGCTCATCGTCCACAATTAATACTCTGATCATACTTTTCCCTCCTCTGCTGAGGTAAATGGAATGCGGATAGTGACACGTGTACCGACTCCCTGCTCACTATCTATCGTCACTCCGTAGCGCACTCCAAAATTCATCCGTATGCGTGAAGACACATTGCTCAATCCGATATGACTACCCTGCGCCCAGATCGGTTCCTCCGACACGTTTTCCAGCTTTGCCCGTACTTTTTCCAGCTTATCCGGGGCCATGCCGTTTCCATTATCGCAAACCGTAATACACACATCTTCTTTCATAATCTCCACCCGAATCCCCATTCTCCATGCCCCCGCCTTTCGGTCAAGACCGTGCTGAAACGCGTTTTCCAACAATGGCTGAAGCGATAGCTTAGGCAGACGAATATCCATCGCCTGTTCCTCCGTCTCCACCTGAAACACCAATCTTTGTGGAAATCGCCGTTGCTGGATGCGCATATAGTGTCCCACATGGTCGAGCTCTGCGCGTAAAGAGGCCAAATCCTGAGGTTCCCGTACCACGTAACGGAACATCTCACTCAGCGACCGAATGACTTCATAGGTGTCCTCCGGCTTTTGCGAAAACACCATACTTCCGATCATTTGCAGCGTATTTTGCAGAAAATGTGGATGAATCTGCGCTTGGAGCGCTTTCAATTCAGCCGTCTTTTTTTGCAAATTTATACTGTATTCCGCCTGAATATGCTCGCGAATTCGGCCTGCCATCCCATGCAGACTTCTTTCCAGCAGCCCTATCTCATCCGGGCGTGTACTTGGCTGTCCAATCGGTCCTTTGATCATATCCAGCTCCTGTACGGAACGCGCCAAATGAACAATCGGACGTGCAGTCCGCCATGCGATGAACACGGCAATGCAGATGGAAACCAGGATTGAAATTACGCCGACGATAATACCATACAGCATCGTTGAAAAAGCGCTGTGGTTAATGGAGGAAGTGGGTACGATTTTGACCAGCTTCAGCCCAACTACATCCAGATCATTATAGAATACATAATGTTCAGCAGTTTGAATCATCCCGGGGCCCGGCTTAACGTCATGAAGAGCTGACAGCACACTTGTAGGAGGAGGCGACTGCCGAGCCTGTGCTGGATACATAACCCCGCCATCTGCATCTGTAATAAGCACCTGATGCTGATCCCCTCGTCCCAGCAGGCCCAGCGTCTGATCGAATTGCGACCACAATACATCCAAAGAAATAGCCCCCGTCTGCTTCTGGTCTTCAAAACGCCGAATACTGCGCGTCAAAATAAAGCGTTCCGGGTCAGCAGAGCTTGGACGAATCGAATAATCCTTATTCGCTTGCCACATCTCGGTATACTGTGGGGGAATACCGCTCACTGTCGTAATTTCATTTTGCATACTATTGAAGGTAAACAAGGTTTGCGATTGCTTCAAATAAAGCTGGATGCCGATCACATGACTTCCGGCCGAATAATACACATTCGCCATCGTATTCAGCATTTTTCGCTGGGCATTAAATTGGCTTGAAAGATTGTCAGGCTCGCGCTCATTCAAATAATCGCTCAGATCAGGGCTGATCTGAATGCTGTAAATCAGATGATTTAGACGATCTAGCTGGTCGCTGATATAGATCCCCGTCCATTTCATATTGGACATGTTCGTCTCTACTACTTCAGCTTCCATGGAAGCTCTACTTTTTTCCGCAGCCAGCACCGTGACAGCAATGACCGGCAGCACAGATAGAACAATCATCGTCAGGATCAGCTTGATCTGAATGCTGCGTCGATACGGGGCTGTCAGCGCCCGGAACCAGCGGACTGCTCGGGTTGTCATAGCGATGCACTCCTCTATTCAGCCATATGCGAAAACGCCCCGCAATTCGCAGGGGCGCTTCATGTACCGGATACTCCCGGAGAATACCTATATGATATTATTCGTGAGTCAGTTGTGGCTCACTATGCATCATTTACGCTTCTTCGATAATTATAACACCCCAAGGCTCTAATGTAAGCGTTTGTCCTTGGGTAACCGCATGCTCCCCAATCAGCTCCTTGCCGTCTCCATGCGGATATACCACCGAGCCTGCTTGTTCGGAATAGTTAAAATAGTACCGGATTGTCCGTCCCAGCTCATTCGTGCCGGATTTAACAATGATCGGATAAGACGCTTCCTGATCCAGTCCCCATACTCCTGCCTTTTTGGTTACAGAGCTGAATAGTTCACGGATGACCGCCGGACTGACGACACAGCCGATATAGGTCGCTGTTCCCTGACCATAGCGGTTTTGCGTAATGGCGGCATATTTTCCCCAATGCGGGTGATCGTAATAGGCCAATACTTCAGCAGTCGTCGGGGTAATCAGTTCCATCCACGTATCTACCTGATTGTCCTCTGGTGCCACCTCAAAAGGATTATTCTTAAGCGTCACCTTCTTCGGCTCCACGAACAAGCTGTAATGATTGCCGCAGGCTTCGCTAATCACGCCCGGCTGCCGGGACGTTCTTACCTGCACATGCTCGTCGGTAAATCCGCTTCGGAATGTGTATACCACATGACCACCTTTCTCCACATATCGGTTTAGCTTCTCCAGTAGTGCGTCTGGGGCAGAATAGAGGACCGGGACGATCAAGAGATCATAGTCTTCAAACGATTCTGTACCTGGATGAACGATATCCGTCCCGATATTCAGTTTATACAACTCGTCATACAAACGACGTACGATATCATTGTAATTTAACGGGCTACTCATATTAAATTTAAACCAGTCAATCGACGTCAATGCTTCGTTACTGACCAGAATCGCCGTTTTATTTTTCTTTTTCAGGTTGACCAGATGTGGAGACAATCTTGCAAAATCCTTCCCTATGGTCTGTGCTTCCTCATACACCGGATTCGGTTCAAAATCATGGCTGAGCAGACCCTTCCAGTAGGTTTCGAAGGAATTATGGATGGAATGCCAGTGCCAGTATGCCACCATATTGGCCCCGGAAGCCAGATGGCTGAACGCTTGCAGACGCAATTGCCCCGGATAGGGAACCCAGTGGGTAAAGGCCTGAGCTTCCGTTTCCAGCACTAGATAGTTGTTATTCTTCGTCGAACGTGCCACATCGCCACCGAAGGAAATTTCAATACCAGTCAGGTCATCCTGTGATGGATGGTAAATATCCACCCCAGTCACATCAAAGGCTTGCGATGCCGCGAAATGGTCCACATCCGGCTGAATGCCAAAGGAATAGCCTTTCCACGCAAAATCAAAGTTTTGCGTAACAAATTGGTCCTCCCGCTTATATTCCTTCACCAGCGCGACCTGCCATGCCAGAAAGTCCGTCACCAGCTTGCGCTGAAATTGGGAAAAGGCTGCGCCCAAACTTCCATTAATCGTTCCGACCACCGAAGGAAAGTCCTCCCAGCTATTGATGCGATTACTCCAGTAGTCCAGACCAAATTTGCGGTTTAGCTCCTCCAGCGATTCGAACCGCTCCCGCAGATACTTTACAAATTGCAATTGCACATTGGGCCCGCTTGTGTTGTAATGCTTCGTCTCGTTATCCGTCTGAAAGCCAATAACCGCCGGATGCTGACTCACCCGCCCAATCAGCTTGCGTATGATTCGCTCGGCATGGAACAGGTACACCGGGTTCGTAATGTCCATGATCTGGCGAGCTCCATATTTGCCCGGACCTTGAGGTGTTGTCGCCAATACATCGGGATGCTCTTTCACCAGCCATGTGGGTACGGCATAGGTGGGCGTCCCCACAATGACTTCAATGCCCGCTTTATGCATGGCGTCCAGCACCCGATCCACAGAGGTAAAATCAAACACGCCGTTTTGCGGTTCATGCGTACTCCAAGTGGATTCGGCAATCCGCACTACGTTGATGCCCGCATCCTTCATCATTTGGATATCCTGGTCTAAACGGTCATAAGGCATATACTCATCATAATAAGCAACACCGTATAGTAGCTTTTTCATCAAATCGTCCTCCAATTAGGTTCGTTAGGATTTTGCAAAATTCAATTCCTGTCGCTCCGAAGTGCAAGATATAGACGAACCAAGTCGCCCTTTAGATTGGCCCGGTCAATGATCACGCCGAAGATCGGAGCGCTAAGTGCATCCCATATACGGGCTAGTACGAATAAAGTACTGATAATAGAAACAGATATGCCAACATAATCCGTATAAATAGCAGTGCAATCGCTTTCTTTTATATATAAAAGCTTATACTATAGCATTTGTAAACGCTCTTTTATTATAGTTAAATGTTAGATACAATGAGATTGTCTAAGCGGTGTAAAATTTGCCCTAATCGAAGGTGATCTGATGATATTAAATCCTGATGTTGATCCAGCTCTATTTCATGATTGCCAATGGCTGCCCATTATTGACTGGAATGTGAAATTTTTTGGCGCCCATATTCACCGGGTCCAAGCGGATTGGTGCATGCCGGAGGAGTCTCATATCGGTTTTGAAATTGCACTCATTTTAGAAGGTCGTCAGGAAACGATTATGGAAAATAACTTATATTCGGTTGGGGAAGGTGATATTTTAATTATTCCGCCGGGTTTCAAGCATGTGAGTCAATGTGTTTCCCCAAACGGCATGTACTATTTTAGCTCTCATTTTAATGTCGATGATCCATTGTTCCGTCAGGAAATGATTAAGAGCAATCAGCTCTTTTTTCCAGCGGGTACTGAAACGAATACCAAGCTGCAAAAGGTCGTCCATAGCTGGATTGGCATGGTGCAGGAAAGCGGAGAATATACGACAGCAGACCGTTTTCGTATGCAAATTGCCTTATTTGAGCTATTCGGGATATTCTCGCAAATGATATCTACCGGTTTGGAGCCCAGAATTGCGCCTTCATCCGTTCAATATGCCAAGGCCATCATGGAAGCCATTCAATCAAGGTTTAAGCCTTATCGGGAAGATGAATCTGGCGAGCAAGCATTCCGTCTTGAAGATGTGGCGGCTTCCCTCGGGATCAGTCCCGGCTATGCCCAGGAAGTGTTCCGCAAGGTATACGGTTATTCTCCACGTCACTATCTATCGGAGACCAAGCTGCATGAGGCTAAGGTGCTGATCCAGCAACCCAATCTGCCACTCAACAAGGTAGCTTCCCTGCTCGGATACTCCAGTCTGGCTCATTTCAGCAGACAGTTCAAGCGCTGGACAGGCACCAGCCCACTTAAATACCGCCAGACGTTAAAACCGATTACTGATGAACAAAGGATTAAGATATAAGGACGGATAGCAAAAGCTCCACCGTGTTATTCAACCAAAAAAAGAGCGTGACACCGAATATCGCGGTTGTCACGCTCTTTTGTCTCTATTTTCTATAAGCTGTACCGTTGCCTTAATGATCTAAAATCTTGACCAAGCACTCATTATTCAGATCACAGCCTAATATCCCCTATATGCTGGTGCACCACATACATCATCCCCATCAGGAATACGGCCAAAGCTAAGTAACTGATGCCAAATTTCCAACGCGATGATGCGGGCACTTCGTAATATTTATCATTTTCAAACGGAATGTAATCAATCCCACACAGCAATCTGAGCTGGTACGCATCCGGCGTCGGTATATGTTCCACACCGTTCAGCCATACATGCTGGACAAGACACTGCTGCGGCAGCTTAAGTGTCTGCTCCACATCCAAACTTTCCATATACACCGTCACATATTGCTGCCCCTCTAAATCCGAGTAGGTATTAAAGGATAATCTGCGTGTGTGCTCCGGTCCGGGCAGTGGATATCCTTGCTCATACAGATGCTGTACGTTCACCAGCGGCTTTTGCAAAAAGGATTGGATCTTGACCTCTCCTTTATTGCGTTTAACATATTTTTTGTACAAATCGTAGGCAAAGAACGCCCATATGAAGAAAAATAAAAAGGATTTTAAATATACTACGACTACAATTCCACCCAATAAGCCCACCAGCCACAGCCAACGCGTCACTGCCGTGGAAATCCGTCCTCCGTCGAGCGGATGAATCGGCAGCAGGTTGATCAGGTTCAGGAAAAAACCGACATACGAGAGCGCATACAACAGGGGACTGCCTGTTGCATAGGCTCCTGCGTATACCGCCATAGCCCCAACCGTCCCCAGTAACGGGCCGCCCATGGCTACATAAGCCTCTGTCTGCGCATCCAAAGGTTGCCGTTTCATTGTAATCAGCGCACCGAGAAAAGGAATAAATAACGGTGCTGACACGGGAAGCCCCTTGCGCTTGGCAGCCAATACATGTCCCAGCTCATGCACAAACAACAGCAACACGAATCCAACCGCAAATCCCCACGGGTAAATGATCGCATATGTGCTAATCGTTATCGCCATAGATATCAGCGCACCGCCAAATTTACTGAATTTTAAAAGGGCAAGTAACGACTTGCCTTTCAGAAGAAGCAATGCTGCTGCACTACCAAGGTACCATTTGGATGAGCCGGATTTGGAATCGGTCTTTTTCTCTTCATTTTGCAAAGGTATCCGTCTCCTTTCTTTAACACTTCCATTGTATCCTGCTATGTGCAGCTTGTAAAAGCTTCTCTAACCCACAGATAAGCACCCAAGTGTCCATCCTCCTGTCTGTTCTGTTATCATGTAAGAAAACGGAATAACCCAGGAAAGGATTACGAATCATGAGTTTTGAACTTACCCGGCGAGCCATCAGACAACTATGCAGTCAAGCCGCTTATGACGACGGGGATGCCTATTACCGGGCCAAAAGAGTGGCCTTTACACAAATAGATCATGATGAAGGTGTGTACGAAGCTACGGTCAAAGGAAGCAGCTTTTATGCTGTTGCGGCGTTGATCCGATCCAATGGAAGTATCCGAGCAGAATGCACCTGTAGCACATTTCAGAACACTGGACGATATTGTAAACATATCGCAGCTGTTCTCCTTAACGCCCATGATATACGCCGTGGAAAAAGTCTGTCTGTGCGCTCCTATGCCTCCAGGCTTCATCCCGGTACTGCCCCAGATACAGCAGGAAGCATGGATTCAGACGGGATGTACACATCTACAGATGCTCCATATGATCACACTGCTAGAACGGCACGATCCTCTGACATCACACGAGGCGATCTCCAGCTGACCGACAGTATGTTAAAACTATTTGACCGCAAGCGACCGCTTCGCAGCACACCAACCCTGCTGGATACTCGCGCGGTCTTGGATTTTCAGTTCATCATCCGGCCTTTTGCCTACGGTTACCAAAAATATATGTTTGGTGTGGAAATGAAGGCTGGGCCCAAACGATTATATATCGTGCAGAAAATTCGTCCGTTTCTGGATAGTATTGACCGTGGGGATAGCTACATGTTCACGAAAAGCTTCTCATACGAGCCTGAGGTATACCGCTTCCGACCTGAACATGACGCTATTCTCCAGCAATTATCCCAAGTGTGCCACCATGAGCGTATGATTCGGGAAACCTCAGGCACGTATTCATCTTCCAGTAGTCATATGAGCGGCGAGCGAATGCTCCTCATCCCGCCTGCGGCTTGGGAAAAGCTGCTCCCCTTGCTGACAGCAGCACAGGGCGTCTACTTTGAAATTCACGGAAACATGAGCGAGGGTATTCCCCAGTCCGACCTGATGCTTCCGCTGCAATTTGAATTTGATGAGGCCGAAATCGAAGGCTACCAGCTAAGCATTCAAGGATTAGATGACTTGACCATCATGGAAGACTATGGTGTCGTCATTGCCGATGGCAAGCTTGTCAAACAGAAAGCCGATCCCTTACGGCGTTTGTCCGAGCTAAAACGGATGGTAGAAGTACACCACAGGCGAAAAGTTCAGATTGCGCCAGAGCAGATGGAATCTTTTATGGACAAGGTTGTACCCGGGTTAATGAAGCTCGGACGTGTTCATATGACTCGGTCCGTCTCAGATCGGGTCACACAGCAGCCATTGAAGGCAAAGCTATATCTGGACCGGGTAAGAGACAAGCTGCTGGCAGGGCTGGAGTTCCAATATGGGGATATCATCATCAACCCGCTGGAAACAGATGCACGAACGCCTGGTAACGACCGAATTCTGATACGTGATGGGGAACAGGAACAGCGGATTTTGGAGCTGATGGAGCATAGCTCCTTTGCCAGAACAGATAGCGGATATTTTATGGAAGATGAAGATGCAGAGTATGATTTTTTGTATCATACTGTTCCGCAGCTAGAAAAGCTGCTGGATGTCTATGCTACAGGTGCAGTCAAAGCAAAAATAAACAATACTCTGCCTACCCCAAGGATACGCGCGGAGTGGGATGAACGTACAGATTGGCTTGAATTTAAATTTGATATGGAGGGCATACCGGAACCGGAAATTCGCAAACTGCTCAAATCGTTAGAGGAAAAACAGAAATATCATCGTCTGCCAAATGGTGCCTTGCTGCCACTCGAAACAGAAGAGTACAAGGAATTGATTCGGTTCATGAATGAAACAGGTATCCGCAAAAGCGATCTGGATGCAGCACAAATTCGTGTTTCCGTCACGCAAGGACTGTACTTAATTGATCCTCACGATCATGGGAAAAATCTGACTTTGGGTAAAACCTTTCGCCAGCTACTGGAAAATATACGCAACCCAGACCATCTCGACTTTCCAGTTCCAGACATGCTTGCCCCAATCTTGAGAGATTATCAGGTTTACGGCTTTCAATGGCTTAAGACATTGGCGCATTACCGTTTTGGGGGCATTTTGGCAGATGATATGGGGCTGGGCAAAACGCTGCAAAGTATCGCCTTTCTCGTCTCAGTATTGCCGGAGATTCGCAGCCAGCAGCTTCCAGCCATGATCGTGTCCCCTGCATCACTGGTGTACAACTGGCGGAATGAGCTGGAGAAATTTGCTCCACACGTCCGCGTCACTATCGCAGATGGCAGCCCGGAAGAACGTGGCCGAATCATACGGGATGCCGCCAGTTATGACGTCGTCATTACGTCTTATCCGCTGCTACGGCGCGATGCAGATGTGTACAGCAAGCCGTCGTTTCATACGCTCATTCTGGACGAGGCGCAGGCTTTCAAGAACCATGCTACCCAGACGGCGCAGGCTGTTAAGGATGTAAAAGCTCGTTACCGTTTTGCCCTGACAGGAACGCCCGTAGAAAATACCTTGGAAGAACTGTGGTCCATCTTTGACGTTGTATTTCCCGCGCTATTTCCCGGCGGGAAAAGAGCATTTCACAACCTGCCTCGAAATGTGATTGCCAAGCGGGTTCGTCCGTTTTTGCTGCGCCGTCTTAAGAGTGATGTCCTCAAGGAGCTGCCGGAAAAAATCGAATCCGTGCAGGTATCCCGGCTTCTGCCAGATCAAAAAAAGCTGTACACCGCCTATCTGGCCAAGCTTCAGCATGAAACGTTGAAGCATCTCAACGAGGAAGGATTTCAGAAAAATCGGATCAAAATTCTCGCCGGTCTGACTCGACTTCGTCAGCTCTGTTGTCATCCGGGCTTGTTCATCGAAGGATATACGGGAAGCTCTGCCAAATTTGAACAGCTGTTGGAGATCATTACGGAATGTCTCAGCTCCGGGAAACGGATGCTCATTTTTTCACAGTTCACCACAATGCTTCAAATGATCGGACGCGAGCTTACTCGAGAAGGGGTGTCCTACTTTTACCTGGATGGGCAGACTCCTGCTCTGGAACGAGTCGAGTTGTGCAGTCGCTTCAACGAAGGAGAACGCGAGCTGTTCCTGATTTCCCTAAAAGCAGGAGGCACTGGCCTGAATCTCACTGGTGCAGATACGGTCATTTTGTATGACCTGTGGTGGAATCCCGCTGTAGAGGAGCAGGCTACCAACCGAGCACACCGAATGGGCCAGAAAAAAGTCGTGCAGGTTATTCGTCTCGTCGCCCAAGGTACGGTAGAGGACAAAATGTATGAGCTGCAACAAAAAAAGAAAAACATGATCGACCAGGTCATTCAGCCGGGACAAGAAACCCTTTCGGCACTGACCGAGCTGGAGATCCGCGAACTGCTCATGATCTAGCCAACTCTCCACGCTTATTTTTACGTTAGTATGACAATTCCACATGCAAAAAAGGTCCAATTGACGGTAGAAATTTTCCCGCATTGGACCTTTTTCGTTCTAATATGATTGTTTGGATCAAACAGATTAATCCTGTTTTAATACTCTAGGTTCAATGGGAACCAGGTTAGACTCAATCTGGGTACGCTGAGGCTCATACCATTCAGGCAGCATCAGCTTATGTCCCAACTCATTCAATTCCTCATCCACGGTAAATCCGGGTGGATCGGTTGCGATCTCGAATAAAATACCGCCCCGCTCGCGGAAGTATACGGCATTGAAGTATTGGCGATCTACAATACCACTGGTCCCAAAACCATGCTGATGAACCCATTCGTTCCACGCCTGATGCTCCGTATCATCCTGCGCGCGCCAGGCAATATGGTGAACCGTACCGGCGCCGCCATTCCCCCACGGGACACCTTTGACCGGAATGTCGATCAGGTTGCCCAAATCACCTGTCGTCTGATAGCGGATGTAGCCTGCATTTGCGTCTTCTCCGATGAGAGTCATCCCCAGGACGTTCTCCAACACCCCTTGCGTATGCTTGGAATCCGCACTGTACAGTACCGCCCCGCCAAAGCCCTTGATAGCTTTATCCGTAGGCACACCCCCGGCTATCCACGTGTTCAACGGGCCATCTTCCCGCTCCACCAACTCCAGATGCAAGCCCTCGTTGTCTCGGAACTGGATGAATGACTCGCCAAAACGAGTGGCCTTCGTGAAAGATACTTTCAAGCTGTGCAGACGGTTTTCCCAGTATTCCAAAGCACCGGACGGCACAACATACGTCGTAATCCCGACCTGTCCGCCTCCAATCTTACCCTTGCGTGTACCCGGAGCTGGAAAAAAAGTAATGATCGTGCCCGGGCTGCCCTCTTCATTACCAAAGTACAAATGGTATACTTCTGGAGCATCAAAGTTGATCGTCTTTTTAATCAATCGCAAACCAAGCACGCCTGCGTAAAAATCAACGTTGCCCTGCGGGTCGCCTGCAAAGGACGTGATATGGTGAATTCCAGCGGTTTTCAATGACATCTTTATCACTCCTTCATTAACATGTTGATTTATTTACACAAATGATTTACAAATTTCAAAATCCATTGTAGCTGACAAATTGTCCAACCGGCTTGCGGTATCCCCGTGCCCGCTGACCCGATTCGTCCTCTTTACCCAAGGTAATCATCATTACCGGTACAAATTGCTCTGGAATATTCAGTACTTCCTGCACCTTCGCCGGATCAAAACCGATCATCGGGCATGTATCCCAGCCTTTGTCCTTGGCAATCAACATCAATTGCATAGCCGACAGGCTGGCATTACGGATCGCTTCTTCTCTCTGGAAGACAGGTCCCCGCTCGCGATAAAACTGAGTTACCGACTCTACTGTGCTATCATATTCCTGCTTGCTCAGAACGCCCAAATTCAGGAATCCTTCGTTGAGGTCGGCTACCTTGGTATAAGCCTCTGTATCCCCCAGCACTACAATGGTCGCCGAAGCCGTTAATATTTTATACTGCTTACTTGCCTCATCATGCAGTCTTTGTTTGGTATCAGCATCCTGCACTACGATATAACGCGCATGCTGTAAATTAAAAGCCGATGGAGCAAACTTCACCAGCTGAAATATTTCTTCTAGTTCTTTTGCATCTATAGTAACATCAGGAATAAATTTAGAAGCTGATCTTCTCTCTTGAATAATATTCACCAGTTCGCTCATGTTAAGTTCCACTCCTTGATATTATTTTCAAATGAATTATCTTTAAATTAAGAATATATCCATTCGTGATTTCTGTCAAGTAAAACTATAATAATGTTAGTAAGTATTTTTGGATACAACCTAAGGGCTTATACCAGCCCTTTACAGATCCGTTGCCCGTATTCTCATCGTAATCGCTTCGCGTTGCGCTTTGGTTAAGCTCTTGAAGACCAGCTCATACGAATGGTCGATCATGCTGTACAAATCCTCCAGTGGGAAGGTAGCATCAACCTCAATCGTATTCCAATGCTTTTTATTCAAATGATAGCCTGGCTTAATCGCCTTGTTTTGTTCACGCAGATTTACCGCAATGACTGGATTACATTTCAAGGATACGTGGCAAATGTCATCCTTTTCAGTTAGAAGTGCAAACATCTTGCCCCCTACTTTTAGTACCAGGGGATCAGCACCAAATGGATAATCCTTAACAGCCTCTTTTTGGCTCAGACCATATGCTACAATTTGCTCAAACACCAGCCTTCTCTCCTCTGCTCCAAGTTGTCGAACTATGAACCTATTTGCGCCCTATTATATCACGCTCTCCACATACAATAGTCCCATGCTACAATTAAAATTCTATCGGGAGGGTCAATCCTTTCTATATGAATTTATCGACCGTCCTTCACTTCCGAATAGGAAGTTGGAAGGGCTGTTTTGTTCATATAGTAGAGAATGTTATGCAACAGCCCTATATTTTGGTATACTTCCGTGAGAGGCTGTATCGATACATTCGAACGGTACTCTAGTTAGTGTAATTCAATATGTAGATGTGTGAGCCTATGGAGGTGAACTCGTTGGATTTTGCTCTGATCCGCAAGGACCGAGACAAAAGAACGGTCGCAAATTGACTCTTTTTTTGCCTTTCGGACCTTTTCAGCCATGTGCTGAAAGGTTTTTTTTGTGATCTAAAATAAGGTAGGAAAGGATTTGAATGCAACCATGGCAACCTCAAAAGCACTTAATATTTTACAATTGAAGAAAATGAAACAAGAAGGTTCACCTATAAGTATGATTACGGCGTATGACTATCCATCTGCTCGTTTGGCTGAGGAAGCCGGGATCGATATCATCCTTGTCGGTGATTCCGTAGGTAATGTGTTATCTAATTATAACTCCACACTGCCCGTCACTATGGATGATATGGTCTATCATACACGGTCTGTCGTGCGCGGTGCGGAACATACTTTTATTGTCGCGGATATGCCATTTATGACGTACCACGGGAGTAGTCAAGAAGCCCTTACTAATGTGCGCAGGCTCATGCAAGAGGGACATGCCCATGCCGTGAAACTAGAAGGGGGCATGGAAATTTGCGACACCGTGAAGCGAATTGTTCAATCTGGCGTTCCCCTGCTGGGACATATCGGACTTACACCCCAGTCTGTGCATCAAATCGGCGGATACTTCATTCAAGGTAAAAACTCACAGGCCGCTGAGCGCCTTCTAAATGATGCCCGGGCCCTGGAGCGGGCGGGAGCTTTTGCCATCGTTTTAGAGCTGGTGACAGAGGAAGTAGCGAAGAACATCACCCGAGAGATATCTATTCCGGTCATAGGCATCGGTGCGGGGAGATACTGTGATGGCCAGGTTTTGGTGTATCATGACATGTTACAATATTCAGCTCCTTACCGGGAGAAAAAGTTCGTAAAAACCTATTCGGATATAGGTGCTTTGATTCGCAACAGCATTGGGCAATATGTCGAAGACGTGAAGAATCGTTCTTTTCCGGGCGAGGAGCATGTTTTTAAGGCAGATGAGAACGTAGTAGAAGGACTATACGGGAATGCAAAAGTAAAGGCAGGAACCCTATAATGCGATTTCTGATTGTAGGTGCAGGGGCGATTGGAGGCTATTTTGGGGGACTTCTTGTTCAAAAAGGAGAAGACGTGACCTTCCTCGTACGCCCTTCAAAAAAATCTCAGTTGGCAAAAGACGGTCTGATTGTTAGAAGTGTTCATGGAGATTTCCAGACGCCAATCCGTGCTATTACAAATGGTGAAGACGCCGATCCGTTCGACTGTATTATCATTTCAGTCAAAGCGTATCATCTTCCCCAATTGCAATTCGATCTTGAGCCTTATGTCGGTGATCATACCATGATTCTTCCGTTACTTAATGGTTACGAACATTTTGACTTTTTGCGCAAACAATTCGGTTCTGAAAAAGTGCTGGGCGGACTTTGTTATATTGAAACTACGTTGGATCATGATGGTTCTATTGTTCAGACAAGTCCGTTCCACCGTATCGTCTTCGGTGAATGGAACGGAGTGCAATCAGAGCGTACACAACTGCTGCTGAATCATCTTGATCATGCAGGCTTCACAGTGGCACGAAGTCACGATATTCAGCGTGAAGTGTGGCAGAAATATATATTCGTTGCCAGCTTGAGTGCAATTACAACACTGATGGATGCCTCGGTTGGGACTATACTTGCCACGGCAGAGTCACGTGCTATATACGAAAAGCTGCTGCATGAGATTGTCACACTTGCTCGCAACGCAGGGATGCCGATTGATTCGGAGATGGAAGCTCATACACTGAAAACGATGGAATCCTTACGACCAGAGATGATGTCATCCATGCAACGCGATATGCATAAAAAGCTTCCGATTGAAGCCAGTCATCTACATGGTTCACTGCTTGCATTGGCTTCAACCAGTAATACTGTTTACCCCATACTCGAAACGGTATATGCCCGATTAAAGGTATACGAGAACTTATTGGACACTGTCTAACATTCAAACTTTAAAATCAATTAAAAGAGAAAGCGGCAGCTTCGAAGGTGATAATGAAATCTTAGACTGCCGCTGCTTTTCATTTATTAAACTTCAAAAATCTAAAGAGTTCCTGTGCTTAAGCAAGCTTGCTCAAGCCCTTGAAGTAATGCTTCTAGCTCCTGCCTAGTTTCAGCGTTTGTAATTTCACCTTCCTGGTTTAGCTTCAAGGTGATATGCGGAATAATAACCTTTCCATTCTCCACAATCTCTGCATTGATCATTTGCAATGTGAGTAGCAGCGAGGCATGGGCCAGATGGCCGCCCATAGGAGACGGTGACGCGCTGATGACCGCTGTAGGTTTATTTACAAATTCACCTGAAGATACGAGCCAATCCAAGGCATTTTTCAAAGCACCCGGCACCCCATTTCCATATTCCGGTGTACAGATCAGCACTCCATCCACTTGTTTCAATTGTTCCCGTAGCTCTCTTACGGAAGCTGGCCCCTCATCTACATCCAAGTCAGGGTTAAAATGCGGAAGATCCCCCAATCCATCATAGACTGTGAACATCATATTTTCAGAAGCCAGCCCCATAGCAGCCTTCATAAGTGCTGTATTGGAGGACTTTTGACGAAGGCTACCCGATATAGCCAATACCTTAATTTTCTGTTCCATCCGATCATCTCATTTCTTTTATCTTGATCTAATCTTGCATATTCAGTGTACTATAGCTAACAAGAGAATTAAAAAGTGGATGAGCGTCAACGATTCTTCCTATGAACAAACGGCCAATAAAAAAATGCCTGCGGCTTCGCAGGCATTCGTAATGAATCAATAGTCACTGTACTAGGGTGGAATCTGTAATGCTGAATCAAGTATCCTTCTCTTGCTTGCGTTTTATCCCAATCAGATCCAGGAAGAAAACAAACAATGGAATACCTACAATCAAGCCCCAAATTCCAATCAGATGCTCAGAGAAAATAAGTACGACAAAGGTAAAGAAGATCGGTAAATTCGTTTTGGATGACATCAGCTTCGGATTTAAGAAGTAGGCCTCAATCGCATGAATCACCACGATCAGAATAATCAGATAAACCACATATTGAATGCCGCCGACACTGAAAGCGATCAGGCCGAGCGGTGCCAGTGAGATAAACACACCTGCCACCGGAACCAATCCCAGTACGAAAATGATGAGCGCAAGACCGAGCAGATTAGGGAAGCCCATAATCCAGAGCGCAATCGTGGTCAATATACAATTAATAAGTGAAATCAGCAGTTGAGCCTCCAATACCTTCCCGAACGTACCCAGAAACATACGGCCAAAATGACCCACTTCCTTGAAAAACCAACCCAGCTTGCTATCTACAAACGTAGCTGTAAAACGTGTAATATAGGATTTTTCCATCAGGAAGAACAAGCTCAAAATAATCGACACCAGAAGCTGTGTTCCCAATTGACTGACCTTCATCACTGCACTCAGGCCAGGCTCAAATAGCCGCTGAACATTCAGCGTGTCCATAAATTCGATAATCGTTTCGTTCCATTGATTACGATCAGGATACATATACGCTTGCTGAATCATGAGATACACCTGCTTGACCTGTACAACGATTAGCGGCACCATTCGGTAAACGCCCCACACCATAATCAGAATTAGCAACCCATACACCAGTAGTAGCACGATCATTGACGGCACATTGACGAACCGCTTGACCAGCTTATTCACTCCGTTATATATACTGCCAATCAAGATCGTAAGCAGCAGTGTTAACAACATAATATTCATCATGCTTCTTAACATAAACAACAGCAAAACGATTATCGCAAGGACGGCTACCCGCCTGACGCCCGCATGATTCATCCAGTTTCTTACCATTCGTCTTTATTCCCTCTCTCCCACTTGACTGTCAACTTTGCAATCTTCCTGAGCATCAACTTTCTCTTTTTAACAATTTACTGTTAGCGATCAATAGAGAACCTACCATGACTAGGATAGCAATAGACCACCAGAATGTATTTTTAGCATCATCATGATCTACAATAATGAGCCTGATGACAGCCGTGATCCCAATATAGATAAAATAACGTAATGGAAAATGAAAATTGGTTTTAAAGTACTTAACTATTAATGCTATGAATTCAAAGTACAAGAAAAACACAAGCAACTCTTCCGTGAATTCATAGTAATTTTTGTCGGTCTCTGCGTACAAAAAAACATAAGAAAAAATGGACCATGTTTCTTTTAGCAGTAAGAAGCTTAAAATCAGCCCGACCAGAAACAGCGAGATATTCAAGATCATTTGCAGAAAACTCGGTAACTTCTCAATATACTTCATTAGTACATTCAATACAGATCCCCTCACTGGTTGTACAGTATCTTTATTTATATTATCGGTGGTATACGTGAAAAATGCTACATTACTTTTGGGGTCACCTTAATGAAAGTTTATATTCGCCCCTGCAATATAACCAATGGAGATAAAGATAAGCGTCCATATCAGAGAACCTGCGCTTGCCACCAGCATATATTTTCGGACAGGCATCGCACTAATGCCCGACAAATAGCTTGTCGCATGTCTGACTCCTGGGATAAAATAACCGAACAAAATGGTCCACAACCCAAAGCGTGCAAACCACCCCTTAACTCTTGCAAATCGCTTCGGTGTCAATCCAACCCACTTGCCGTGCTTATCCACCAAGGGCTGACCCAGCTTTTTGCCTAGCGTGTAGCTGATCATCATCCCTGTCATTGCACCGATGAAGCTGACTAATATAGACACTGAATAATTCAGTACCATAATAGAAGATAAATAGCCGACAAACACCATAATAATTTCATCTGGAACCGGTAGGCCGATAATCCCAAGAGCAAGAAGAGCAAAAATAGCGATATATCCGTATTGTGTAATCATGCTGATGACCCATTCCATAGGGGAGCCACCTCCTGACCGATTATTTTTTGAAGGACGGAAAGGGAATACGGCTAACCATCAGGAACGACAGCACTACCATTAACGCAAGCAACAACCCCGGCTTCAAATGCTCACTCCATAAAAACATAAAGGACAAAATCACACCCGCCGCCGTAATCGGCATACCTACAAAGCCTTTGCTAAAAGCCATTAGGTTGAATCTTGCCAATCTTACCGCACCGCATATGACAAACAAAACAGCCACAAGCGGTCCTATCCAATGGGTATCTCCCAGCTTGTATAACAAGATCAAGAAAGCAGGGGCAACCCCAAATGAGACAACATCCGCCAGCGAATCGAGCTGTTTGCCAAAATCACTGGAGCAATGCAGCAGCCTTGCCAGCAAACCGTCTAATACATCCCATAAAGCAGCCACAACCACGAGAATAAAAGCGGTCATGTATTGCTCATGAATCGTGAAATACAGGGATAAGACCCCTGCCCCCAGGTTTGCAATCGTGCATAGTGAGGGCAACCAATTCCATTTCATACTCTTAACTCCTTTGCCATAGCTTAGCCTCCGAATATAACAACAAAACGGACGCCGTCCTTGGTATTCTCCACCTTATAGCGGAATTCGTGCAAATCCAAAATTCGTTTGACGATCGATAGCCCCAGTCCTGTCCCACCTGTCTGACGGCTTCGGGACAGCTCGGCCCGGTAAAAGCGATCCCATATCTGCTCCAGTTGATCGTCAGGAATGGTCTCACCTTTATTTTCAATGGAAAAAAAACTGATTTCCCCAGCACCTTCGATACGAATCGTGATCGAGCTTCCTTCCTCAGCATGTCGTATGGCATTGACAACAAAGTTGATAATCACCTGTTCCAGCCATCCTACATCGGCATGGATCGGCATCTCATTGGCGGGAATAATGACCACTTCCAGCTTTTTCTCCTTCAACAAATGGAATAACTTGTCCACGACCTCCTCCACCAGCTCACTCAAGATAAAGGTCGTCTTGCGAAGCTTGAGGGTACCCGATTCCAATTTGGCGAGGTCCAGCATATCTTTGACCAATCGCTCCATTTTGTCCGTTTCCTCTACAATGACTTTCATATAATGATCCTGCTTCCCGGCGCTAACTCCATCTTGTAATCCTTCTGCGAAGCCTTTAATAATACTCAGCGGGGTTTTCAGTTCATGAGAAGCGTTGGCAAAAAAGTCTTGTTGCACAGCCTCCATCCTCTGCTTCTGTTCCATGTCCTCCACCAATTGCTGATTGGCCTCCTGAAGCTCGCGCAAAGCTGTGTCCAGGTTCTGGGACAGGGTATACATGCTGTAGGACAGACTGCCCAGTTCATCATTCTGCCGGATTGGTGTATGGGCTGTAAAATCGAGCTTAGCCATCCGCTTGGCGGTATTATTCAAAGCAATGAGCGGACGGGTCACCATCCGGGAATAGAACAGGGACAAAATCAGAATGAGTGCAAATCCCCCGATCCCTAGGTACAGATAAAACCAGCGCAGAGCTTCATTCGTCTCACTAATTTCCTGCAACGATGTCACTGTGAACAGGAGGTCGATCTCGCCTGTGTCCTGACGAACAGGATGGACTATGACTGCATTGCGTACCCCTGTCCAAGGTTCCGTCCACTCTTCTTCCAACACTTCGAAATTCTTAAGTTTCTCCAGATGCGCCTGTGATAAAGGGAACCATTCCTCCAGCGCACTAAACAGTAAGCCTTGTCGCTGACTCCATGTTTTCAGATCCGGCAGTACAATCTCTGTCACCGTACCGGAAAACCTTACACGGCCATCTGTGCTTGCCTCTTCCGAAGTCGATCCTATATTTTTGAAACCAAGCTTCTGTATGCCGGTTGGATAAATTAAATTGGCGGTAGAGATGCCGTCCGTTCCTAATCCCTCACCTTCAACCGTTACCGTATCACCGGGCTGAATCCGAGCAGCTCTCAGTTCATCTCCGTACTCACTCATAAACAGAGACAGCGATATTTTAACGATTTTACCATCTGCTTTTCTTAGATTGATATGAAACGCATCATCCAGCTTTACTTTGCCGTCCAGCGTTACAATCGCCAGCTGGTTTTTATTCTGAAGCATAAAGCGAGCTGCCTCACGGGAAACCCTGCCCGATCCCCAAGCCTCCTGGACATAACTTTGACCGAAGCTTTGCAAGCGGCTTTCCACACGACCAATCTTCTGTTCCTGATAAAAATTTTCAAAAAACAGCAATTGACTTAAAATCACCATACCGTAAAAACACAGGAAAAATACAACCGTCATAATGAACAACTTAAAGGTAACTCCCCGTTTGTTCATTCTTCCTCCTCAAACCTATAGCCAGTACCAAAAACCGTGCGGATATGGCGTGATTCACGGCCTAGCTTACTTCTCAGCTTTTTGATATGCGTATCGACAACTCGTGTATCTCCTTCAAAGTCGATGCCCCACACCCGGTTCAGTATCGCATCCCGTGAAATAACTATGCCTTTATTATGTATAAGCAGCCGCAGCAGCTCATACTCCTTGGGCGTCAGCTCGACTTCCGCCTGATCCACCTCAAGCCGATGAGCCATCGTGTTGAGAATGGCACTACCGAACCGCAAAATATGCGACTCCGGCTGTACATGTCCCTCCACCCGTTTCATCAGCGCGTTGGCGCGGGCGATCAGCACCTTGGGGCTGAAAGGTTTGGTCACGTAATCATCGGCTCCCAGTTCAAAGCCTAATATTTTATCATCATCACCGGATTTGGCTGTCAACAAAATGATCGGCACACCTGAGCGGCTACGCACCTGGCGGCACACTTCCCAACCATCCAGTTCCGGCATCATAATATCGAGTATAATCAGGTCCGGCTGCACCGAATCAAACCAGATCAGTGCATCTTTTCCATTGCCTGCTTCATAGACTTCCCAATTATTCTGTTTAAAATAGTCAGCAATCACTTCACGAATACGTATTTCATCCTCCACGAGAAGAACTCTTTTCTTCAATCGACTTCCCTCTTTCGGTCATTCTAGGACACCAGCATATCAAAGACATGTGTACTTTATGTGTTCTTGACACTTCTTATCAGCAGAAGTTCTCATCCGTAAATTCAACCTTGGATTAGGGCAAATTTGTCGTGGCTCAGACCATCTCATCTCCTATGATCCTACCCTATAATAAGAAGAGATACAAAAAGCTTGAACAGGAGGGTAATACATGAGTAATCAAACCATTCAGTGGTTTTCCACTTCCAAAGCTAAAGCTTGGCAATCCCAAGCTCATCATTTGACCGATACTCAAGAGAGTGCCAATCTAATCTTTACGGGAGAAACACATCAGCTTGTCGAAGGATTTGGTGGCTGTTTTAATGAATTAGGTTATGTGGCCCTGAACCAATTGGAAAAAGACGAACGAGATCGGGTGCTTCATTCTCTCTTTCATCCAGCGGGCGAGCACAAATTTGCGATTTGCCGACTTCCTATTGGAGCGAGTGACTACGCGCTGGAGTGGTACAGCCACAATGAAACAGACGGTGACGTGGAGATGAAGCACTTTTCTATTGAGCGTGATCAGCAATATCTCATTCCTTTTATTCGGGAAGCGTTACAACTCAATCCGGACTTGAAGTTGTTCGCCTCACCTTGGAGCCCGCCGACATGGATGAAATCACCGAAAGCCTACAATTACGGCATGCTGCGCTGGGAAAAGGATATTTTGAAAGCGTATGCATTATACTTTGTCAAATTTGTTCAGGCTTATCGAGAGGCAGGTATTACAATTCATCAGATTCATGTTCAAAATGAAGTCATTGCCGATCAGAAGTTTCCTTCCTGTGTATGGACCGGAGAGCAGCTGTGTGAATTTATTCGCGATTATTTGGGTCCTGCTTTTGAGGAACACGGACTGGATACGGAAATTTGGCTGGGCACCATTAACGCACCCGATCCGTGGGAGGAATTAATGAAGAAGACTTCGACCGGATTCGATGAGTATGCCCATACCGTGTTGAGTGACCCCGAGGCCTACAAATATATTAAAGGCGTAGGCTACCAGTGGGCAGGCAAAAATGCCATTCAGCGCACCGTTGCCAGTTATCCTGAGCTTCGTTACATGCAAACAGAAAATGAATGCGGGAACGGAGAAAACTCATGGGACTACGCCAAATATGTATATAATCTGTACCAGCACTACTTCACCAATGGCGTAAATGCTTATATTTACTGGAATATGGTTTTGGAACCGAAAGGCAAGAGTACATGGGGCTGGGAGCAAAATTCGATGATCACCGTTGATCCGGCGGATCGAAAACCTGTCCTGAACCCGGAATATTACGTCATGAAGCACTTTTCTCATTTTGTATTACCGGGTGCCCGACGCATCGGACTTCGTGGTTCATGGACTGGAAATGCAGTTGCTTTTCAAAATACAGACGGGCAAAGGGTGGTAGTCATCGCCAATCCGTTCAAGGAATCGCGTGTGCTGAATCTGTCTCTCGGAGAAACAACACACCGCTTAGAGCTGGAGCCGGAGTCCTTTAATACTATTGTGATTCCTTCTTAACGCCGCAGATTTCTGGACTCTTCCAGTCTTGCACACATCATTAGGTATCCCTGTCCGGTCTATAAGTGCCCAATCATATGCATAGTTTCCAAAATGGATGTATATCCTTTTGCGTATAGTAGCTATAGATAGTATACTTGGAATAACTACGGACAGGAGGTCGATGAATATCACTACTGTAAAAGACCGGATTGATTTGAAGCTGATTAATTGTGATAAGGAATTGACTCTCGCGGTCATCGGTGGAAAATGGAAGCTGATTATTTTGTGGCATCTCGGTATGGAAGGCACCAAGCGGTTTGGTGAATTGAAGAAGCTAATCCCCCACATTACGCAAAAAATGCTGACCAACCAATTGCGCGAACTAGAGGAAGATAAACTCATTCTGCGTAAAGTCTATCCTGTCGTTCCTCCGCATGTGGAATATTCACTGACAGAGCATGGCGAAAGCCTGATTCCGGTACTGAGAGCAATGTACGATTGGGGATCAAACTATCGCGAGAACGTGATCTGGAAAGAAGAAGAGATTCAGGACGTCACACCCGTGTGATCAGCAAAACAAGTATTTTGCGAAATGCTGAACTATATGTTTAGTAGAGACGACCCTGGGGAGATCTGGGGTTGTTTTTTTTATGATATAAAGACGTTCCCCAAGATAACAAAAGAAATGGATGCAAGTATCCGTTTCCATTGGCATTAAAGCTCGTTTTTTGCCATATATCCTCATTTTACACTTGTATCCGTGATTTACATTACATCCTCTGTGACGTATGATTCTTCCATCCCTATTTACAGTGAATCCAAGAAGGAGGCCGTTCTAGCATGAGCATGACGCTTGCCCAGCCCACAACGTCCCAAGTGACCCAATTACGCATTGGTTCCATGGAAATGATTCAATACGACTATCGTCAATTTCCTGACTCAAAACCTTATCAACACCATTGCTGTGGCTTGCTTACTATGTCGTGTAACGGCGCTCAAGGTCTGGCGGAATACGAGCTGCCTGAAATTAAAGGCGCTTTTGACCTCGTCCGCTGGGCTTCCGTGTTTACCTCGCTCAAGGGTCTGTCCTTAACCGAGGCTGAGCAATATATTCAGCACCACGCTGATCACTGGGGACCTGATAAAACAGAGCTGGCTCTATCTGCCTTATCCGATCTGACTGCCCATGCGAACCTGCACATTCTCTCCCCAACAGCGACCATCCTCCCCTCTCGGATTAGTCGTTCATATCTCATAGAGCATGGCCTGGTCTACTATTCATTCTAGATATCGTCCACAACTCCATTGTCAATCCACTTTCCAGTTCACGTAAAAAAGCCTGAGACTGTTTATCACAGGCCAGGCTTTTACACTTTCAGCGCAGAATTGATTACACTTTCAGTTTACCTGCACGAATGTCGTCTGTCATTCCTGTATAAGGTGCTTGGGAAATTAGTTGTTCGTTGTTCACACCCGCATTTTCGATGAATGTAATATCTGCAAATTCAGGAACCACATACTTCGGATACGTTTCATACTTTTCACGCGATTCTTCCATTAGCGGAATAAAATCGTTTTGATAGCGCACAGTGATTTCCGGATGCTCATGAACCCATTTAGGGAAGAAAATAATGCCATGCATACGTTTTTCCTCAGGCATAAAGTTCAAAGAAACGTCAGTGCCTGTCGGTTCGGTCCACGATACTTTATACACATTTTCTACCAGCTTCACCAGATTGACCTTCTGATCACGTACCCAGCGGCCACCTACCATACCACTATGAATGCGATAATCGATCGTATCTTCATTTTTAATATATATTTCGTACTCCCAACCATTCTCATAAGTGTAGATCATGTGGCTGCCGATAAACTTGTCCATCTTGCATCCTTCTTTCCTAAACTATAAGTTTTTATGAATTGAATAGGAGACCAAAGATAATAAATATTCAATTCAAAACATGTAATATTAAACATGTTTTTAAATACATATAAATTGTAGCACTATGGTATACTAGTGTCAAATAACGTTTGACAAGGAGAGCTACGTTGAAACGCACATTAAAATACGCCATTTTGGGCCTGGTTCATAAAGAGGAAATGAGCGGCTACGATATTACGAGTCAATTCAAAAAGGAAATCGGACAATTTTGGAGCGCCAAACACAGTCAGATTTATCCTGAGTTAAAAAGGCTGACCGAAGAGGAGCTTATTGAATATCGCACCTCCATTACAGGAGCCAAGCTGGAAAAGAAGCTGTACTGCATTACCCCCAAAGGGACCCAAGAACTGACCGAATGGCTTCTAAGTCCCAAAGAGTTACCAGAAACGGAAAAGGATGAGTTTATGCTCATGCTGTATTTCTCAGCAGCCATCCCCAAGGAAGAGAACAAGCGATTGTTCGAGGACCAGATAACCAAACGTAAAGAAAAGCTGGAGTATCTGTACGAAAGTAAGAAATCCCTCCAACGGCAGGACGAGAACCTTCAGGCCCCCGGTTCTAATCAATTCGGGCATTATCTGGTGCTGAGCCGTGCCATTAATCGGGAAGAAAGCTATATTACGTGGCTGGAAGATACACTATCCCTGTTTGAATAGCCTAAAAAACCTTCAACGCCACGTAGATTCGTGGTATTGAAGGTTTTTCTAAAATACATACAAACTAGTCTGCCGTCGTAATCGAAGAACCGTAATCTTCAATATGGATATCTGTGCTAAAACGTACGGGAATGGTACTAAAAGTGGTATCCCAATCCTCTTTGACCTTACGCCAAGCTTTAGGATGCTGAATCCTCAAGGCTTCTCCGAAACCTCCGACATCAGCCTGCAGCTTTTGCATTTTGGCTACAGTTTGTTCAGCTAATGAATTCACTTTCTCCTGAAAGATACTTTCTTCTTGTCCGAGCACAGCGTTGCTGCGCAAATTTTCTTTCTTGTTTAAAACCTCGGAAACGCGCCCCTCTGAGGTCATTTTTACTTGGAAGGAAATGTCGTCCCCCTGAACGATGGCCTTGATCCTGCTTTTCACTGCTTTGATCTCATAGGCTATATTTTTACCGGTTTGAGGATCGTTACCTTTCAACACGCCTCCAACCAATTGGCCCTTGATCCACATAAGACCCTCGACCTCTGATTCATTCAGAAAACCACCGTATGTTTGCGTCTTTCCTTTGATGATCCCCGCACCTGCGACCTTGATTTCATTCTCCGTCGAAATGACATTGGGTAATATAAAACTTCCCTTACTCTTCATGGGCCCGACCACTTTAACCAAAGCCACGGGCTTTATCAACCGTGCGTTCCGTTTACGATTTTGGAAAATATCCTTTAAGATATAGGCAGGAATTTGACCAGGAGTTTTTTCCTGAAGCGCATTGCTCGCCTTGTCTGTACTAATCAGTAGCTGGACACTGAGCCGAATGTCATTATCCCCCAAGAAAAAGTCCAGCAGCTCGTACAACGGGATCTTGCGAAGCAGACTGGAGCTGATAATAATCGTTTTCAAATGTTGCCCAATGGGCGGTCGGTTGGTTCGCAATGAAATTTCTCTTAACATCTCAAAAACGGAATCCCCTGTTTCTGTAATATTAAAAAATTTTTTAGCTTGCGGTGAGGAGCTATTGGAACCGCCGCTTTCCTCTGGGATGATAAATTGAAAGGTTCCCGTAATTAACTCTTTTTTCGGATAATCTCCTCCTTTTTGATTAATTTGCTCTTCTTGTGAAGATTCTGTCGCTATATCCATAGCAATGCCTGTCTCCAGATTTAGATCCTCCACGGGAGAGCTGCTCCAGCAACCTGAAAGTGTACTGCATATTAGAAGAACCGCTATTCCGAGTATTCCTGAACGGAACTTCATCATGACCCCACACCCCTCCAGCGAGAAATAAGCAGCAGCGGCAGTGGAAGTAAAGCAAATAAAACGAATGCTGCATTCCCGATGATCGTTCCAAAAGAAAATAACTCATTCAAATTTTTGGGTATTTGGGACAGGACGTAGATGATCGGGAGCAAAATAAACAACACCTTGGAATAAGAGCTATTCAAAATTTGAGAAACTCCGAGCGAAGCGCAATAAAAAGCTATGCTGAATGTAGCAAAAATTTGCATGATCCAAATGGTCAACAATAAAGATTCGAACCGTTCCAATAACAGATACTCCACTTCAAAACTGCGGGCCAAATCTAAAAAAGGCCAGGTTCTGCTCATAACCCCTTCCACCGAAAAGGCACCAATGCATAAGATCAGTGTAGCTATATAAAAAATGGTCGAGATCCCGATCGCCAGTCCGATTGCCTTGGTTGCTTTCTCCGGCTTTTCCATCCGACAAAGAATAAACAGCAAGCACTCTGTCCCTGTTAAGGTTAGGGTTGTAGTCTTGAGAGCTTTAAGCACTGGCATCACACCCTCGGACAAAACAGGACGCAAATTATTCAATTCGAAAATATTCAAACTCAGCAAGCATATTAACAAAAAGATAGACGCCGTAATCGGGAATATAAATTGGCATATTTTCCCCAACGTACCTATCCCCCCTAAGCAAAGATATAGAGATATCCACATAAAAGGTGCTGAAATAGCCCACGCTGGAGTTCCTTCAAGCAAAAAGAACGACGTTACTTCCTCCACAGATCGGATTTCATATGCAGCTATACAAATAAAATAGATGACGAACAACATGCCCATCACCTTGCCGATGGCTTTGCCGGTTATCCGCTGAACATACTGGTAAAAGGTACTTTCTGGAAAACGTGAACTTAGTTTGACTATAATCCATCCGAACAGGAAAGTGGCAGCCCCTGCTAAAATGACAGACATCCATACATCCGGTGTTTTTGCAGTTTCAACGGCTACTCTGGGAAGAGTAAGCAGCCCGGCAGCCAGCATAAAGCAAAGCACAATTGCCGTCGTCTGTAGCGTTGTAATTTTATCCATTTTTTTCCCACGGGCCATCTTGCTCCCTCCTGTGTTGTTGAACTCATCCTTGTCGTTTAGGGTCTTTATGCTTCAATAGAATGGGTCTATTTTTCATAAATTGTAGCGGTGCTCGCAAGAAGTAATCTTTCCAGTCCTTCAATGAACTGGGGGTCGTTAAACTAAGATATGGCACGCCGAAGCTGTGTAATTTAGCCATATGAATGCTCAGCAGCAGGAAAAACATGATCACTCCATACAAACCAAAGATAGACGCCGTGAACATGGCCCCAAAACGAAGAATACGCATAGAGATCCCTGCGCTGTATACAGGGGAGGCAAAGGAAGAAATTGCCGTGACTGCTACCACAATAACGAGAATCGGACTTACAATCCCGGCGTCAACAGCGGCCTGTCCAATGATCAGACCGCCGACGATACCCATCGCTGGACCGATGGGTTTGGGCAGCCGTAGTCCCGCCTCGCGTAAAATTTCGATGGAAATTTCCATAATTAGGGCCTCAATCAGCGTCGAAAACGGAACCCCCTGTCTCGCACTGATAATGGAAATGACCAGCTTGGTTGGAATCAGTCCGGGATGAAACGAGATAAAGGAGATATAGAGAGCCGGGGCGAACAGAGATATCGTAGTTGCCATAAAACGAAGAAATCGAATAAGCGACCCCGGTATCCATCGTTCATAATAATCTTCGGGAGACTGGAGCATCATCCCGTACGTCACAGGCATAAGGAGCGCAAAAGGTGTACCATCCAGCAGAATCGCCACACGTCCCTCCAGCAATGCAGCCATGACCCGATCCGGTCTCTCCGTATTCTGAATTTGCAGAAAGGGACTAAGAAAATTATCTTCAATAAGCTGCTCCACATAGCCCGACTCCAACACCTCATCCATATCAATGGTTTTGACCCGCCGCTTCACCTCGTCCACAAGCTCCGGGTCGGCAATGTCTCTGAAATACACCACCATCAGCTGCTTTTCCACTCTTTTGCCCACTTTGAAGGACGACATGGCCAGTTCTGTACTTTCTCCATGTCTGCGCAGCATTGCCGTATTGTCGCTAAGGGTCTCGGTAAAACCAACTCGCGGTCCCCGCAGCACCGATTCCGATATGGGGTCTTCCACCCCTCGTGTACTCCCTTTGGGTGTGCCCAGCACAAAGGCACCCGGTATGCCCTGAATCATGAGTATGACTGAACCGAACAGCACCTTTTGCAAGGAGAACTGCACCTCTAACGTATACTGAGTCTCCGATACCAGCATGACCTGACGAATAAACATATCCCGAAGCTCTTTTCCTCTCGGAAGATCCTCCCCGCCTTCTCCGGAGCTGCCCCAATCCATCAGCGGCTTTAGTATGTTCTGATCCATGCCAACCTTGTCTGTTAATCCATCCACAAAAAAAAGTGTGCCTACAGCGTTCAATTTTTCCAGAAAAATGGATCGTTCGTTCACGTCCGACATATCCGTGACGGCTTGTCTGATTTTTGCTACATTGGCTTCATAATCTTCGGTAAAGGTTCCCTTTTCCTTCTCAGCCTCACTTACAGACGGATTATGATCTGCATGCTGCGAACGGTCTTCTTCTTCTAAAAGCTTTAATCGTTCCATACGTCTGCTCTCTCGACCATCCATCGCTCTGATTTGTCGTACTGTCAGAAAAATAATCAAAGGGATGATGGATAAAAAGAAGGCTTCCATCCACACGTTCCATTTGGGCATATGAGTTCCGATGACCTGCCACACACTCTTTCCTCCTTCACTTCCAGATGATTTGTATATAGATTTACCTGGATTAGAAAAAAGATGCATGGACAATGGAATAAATTTCTTTACTCACAAAAGGAATAAAAAGGTGAATTTGATAGATGAACTGTAGTGCCAAATGTGGAATTCCATGATAATATCTATTCATTCTATGACTAATGTCACAAATTTGTTGAATTCGTGGGCCATTATTCGAATCTAAAAAGGAGTTGTAGGTATGAAGAAGCATTTTTGGAAGAAAGCCGCTGTTTTGAGTTTGTTAGCGGTCATTTTGTTAGGGGGAACGGCGATCAGTCCCAAACAGGCTCAAGCATCGACCGAACCTTATCTTGGGGAAATTACGATGTATCCTTACACGTTCGCTCCCAATGGATGGCTAAAGTGTGAAGGTCAGCTCTTATCTATTTCGCAAAATACAGCACTGTTCAGTCTATTGGGTACTAATTTCGGGGGGAATGGAACAACCACATTTGCATTGCCTGATTTGCGTGGAGCCTCTCCAATGCCGAATGTAGATTACTACATTGCAACCGTAGGAGGATTCCCGTCCCGTCCATAATGAAATGCTCAATGGTGTGCTACTTAATGAAGAAGAGGTGATGGCGTGCTCGAAGGCAATAACTTCACACGCAACAATTTTAAACCCTATCGCTTGCTGGTTCCATTGCTGCCATTCATCGGCGGTGCGTTCCTGCTGATAGGGACGAATGAGGTTCACGCTGCCAGTTGGGAAAATGTAGTACTTAACAAACCAGCCACATCCAGTGGCTATAGCCAGCCCTATGATCCCTCCAGAGCTGTGGATGGGTCAATCGGACCAACAAGCCGCTGGTATCAAGCCAGCAACGGTGAGAAATGGATTCAGGTCGATCTGAGAGACTGGTATATCGTAGATCGATACGTTATTACAGGTATGGGTGTCCATTATGGGTGGCATGATCAACGTGATCCATACAGTTTCCGATTGCAAACAAGCAGCAACGGAAGTAATTGGGTGACTGTGGATACCGTCCAGAATAATGGGAGCTCTAATGTTGAAAAGAGTATTACTCCTGTAACTACACGATACTTGCGAGTATATATTGATCAAGGAAATGCGAGAAACAATCAATGGGCTTCCATCATGGAATTCGCAGCTTATGGCGAGCAATTGCCCGTTCCACAGGCTCCGGGTCATTTTACAGGAACTAAAAATGGAAATACAGTAGAGTTAAGCTGGGATGCTGTTCCTTATGCAACTTCATACAAAGTCATACGAGATAGTGTAACGCTTTATTCAGGTAACTTAACTCAATTCATAGACACTTCAGCATTGCCCCCAGGTGAAGCAATTTACACGGTTCAGGCCGTGAATGCTAAGGGGGAGAGCACTCCCTCAGAGGTTAAAGTGAACATACTTACCGATGCCGAGAGAGTTGCACAGGCAAAAGCTGCTCTTGCATTAGGCTTCGCACCTGGAGATACAGCTGATTCGGTATCCCAAAAGCTGACGCTGCCACTCGCTGGGTTGAATGATACGACGGTGAGCTGGAGTTCGGATACTCCTGACATCATTACGAACGAGGGGGCTGTCACACGCCCGCAGTATGATCTGGGTGACCGAAAAGTAAAACTGACAGCAACGATTGCGAAGGGAAGCGCCTCAGATACCCAAACTTTTGAGGTTACCGTAGCGAAGATCACTGCTCAAGATACATTGAATCAAGCAGCAGACACCCTCTCGCTTGGCGATTTGTCTGCGCTAACAGAAAATATTTCTCTTCCTTTATCCGGTTATGGTGGAGCGCAGATCGAATGGTCCTCGTCTAAACCTCTTGTCATTGCAGCAGATGGAACACTCACCAGACCCTCCTATAACAGTGGAGATACGGATGTTACCCTAACGGCTACCCTGCAACTTGCAGGCTTAACGAAAACAAAGGATTTTACTGCACACGTACTCCGTCTGCCGATGAGCGACACTGAAGCCGTAGACGCAGCATACAAAGCACTTGAACTGCCGATAACGACAGTAACGGGAGACGTATATTTGCCAAAAGATGCTCTGAATGGTGTTCAGGTGTCATGGTCATCGAATCAACCCCAGTTCTTGGATCATACTGGGCATGTAACCTTCCCAAGCTATGTACAGGGCGATCAGACCATCACGCTGGAAGCAGTTGTATCACGAGGCGCGGTTGAGCTACGAAAAACATTTAGCCTGCTCGTGCCCGCACTGCCTGTAAGCGCTGATGAAGCCGTAAATTTGGCAGCAAATACACTGAATCTGGATTACCCGCAAGGGATTAAGGATTCCATCGCTCTGCCTCGTACAGGAGCATTTGACACCCAGATTGATTGGTCCTCGGAACAACCAGATATCCTCAGCGACAGCGGTCAAGTGAATCGGCCTAAATTTACAGATGGTGATGTGAATGTACAATTAATTGCCATTATTTCTAAAGGTGCAGCTTCTGTACAAAGAACATTCACGATCACCGTGCTGAAGGCATTACCGAATACACCTTACGTACGACTAAACGGTAGTAATCCAATTGTTCTGGAAACCGGCGATAGCTTCACTGATCCAGGAGCCAGCGTACTGGACAGCGTATACGGCAATATCCTGATCCCTGAGCTTTCAGGTAGCGGGAATGTCGATACAAATGTACCTGGCGTATACGTATTGAACTATGCTTATAGCGACAATGGGGGCTGGACGGCAGAACCGGCAGAACGCCGTATAAACGTGCTGCCTCGTGCTGTTACAGCTTCAGCAGGCAATGAGGATATAGCCTCAGTAATCGTTACAGGCGCGTTGCCGAGCGCAAGGCTTGAGTTGTACAATGCCCAGCAGGAGCTTATAGCGGAAGGAATTGCTTCGGGAGAGGGAAGGTATACATTTACACCTGTTCCTGAAGGAGCCAGCTACTATGTGCTGCAGAACGTAAATGGCATGAAGAGTGCTCCGTCAGGGCTAGTGTATCCGCAAGGGTTAACCGCGCAGCGCGTTGCGGATTCCATCACAAGCATAGCAGCTCCTACAACAAGTGATACACTGCTCAGGTTGCCTGTTGTACCTGATGGCTTCCGTGTGACCATCAGCAGCAGTAGCCAACCAGACATCGTGCGTACAGACGGAACTATTATTCAAGCAGATACTCCTTCCGTTGTAACTATCATGCTGGATGTTATGAGGGTAAGCGATGGTTCTCATGCTTTCACGCAAGCCATAGAAGTCACGGTCCCTGCCAAGGTAATTGCGAACACAGGCAAATCTAACAAAGATAAGAATGAGGATCTATCTGCTTTCGTACCACAGATCGGATTTTCCGAACAAGGGAAAGAGTTCTCCCTCTTTGTTCCTTCGCCGGCATTCCTGGATGAGCAGATACAGCAAGCACTTCGCGAAGGCAAAGCGTACGCAGACATTCGTTTGGAGCAGGAGAAGCAACTGAGTCGTGTTATCCTTTCTCATTCTTCACTGAATAAATGGGATAAGTTTGGTGCATCGGTAATATCCCGATATGGAACACTGTTGATATCCAGTGACACCTTAACCAGCATGGCCTCAGGCCAGCAGGATGTTACATTGTCATTCCAGCAGGCAGATGTACAACGTGCACAGCAGATCCGTGACTGGGCCGAGCAACAATCCAGCCTGACGCTGATGGGTCCGGTTACAGACATCAAAGCCAATGTGACTGGGACCTCGTCGATCATTCTACCGCTGGATAACGAATCCTTAGGTGAGTTACACAATACAGAGCCCCAGTTCTCCATTCTTGTTATTCATGAGAATGGTGAGCGTGAGATTCTAAAAGGGACTGCTGTAATGGATTCAAAAGGGATGTTGTCGGGTGTGAGTCTGAATACGACCGGGTTAGGTACCTTTGCCGTCGCCACAGACGCCAAGACTCAAACCAATAATGCCAGTGTGCAAAATGACCCAAGCAATTCGTCAGATCCACAAGTGCTAGCTCAAGTATGGCCGGATGTACAAGGCCATTGGGCAGCGAAGTCCCTGCAATCTCTTGCAGACAAAGGCTGGATACAAGGCTATAAAGACGGCAACATACGTCCTGATCGCGCTGTAAGCCGTGCAGAATTTGTAGCCATACTGACCAGAGCATTGGGAACTGCTGGAGACGAGAGCCCTTCTACCTCATTTACAGATATGCAGGGACACTGGGCTGGATCAGCCGTGGATTTTGCTCACCGTCAGGGATGGATTCAAGGGCTAACCGCTCAAACTTTCGCACCTGATGAGAGTCTTACCCGTGAACAGGCGATGGTGATCCTGTCACACGCGATGCAGAATCAGACATCCATTTCCAGCACTGCCGCACTGCAATCCTACAAGGATGAGCAGCAGATTGCAGCATGGGCCTCCGCAGCATTCCAGAATGCAGTATCCTCCGGTTGGATCAGCGGTTATCCAGATGGAACACTCAAGCCAAAAGCGGCTATCAGCAGAGGTGAGATGGCTGAACTGCTGGTACGTATTCTTAAATAAGACTTTTTAAGCTTCATAGACCAGATGAGTATACGCACATACAACGCGGCCTCCATGCTTTTTGGGGGCCGTATTTTTTTATGTATATTTTATGTACAAGCCTTTAACAATCATGTTTGCTTATTTATTCACCCTTTACGCTTCAGTAAATATATTATGAATATCTGCGAAGCGGGGCGATGAACCACCTGTCACCTCTACAGTAGGAAGAATGAGGAGGAGATATTTGAGCATGAAACATAAAAAACCGTTCAGGTTCAGTGGTGCTTCAAAAAAAGACGAAGACTGTAAACCAACAAGAGTAAATAGAAGTATCGAAGATCTTCTCAGACTGATTAATGAATTGACCGCGATCATCCCCATCGTATTCGCAAACCCCTCTGCGGCTAATGTATCTTCCTTGCAACAGATTTTAAGACGTTTGTTGTCTCTGGCGAAAAGCTTAAGACTTAGAGGCGGGGTTAAGGCAGACCTACTGGCAGCGCTGGAGCTTGCTATTGTTGCGTTAGAAGCTACACCCTTCTCTCCGATCGGCGTAGGTACTGCACTGCAACAATTGCTGGATGCCCTATTGTCCATCGTTTTACAAGAATCCCTCGATCCTGCTCTTAAAGATAGCTTAATCAGCGCGATCAGAATCGCTGGAAAGACGGTTAGCAACGTATTAGGTGAAACATACTTGTCAGGGGAGCCCGGTTTACAAGGACCTCCTGGACCTGCGGGACCCGGCGGTGCGCCTGGACCAGCAGGTGGACCTGGCCCACAAGGGCCTCCCGGACCTATCGGCGCCGCTGGACCTATCGGTGCGGCTGGACCAGTTGGCCCTGCCGGGCCTGCGGGGCCTGCCGGACCAGTTGGAGCAGCTGGACCTATTGGCGCCGCAGGGCCTATCGGGGCCGCTGGACCGGAAGGCCCTGCCGGACCCGTCGGCGCTACGGGTGCTGCGGGACCTGACGGGGGTGTGACAGGTGCCACGGGCGCTACGGGCGCGGATGGATTGATCGGGCCAGCCGGGGTCACAGGGCCGACCGGAGCTGATGGGCTGCCAGGCGCGGTTGGCGCTACCGGAGCCACGGGCACAGCTGGTGTTACTGGAGCGACCGGTTCGGGAGCCATCATTCCATTTGCTTCGGGTGGACCTGCTATCCTGACAACCGTTCTTGGCGGGGTGGTAGGAACTACCAGTTTAATCGGCTTTGGAAGCTCAGCAACAGGGGTTAGCCTCGTAGGCGATACCATTGACCTCACAGGTACACTTGTAGGACCTCTGATTAATTTTGCCTTTTCCGTACCACGGGATGGCGTAATTACATCTATTGCTGGTTACTTCAGTACAACAGCTGCGTTAACTCTCGTGGGTTCAACTGCGACGATTACTGCCCAGTTGTTTAGTTCCCCAACACCTAATAATAACTTCACAGCAGTTCCCGGAGCTATCGTTACATTGGCCCCTTCACTGGCTGGCATTATTGCTTTGGGAACGATCTCTAGCGGTATTACTACCGGGTTGGCTATACCGGTAACCGCACAGACTCGTCTGCTCCTTGTCTTCTCTGCAACAGCTACGGGACTTTCCCTCGTAAACACTATCGTAGGTTATGCAAGTGCAGGCGTTACCATTACCTGATCCGAGACGAAAAAAGGGCCCAACAGGATTGTTCCTATCAAGCCCTTTTTTATTTATATTCCATCAGACGAACTAAACTGTTTCGAGTGATACTTTTACTTCTTCTCCCTCTTCACAAACGGCGAATGTTTTAACTTGTCCGTGATCAGGCTCTTGAACGATGCCTGTCTGCAGATCAATTTTCCAGTCATATAAAGGGTCATAGATATAATGACCAGATACTATCGCCTCTGTAAGAGGGCCTCTTTTGGGATGAGGACTGACATTTTCAACGGCGTAAAGCTCATTCTCCGAAGTGCGGAAAACAGCAATTTCAGCACCTTTGATATGGATGGTACGCCCTATTCTGATCGGAAAATCCTTACTGTGACCGACGACAAGCCATTCGGCATTTTTGATCATTTGCTTGATCGCTCCCTTCCTCAGGCATTTTAGATACAATTACACAATAGACGGAGTGACAACCTCAAATAGATTTTTGCGTGTATCCTCATCATTGATAATCTTTTTCCACGGGTCTTCCACCTGTTGTAGTGCAAATTCGATGCGTTCTACTAAAGCTTGTCGATGATCTGTATCCTGAACGACAGCCTTCTGAATCTCTTCCAGACCGATCCGTTCCACCCACTCCGACGTGCGCTCCAGGTATTGTCCTGTTTCCCGGTAGAGTTGCATTACGCTACCTACAATATCAATCAACTCGGCATCGGTTTTCACTTTACAGAGTGAATCAGCCAACCGTGCTTTAATACCGCCATTACCACCGATAAAGATCTCCCAGCCCCCATCATTACCTACGATTCCGATATCTTTAGTACATGATTCCGCACAGTTACGTGGACATCCATTAACTGCTAATTTGAATTTTGCTGGGAAATCCAGTCGTTCGAATTTTCGTTCCAACACTTCTCCCATTCCCATCGAGTCCTGTGTGCCAAACCGGCAAAATTGCGATCCAACACAGGTTTTAACCGTACGAAGTGACTTCGCGTAGGCATATCCCGACGGCATATCGAGTTCTTCCCATACTTTAGGCAGATCCTCTTTACGGACACCGATCAAATCCAGCCGCTGTCCTCCTGTTACTTTAACGACCTTAACGTTGTATTTAAGAGAAACATCTGCTATCTTCTTCAAATCTTCTGGGGTCGTTACACCGCCGTACATTCTAGGAACAACTGTAAACGTTCCATCCTTTTGAATGTTTGCGTGCAATCGCTCATTTACAAAACGGGAATCTCCCTCATTTTCATAGGTATCCGGGTTAATCATTCCCAAATAGTAATTCAGCGCCGGGCGGCATTTGGAGCATCCTTCATCATTATGCCAACCCAGTACATTCATAACTTCACGCGTTGTTGTCAGCCCTTTGGTTTTGATCGCTTCCACAATCTCGTCCCGACTCAATGATGTGCAACCACATATTCCTTGCTTGGCTGACGTCTTGAAGCTGTCTCCAAGAACATATTGTAAAATTTGCTCAACGACTGGCTTACATCCTCCACAGGAACGCGTTGCTCCGGTGCATGCCTTAATTTCATCGACTGTGGTCAGTCCATTATCATTAATTGCATCCACAATCGCCTTTTTAGTCACACCGTTACAGCCGCAGACAATTTCATCATCAGCCATCGTTTCAGCGGATAATGTTTTCGCCCCGTGATTGCTACATCCAGTACCCATGATCTGTCCATATATCTCATCTGTCATCAATGTTTGCTGACGCACATATTTTTGAAGACTAGCAGATTCGCTCACATCGCCAAACAGTACAGTTCCAACAATCTTATTTTCACGAAGCAGCACTTTTTTGTATGTGCGCTTCCACTCATCCTTTGCAACAATCACCGTATGTTCAGGCTGGGTTATGAATTCGCCAGCTGAGAAAACATCCACCCCTGAAATTTTGAGCTTGGTAGAAACCACCGATCCCATATAACCTTCAGTTTCCGCGCCTGCCAAATGTTTGGCAATGACACTTCCCTGCTCAAACAGCGGAGCTACCAGACCATAACAGATTCCGCGGTGTTCAACACATTCCCCTACGGCGTATACATCCGGTACGGAGGTTCTCATCAAATCATCGACTACGATACCACGGTTCGTTTCCATACCACTTTGCATAGCCACCTGAATATTAGGCTTGATCCCGACGGCCATAACGACCAAATCCGCTTCTAGCTCGCTTCCGTCTGAAAACCGCAGCCCTTGTACCCGATCTTGACCATACACCTCCGCAGTTTGCATTTGCATAGCAAACTTGATTCCCTGGCGTTCTAGTTCTGCTTTCAGCATCGCAGAGGCTTCCCGGTCCAGCTGGCGTTCCATCAAATCCTCCATTAAATGAACGACCGTAACATCCATTCCCAGGTTGACCAAGCCTTTAGCTGCTTCCAGCCCTAACAGACCTCCACCAATGACAGCTGCCTTTTTAAAGGTCTTCGCTGCCTCAAGCATTGCCGAGCAATCGGCGATATCTCGGAAACCGATGACACCCGGTAATTCTTTACCCGGAATAGGCAGAATAAATGATTGTGAGCCAGTAGCTACCAAAGCTACATCGTAATCAATTTCCAGTCCGTCTTCGGTGTGAATCTTCTTGTTCTCACCGTCGATGCTTTTCACCATTTTTCCTGTAAACAAAGTAATCCCTTGATCCGCATACCATTGCAAATCGTTCAGTATGATATCATCAATCGTTTTACTGCCTTCCAGTACATAAGAGAGCATGATCCTGTTATAGTTCGGATGCGGCTCATTTCCCAGGACCGTAATTTCATACTTATCTGTTAATTTTAAAATTTGTTCGACCGTATTGATACCAGCCATCCCGTTCCCTATAACCACAAGTTTCTGTTTACTGTTTATCATATACCGGTTCCTCCATTCATTCGACGATACTCCCTATCCGACGACATCTCCTACGTTCCTATGAATATTGCTTATGCTTCTATTCTAATACAGCAGACAGAGCTATATGTGATTACAGTCACAATATAGTTCAAATTAAGAATATTTAGGGATTTCCCTATTCTATTTCAAGGGATAAAGGTAAGAAGCTGAAATCAAATTTCATAATATTAAATACATCACTTGCCCAATTCATCGAACGAATCTTTCCATTTCATGTGTAATTACAACCTTTATAAGGAATACTTTAGGAACAACTTGTATCTTAAGGAAACATGAATTGAATCGTATGGAGGTGATCATCATGTGGTCTAAAATTATTTCTTATATTCCAAGCTGGAGTACACTCTTTCAAGCAGGCCTCGCGTTGGTTATTCCTTTAGGAATTTATTATATAAACACATCGATTTATTCGTTTGTTGGCAGTAAGGGAGCAAAACCCAAACATTCTTCTGATCGTCCGCTTTCCGACGAACATAACGAAGGCGATGCTGATCAGCAGCATGAATCAAGCTCCAAAATTACAGGGAATTATGATTCCGATTTAAAGTTGATCCGAGAGGCTATAGGCGAAAATAGTGATGTGCATTTTCGTGAGTTTGTAGTAAAGAAATATCATGCTCGGTCCGTGTTAGTCTTCATAGAAGGTATGCAGGATGAAAAGCTTATGAGCAAGCAGGTATTGGAGGTCTTGATGTTCGAGGGCCAGCAGGACCCACAGCGCCCACAGGAACAGCTGGAAAGTATAAGTAACTCTTTTATAAAAGAAAACTTGATGCCACTTACGCAGATTAGTGAAGTTGCTGATATGGAGGACCTGCAGGAGTCTATACTTTTAGGCCATACTGCCTTATTAATTGAAGGTATGAAGGGAGCACTCCTGGTGGGCTCGCCCAATGGCGCCATTCGCTCCGTCAATGAACCAACCTCTGAAGCATTACTTCGGGGTCCCCGCATTGGTTTTACGGAGGTATTAAGTGAAAATACTTCGATGCTTCGACGCCAAGGCTTAAACAAAAGTCTGGAAATGAAGAAATTTCAAGTGGGAAGCCGAATCAAAAAAGATCTGGTTGTCGCGTATATAAAGGATATTGTGAATCCAGATCTCCTCGAAGAAGTAACCCGCAGAATTTCAAAGATAGACATGGATTTTTTGGCTGAATCCGGTTATGTGGAACAACTTATTGAAGACAATTATTTAAGTCCGTTCCAGCAGGCTCACAACACAGAGCGTCCCGACCGTGTCATTAATGCTTTGTTGGAAGGAAGAATAGCTATTTTGCTGGATGGGACTCCCTTTGCACTTATTGTTCCGGTGACCTTCAGTATGCTGCTTCAATCACCTGAAGACTATTATGAGCGCTGGATTCCAGGAACACTTTTACGGCTGTTGCGTTTTAGCGGGGCTTTTATAGCGCTTATGGGGCCTGCTTTGTACATCTCTTTTATATCGTTTCATCCCGGTTTGATTCCGACCAAGCTGGTCATTAGCATCATCGAAACCCGTCAAGGCGTCCCCTTCCCATCCGTCATTGAGGTTATGATTTTAGAAATCTCTATCGAAATCCTACGGGAAGCCGGCATTCGCTTGCCCAAACCCATTGGTCCTGCGATGGGTATTGTGGGAGGCTTGGTCATCGGCGACGCTGCTGTAAATGCAGGCATCGTTAGCCCCTTCCTGGTAATTGTGGTTGCGGTTACTGCCATTTCTTCGTTTTCGATACCGACATACAGTGCGGGCATTACCTTGCGTCTTTTGCGTTTCGCCGGCATGCTCTTTGCAGCCATCCTGGGCATGTTCGGAACTATATTGTTCTTTCTGTTAATTTGTATCCATCTGACGAAATTAAAAAGCTTTGGCGTACCGTATGTAACGCCCTTTTCCCCTATGCGCCTAAGCGATTGGAAGGATATGTATATTCGAGCTCCTATATCTATGATGAAAAAAAGACCTCTTATGATGAAAACTCAGCAAACCAAACGTAGGCCATGATGCCAAGACGAAGGAGGAGCTATGGTGTTTAGACGCTCTGATGATAAGATCACAACCAAGCAGGCGGCTGTGTTCCTGACCAATACTGTATTGGGCGCAGGGATTTTGACACTGCCGAGAGGTGTAACTGAAAAGGTACAGACTCCTGATGCATGGCTTTCTGTCCTTCTCGGTGGATGTATTGTCATATTGGTCGTCTGGCTCATGGTGAAATTAAGTCAACAGTTTCCTGAAAACACCGTGTATCAATATTCCAGAAGAATCGTGGGCACAATTCCGGGTGGATTTTTAAGTGTGTTATTGATTATATATTTTTTAATCATCGCCGGCTTTGAGATTCGGGTTTTAGCTGAAGTGACCATGTTTTTTCTGCTGGAAGGCACTCCGATCTGGGCGATTGTGATTCCATTCATCTGGGTAGGAAGCTATTTGGTTTTTGGCGGCATTAATCCCATCGCTCGGCTATACCAGATTGTACTTCCAATTAGTCTTTTTTTTCTGCTGCTCTGTTTTGTCTTTAGCTTAAGGATTTTTGAGATTGATCATCTTCGTCCTGTACTGAGTGAGGGGATTTTACCTGTCATCAAGGGTCTGAAATCGACTATTCTTGTTTTCTCTGGATGTGAAGTCGTCATGACACTGGTCGCTTTTTTACAATACCCTGAGAAAGCATTAAAGGCCATGGTAGTCGGGATCAGTATCCCCTTAATTTTGTACTTTTTGACCGTAGTTATGGTGATCGGCGGGTTATCGATGGACTCCACTGTGACAAGTACTTGGCCTACCATCAATTTGATGCGCAGTTTTGAAATCCCCGGTTTTCTTTTTGAGCGGCTTGAGTTTCCTCTGCTAGTGATCTGGATGATGCAAATGTTTTGTAATTTCTGCAGTTTCTTCTTCAATGCTTCCCTAGGGGTCTCACAGGTGTTCGGTCTTAAATATCGTTATGCGATTTTTGGCTTAATCCCAATTATTTTTATCTCTACAATGACTCCTGTTCGTATGATGGAAGTGTTTAGTCTAGGCGATGCGATCGGATACATGGGAATCGTTATATTTGTTCTGGTTCCGGTACTTCTCTCCATCGTGTTCATAATCAGGAAGAAGGGAATGAAGCAAAATGTGTAGACGCCCTATGCTATCCTTGCTGCTTGCTTTCATTCTACTTATAACTCAAGTCGGTTGCTGGAGCAGCAAAGAAGTAGAAGAGCTCAGCATATATACAGGACTGGCTCTGGATAAGGGGGAGCTTACTCCATTAGAGCAGAATCTGGAAAAGAAAGGTAGTCGTTACTTCAAGAAAAATAAAATTACCGCCAGCGTACAAATCGTCCCCAAAAAATCATCTGGAAGCACAGAGCAGCAAGGCGGTGGCGGACAAGGACCAAACTATGTCAATATAGCAGCCACCGGGGATTCTTTGCTTGAAATCTTTCGACAACTCTCTCTCCGTTTGGATCGCCCGGTTATTGGTCACCATCTAAAGGTCATGGTGGTTGCCACCGATTTGGCGAAAGAACAGACGATGCAGCAATTAATGGATTTTGTGCTACGTGATAATGATATTCGCCCGAGTTGTTTGGTCTTCTTAAGCAAGGATCGAGCAGCTAGCACTTTAGTTACCAAATATGAAGACGAGGTCCCATCCATTCATATTTTGTATATGCTTCGTAACCATTTCAGAACCAGCAAGGTAATGAGGGGAGTCAATTTGTCTGAATTGGATGGATTAATGCATTCCAAAAAAAGCTATATATTACAGAACATCACTGAATCAGATGGAGAATTAGAATTTTCAGGTGCCGGGATTATTAAAGGAGATACCGGTCACTGGATAGGTACTTTGGGACAACAAGACGTGGAGAGTATTGGATGGATTACCGGTGATGTTAAAGGTGGGGCTGTCAAAACGTATGACAAGCGGAATGAAGCCATCACTTACGAAATCAAATCGGTAAAAAGCAAAATAACAACCAAGGTGACCGAGGGCAATGATATCTCGTTCCATGTAAAAATTGAATCTAAAGGACGTCTAATCGAAAACTGGGATGATAAAGCGGACCCGACTGAGACACGAAACATGAAAGAGGCTGAGAAAGAGTTTGAAGAACAAGTGACTCGCAGGGTTAAGTCTGTTATGCACAAATTACAGTCAGAATATAAAGTCGATGTTGCCGGTTTTGGTGATCATTTGCATATCGAGAAACCTCAGGTGTGGAAAAAAGTAAAGGATGATTGGGATTACAAATTCAGCAAAATCCCCGTAACCTTCGATATAAAATTATCTATTACGGATTTAGGCTCATCTGCTGAATGAAAAAGTCGAATTGGCCTTATATAAAGGCCAATTCGACTTAAGATTCGCGGTTATCTACTTAACCTTCCAACGCTGCAACGGTCGTTCCTGAATTTCCAGAAGCGGCTACACGCTTAATTCAAATTGATTTTAAATACATCCCCTGCATTGCCACCCAAAACAATCAAGCCACCTTTGGGCAGTACAACCGAATTGTTATTGCTAGCAGTTGAAAATTGTACAACCGCTCCGTTTTCATCATAGACAGCGAACCCTCCGCTTGTTGGAAAATCAACGGTCATCGTTTTATTGGCTGAGTTTTTATCTATTTTATACCATGTGGCTTGGCCATTAGATGGTATGGTGTACACTGACTTTCCTCCCAAGATAGGTTTAACAGCATCTTCACTGATATAGGATTGTCCATCTATGGTTAAATACTCCGAACCATCCTTGGTATAAAAATTCAGATCAAATGCATCTCTTCCACTCATAACAGGAATCTCAACGGCATTTACTGCTTTATTCTCATCCACAATTTTAGTACCACTTGCGTATCCATCATGATCAAAGGATATTTTTTTCGTTATAAATGAGGGGGCCAGATAAAATATGGAGGATATCTTTTCATCCAAAGCATAATAATTTTTCCCGTTTCTGTTTTCCCATGCCTTTTTAACTGTGGGATTTACAGGATTGGCATCTAGCTTTTGATATTCATAAGTCACCATAACCATTTGACCTAATCCCGGAAAGTTTAAATATAGGTTAGCCTTAATATACGTTTTCCCGTTTTTTTGTTTGTCAAAGCTTATGGCTACACTGCCATCATTGCTTTTGAATTGTCCATTGCCTGTATACACATATTTTTGCGCCGGGACGAATCCATCCAAGAAAGCAGGTAAATCAAACTCACCGTTTTTAATCTCTACATTGATGGTTGTACCCACAGAACCGTATAATCCCGAATAAGAAAGTAAATCAGATGGCATTTCCACTTTTACAGGAGGCTCAAATGTTTTCTCCGGTATGATGTCTTTAATGATGCCCTTATCTTTTAAAACTTCCAATAAAATGTTAGAAGCAAAAATACTATCTAAGATGGAAGACCCTCCAGATGAAAGCACAGCCATAGAAATATGATGCTCTGGTATGGTGATCAAAGTAGAGTGATACAAAACAGTATCCCCACCCTTGGATAACGCAGTTATTCCGTAATCACTAAACGGTGCCAACTGAACCGCATCCCAACCAAGTCCATAATTAAAGCTGTTTGTCTCTTCAGGTACCCATATTCCATTTCGATATTCATGACTTTTCATGGACTTCGCCGATTGTGCAGACAGAATATCGGGTCTGTTCCCCGTTAATACTTCTGAAAACATAGCCATCTCTTCTGCGGTGGAGTATAAGCCCCCTGTCCCGATGACATTGGCATTTTCAACCGGTAAAGCTCCCTCAATCGCAGGAAAATAAGTTTTGGACAGCTTTTGTCTATCAAATTGATCGAGAGGTGTTTTGGTAGATTTCAAACCTAAAGGTGTACTAATATGCTTTGCCAGGAAATCGGTGTAACTTAGACCGCTCACCCGCTCAACCAATATTTCAAGCAATTGAAATCCATCATTGGTATATACGGAATATTCGCCAGGGTTTGATTTTAAAGTTTCTGATTGCAACCTTAGCAAGAGCTCATCATGATTTTCTGTATCATTGTCATTAAATAACATACTATTTTTATAGTGAGCACCGTAAAGACCTGACGAATGATTTAACAGCATACGGGGTGTAATTTGTTTGTATCTTTCATCAGACATTTTAAAGTCCTTAATGTATGTTGTTAGCGGCTGATCAATATCTACCTTATGGGCATCGACCAGCATCATCGTTGCAGCAGATACATACATTTTGCTTGTAGAGCCTATACCGAACATCGTATCTTTGGTGATCGGCTCGTTGGTTGCTTTATTCTTTACACCCACGCTATCCGATAATATAATGTTTCCTTGGTCCATAATGGCATACTGCACACCGCTAACACCGTATTTGGATACCAGCTCCGAGGCTAGACTGCGAGCCTTTTCCTTGATGGGTTCAGCAGTGCCTTGAGCAAAAGTATTCGTCATCGGCAGTACAAAAAGCATAGCAGAAACGAACACAGCTATTATTTTCTTCATTCCATATTTCCTCCTCTTATAGCTTCACCAGTCTTTATTACTGACCTGATCATACAATGAACGAGGATTCTATATAAAAAAACACCCTTAAATGTAAAAAACAATCCCTAAACAACATAATGTCTAAGGAATGTCTTTATAAAATGGCAATAAAACCATATTATTGAATACTTTATTTTTCGTTTCAATGGTCATATTCCCACCATATTTGTCACATATTCTAGATATATTGGTTAAGCCAATACCATGAAAATCCGGATTTGATTTTTGACTATGCAAATGAGCCACTTCATTCTCCACATGATTAAGGATGTGAATGAAAAGCGCAGACTCATTGGAATGTATTTTAATAAGAATGTACCTGTCATCGGCAATCTTGACCTTTTTAGATGCTTCTATGGCATTATCCAGCAAATTCCCTAGAACTACACATAAATCATAACGCTCAATATTTACTTTCTGTGAATATAAGTGAAGTTGGGTATCTATCTTTATGCCATTGGCTTGCCCAATATTAAGACTATTCGTGACAAGGGCATCTATAACCAGATTACCGGTATTAACCCTTTGATATGCTCCTTCGATTTTATTTAAGGTAACCTTAATATGTTCACTTGCCTCTGCCAATTCATTTCTCTTGATACATTCTTCAATATACAAAAACTGTTGGTGTGTATCATGAATGATTCTTTTTATATTTTTGAAGCTGTGAACCGTTTTTTCGTAGTTAGCATCTTGGTAGTCCATCTGATGTTGTAATTGAGCATTTTCATGCATTAATTGAAATTTTTCAATGACATTATCAAAAATATATATGATAAAAACATTTAAGGAAATAAAGCCAATAATAGAACCAAAATAATACATATTCTTTTCACTATAAACAGATAAAACATTGACCTGGTATAAACTTATGATGGGAACGATTAGAAATAAAATATAGTAACGATGCTGCAAAGGGAAGGTTCTGCGTTTGGCAAATAGCCGTATAATCTGAATGACAGCAAACATGATAATGCAGCTGAGTAACATAACCTTAGAGAATATCAAGTGATCTTGTCCACTCAAATGGCTAAAGTTGCTAATTTTAACGGAGCCTACAGCATATAAAATATAAAGAGATATAAAATTAACGATGGTTATCAATACAGCATAAAGAATAGAAAAAATGATCTTTGTCTTTATTTCCACTGTATACGATTGCGCTAAACTAAATATGACAAGTAATGCTAAAATCGAAGATACCGCAGGAGTCAAATAAACACTTAAATATAAGGAATTCAGCAACCCAAAAATAATGAAGTACACGAATCTGTTCGGCTTTCGATTGGACTTATCAAAAACCGAGTTAAAGTAAAAATTCACTTGGAAGCACATAACAAGGACAACGCAAAGATTAAGAAGCAGGGAGTTATATTCCATCATATTAATGCATCTTCATGATCATAAATTTGGTATATAAATCTTTAACTTCTTTTATTTTAGAACGCCCAATAGGTAACTTCACATCATTTGACATCAAAACATCACTGCCAGCAAATTTTTTCACATGAATTAAGTTTATAATAATCGAACGATGAATTTGTAGAAAATTATGTTCTTTTAATGCTGAAGCATAGTCCGAAAGAATCCCTTTGCTATCATAGGTTTGAGTAGAGGTTACAAAATGCAGTTTGTTTTTTATGGTTAAGCTTTTGACCACTTCAATACTAATGATATCATCATATTTTAAAAGCACTTCCTCATAAGCTGACTTGATGATAACGAATTTTTTATCGAGAGATTGAAAATATTGACACAGCTTTATCATTTTTTCCTCAAAGATATGGGGAGCAATCGGTTTTATTAAATACTGAAATGTGACTACGTCAAAACTTTCCACCATATATTCAGGGTAGCTCGTTAAAAAAACAATCTGTTCATCCAGGTGATTTAAACTCCTTATTTTTTGGGCGGTTTGAATTCCGTTCATGCCATTCATTTCAACATCCAATATTAAGATATGGAATGGAGACTCATGGTTTTGATAATGAGATACCAGCTGTTCTCCGGAGTCGAATAATTCAACTTTAAATTCTATACTGGTCTTTATCGACAAAGTAATCAGCATATTTTTAACAAGTTCTCTCTGCTTGTGCTCATCATCGCAGATAGCCACTCTATACATAAATAACATACACCTCGTTCCCATTGCATTGATCATGGAATTGTATTCTAAACAGTATATAACCTTTTAATATTCAATAAACAGCTTTTGGATAAAACGCAAATTCAAATCCCTCAAATGCCAGTATACAAGCTGCTCAGCAGTTGCATCCAAGGTAAAAAAGAAACCCTCGTCTTAAAAGACGGGGTTTCTTAACTATTTTATTGATCGTTATTTTAAAAAATCTGCTCTCTTGTCTTCACCGTGGGAACGTCTGGCAAAGTCAATAAATTGGAATTTGTCTAGCCGATGCCTTGACTCGGTATACTGGAACAACGTGGTGTCTTCCAGATAAACATAGTTACGTACTACGACCACATGAGTGTAGTTCTGAAGGTCCATCAGCCTATGATCTTCTTCGTCTGCATTTTCTACAGAAACCACTTTTTTGGCATAACTAATTTGAAGATGGAGCTCTCCCTCCAAATATTCGTAGATGGACCCACGACTAATTTCCTCGGTAAGCACAGGTACAATGTCTGATCGAAAGTAATCTTTATCCAGTATGACGCATTCACCTTCAATCTCACGCGCACGAATAACTTTCCAGACCAAATACTTGTCTTTGTCAATCTCAAGATGATTGGCTATGTCATCTGGAACTGGAATTAGCTGATTTTCATGTACAATGGTTCGTGATGTACGCCCAATTCGTTCAGACATTTCCTTGAAACTGACCAGTCCTCCTATAGGAAAATCCATCCGTCCAATATCCAGAACAAAAGATCCTTTAGCTTTTATTTTATGGATATACCCATTTTGTGCAAGCAAGTGAAGTGCTTTACGTACGGTTTCACGAGAAGTGTTATACTCTCTGGCCAGTTCATTTTCAGATGGCATTTTCGTGCCTGGAGCCAATTCGCCTGTCTGGATCTGTCCCGAATAATCCTGATAAATTTGCAAAAATATATTCTTTGTCAATTTTCATCACCACGTTCATTGTAGCATTCTTTCACTTCCCTGTTCACTATAATAGACTGTGCGAATTGAATCTGAATTAATTCCTATGACCTGATGAAGAATTCAAATGAATTCTCATTAAGGTATACTGCAAATGGTCTGCCTCACCTGGCAGTTCCTCAACCGATTCAATCATACTCTGACCATCCGGGACAATGACTGGTGTAATGACGGGATATCCGGATTTCTGAATCAGATCACGGTCAAATTCCATCAGTAGTTGTCCTTGCTCCACGGTTTGATTGGTCTCCACATGCATGGTGAATCCCTCACCCTTCAGTGACACCGTATTGATCCCCACATGTACCAGAATCTGTACACCTGTCGAATGCTCCAAAATCAAGGCATGCTTGCTTTTCATCATGATATGAATAACTTTTCCCCTGAATGGGGCAAGAATCTTGCCATCCTTCGGTTCCACTGCAATACCTTGCCCCATCTGCCGTTCGGCAAAAGCCGGATCAGGAACCTGCTCCAGTGGCACAACATGTCCCAGTACCGGAGTCTTTACTTCAAGCACATCCAGTGCAGAATTTTGACCGCCCGATTCTTTCTGTACGGAGTCGTTAGCTGGTGTAGCTGGAGTCTGACGGCGCTTATTTAGCAGTTTTCCATACATAAAGGTTAAAGCAAATGGCACAATTAACACGATCGCCATCCCGATGAAGAATACACCCCAGTTGTTTGGGAAAATAGACAAGAAGCCTGGAATCCCGCCCACACCAATGGAAGAAGCCATCACATGATTTACGGTGAGCAGTATACCTGCAATACCGGAACCGATCATTGCGAATACAAACGGATATTTATATCGGATATTCACCCCGAATATGGCAGGCTCGGTTACACCCAAAAATGCAGACACTGAAGAGGTAAGAGCCAATCCTTTTCCCTTTTGCTCCTTCAATACCAGCATCATTGCCAGTGCTCCGGCACCCTGAGCGATATTGGACAGCGCCAGCATCGGCCAAAGGAATGTTCCACCCTGCGTACCAATTAATTGCACGTCCACCGCCAGGAAAGTATGGTGCATTCCCGTAATCACGAGCAAGGAGTACAAGCCTCCATAAATCAGGCCTCCCAGCGCAGGAGCCAAATCGAAAACGTATACAAGACCAGACGTAATAGCATTACCAATCATAAAAGTAACCGGACCGATCACTGTAAAAGCCAGAAATCCCGTTATTAATAATGTAATCGGTGCTACAAGTAACAGTTTAAATGAATCTGCTATCTTCTTATTTAGGAATTTCTCAATGTGCGCGAGCACGTAAGCGGATACTAAAACGGGTAAAACCTGTCCTTGATAACCAATCTTGTTCACTTCCCACCCAAACAAATTCCAAACCGGAACGGTTCCTTTGGTAACAGCATCTGCATAACCGTATGCACTTAGCAGATCCGGATGAACCAGAATCAAACCCAGTACGATCCCGAGTAAAGGACTGCCGCCAAACCGGACCACAGCCGACCATCCAATTAAGGCAGGTAGAAATGTAAATGCGGTGCTGGCAATGGTGTTAATGATAGCAGCAAAGTCGGTCCATTGAGGATAGACTTGAACCAGAGCCATACCTTCGAAGAAGATTCCCTTGCCAGTCAAAATATTATTTATTCCAAGCAATAAGCCTGCAGTCACGATTGCGGGCAAGATGGGGATAAAAATATCTGCCAGCGTCTTGATGGCACGCTGAATTGGATTTTGTTTTTTGCTTGCCGCATTTTTGACATCATCTTTAGAAGCCCGACTACCTCCTGTAATGGAGATCATTTCGTCATATACCTTATCCACCAGACCTGGGCCAATCACGACCTGATATTGTCCTTGTGAAGAAAATTGGCCTTTGACCAGATCATTTTGTTCAAGTGCATCTTTATCAACCAGCTTATCATCATAAAGGGCAAATCGCAGACGAGTTACGCAATGCGTAGAGGCCTCTATGTTGTCTTTGCCACCAACGGCTTTTATAATGTCTTCTACCTGTGATCTTTCAATCGCCATTTAGCCCACTCCCTTAACGTTTGCTCATTTTAAAGTAGCAACCCCGGTTATCAAAATAACGTGCCCGGGGTGCTACTAGATGTCTCCATACTATTCACTAAGTCTACGAACAATCCACATATATGAAGCATATGGAGTTAAAGAGATCACTTGTTTTAGCTCTGGGGCGTGCTGGGTATTACCAATTAAGAGCTCAGCCGCATCCAACGCTTGATTTATTAATCGTGAATAAACTGAATCCGGTATACGGAATTGCGCATCCTGTCCGCTAAAATTAGAGATGACGATCAAAGTCTCCTCTTCATTGCTGCGTTGATAGGCGTAGACCTGAGGATGAGCTTCGTCCAAGCGTTGATAATTACCATCGGTAATGACCTGCACCGTTTTGCGCAAGTGAATCAACTTACGGTAATGGTGATAGATAGAGTTCGGGTCCTCTAACTGATCCTGAACATTAATCTGTGGATATCGTTCATCTACCTTAATCCAGGGAGTGCCTGTAGTGAAGCCCGCATTGCGAGTGCTATCCCACTGCATCGGTGTCCTCGAATTATCACGAGACCGCTCTCGAATGATATTCAATGCTTCTTCTGCACTTTTGCCTTGCTCCTGTAAAATACGATACATATTCAGAGATTCAACATCCCGAAACTCTTCAATGTCTGCCCATTGCGGGTTGGCCATCCCAATTTCTTCACCTTGAAATATATAAGGTGTACCTTGAAGACCATGTAGCGTGGTTGCCAGCAGCTTGGCGCTTTCCGCATGGTATTGGCCATCATCCAAAAAGCGAGAGATTGCTCTTGGCTGATCATGATTATTAAAAAACAATGCACTCCAGCCGCCACCCTGTTGCATGCCCGTTTGCCAATCCGAGAATAGCTTTTTCAGCATTTCAAAATCATATGGCATGAGTTCCCACTTCTGTCCATTTGGGTAATCCACCTTTAAATGATGAAAATTAAAGGTCATAGACAATTCTTTTCTCTCTGGATTGGAATAACGGATGCAGTGCTCTAGGGAGGTAGAGGACATCTCACCCACAGTGACGCTGTTTTGTTTGGCAAATACTTTCTCATGTAACTCATGAATGTATTCATGCACATGTGGACCGTCCGTATAATATTTACGTCCGTCGCCAGGAACCGTGCTCCCATCATCATTCGAGAATTGTTGATCTTTGGAGATCAAATTAATGACATCGAGCCGGAAACCACTGACTCCCTTCTCAGCCCAAAATTCCAGCAGATTGACAACTTCCTGACGGACTTTGGGATTTTCCCAGTTTAGATCCGCCTGAGTCTTATCAAATAGTGTCAGGAAATATTGGCCTGTTGCCTCGTCATATTGCCAAGCAGGTCCACCAAATTTGGAAACCCAATTGTTTGGTGGTCCACCATCGGGTGCTGGATCACGCCAGATATAGTAGTCCCTATACTCACTATCCTTAGAAAGCCGTGCCTCCTGAAACCAGGCATGTTCTGTGGAAGAATGGTTAACCACGATGTCGATCATTAAGTACATCCCACGTGCCCGGATTCCCTCGCTCAATTCTTCAAAATCCTGCATGGTTCCATAATCAGGATTAATCTGGCAATAATCGGCTACATCATACCCGTTATCACGTTGTGGTGAGACATATACAGGCTGCAACCAGACAATATCAACACCCAGTTTTTTTAAATAATCCAGCTTTTGCGTCAGTCCTCTTATATCACCGGTTCCTTTGCCCGTCGTATCGTTAAAACTTTTGGGATAAACCTGATAGACAACTGATTTACGCCACCAGTCTTTATCTTGAGGAATTAAAGTCTTGTTCATTGCTTCCATTCATGCTCATTCCTTTCTTGCGAAATGAAGTAGCGTAAAAATAATATAACGCTTTCAACATCTTGTATATACAAGATTAAGTCATGTATATACAAGTTGTCAACAGCTTTATCTATTAAGGTAATACCCGTTTTGCAGCTAAATGATCAGGAGACTCATCCATTCTGTTCGATTGTATGTTATGACTCGTAGAATAAGCTCAATTCAACGAAAAAAAGGCTCCTGCCTATAGTCAGGAACCCTTCTTTTCTATGATGAATAAAGGTGCTCATTTACATCCATATCGATAGTGCACTATAAAGGAGCAATAAGGACATTATGATATTGAAGGAACGCTCATGCTTATTCAAGAAACGTTGAAACACAGCGCCAAAAATCGCCCAGCATACTACAGCTACAAATCCAATACAGGTCAGGAGTAATGAAATCGTAATAAGCTCTATATACGATACATCATAAGGCATTACAAACGTTGAAATGACCGTAATACCATACAAAATGATTTTTAAATTAATAAATTGCAGCAGCAGTCCTGATTTGAAGGAATATCCCTCATTGTGATCATTATCGTCCGTAGAGGATTTGCTCCTTGCAATTTTCACCGCCAGATAGAGCATGTACAGACTGCCGAGGACATTCATCCAGATCTTAACTCGTGGCAAAAAATGATACAAAGCAAGATTAAAATAGCAGGCTAACAGCATAATAGCGAAACAGCCTGCTGTTACTCCCAGCAAGAATGGGAATGCTTTTTTCAAACCCAACCGTCTGGCACTGTCTAAAGACATAATATTGTTGGGACCTGGCGTAAAGCTGGTAACAAGTACATAAGAAAGGAACGGAATAAATGGCATGCAACAATCAACTCCAGTATGTTATAATTGAATGAAATGTACGTTGAAGCGCACATTTGTACTTTATGATTGTACAATATGTTCTTTATAAAGCACAATAGGAGCGAAGAATTATGGAGAATATTAATCTGATTTTAAGTAAAAATTTGAAATATCTAAGAAATGAAAGAAAATTAAGTCTAGATAAATTAGCTGATCTGACGGGGATCAGTAAAACGATGCTCGGTCAGATTGAGCGGGGAGAATCTAATCCCTCGATTACAACCGTATGGAAAATTGCGAACGGCTTAAAAATCTCTTTCACTGCTCTGATTAATGAACCACCTGCAGATGCGGTAGTCGTTCCTAAAAGCAAAGTACAAGTGCTTGAAGAAAATAACCACTATCGGTTGTATCCGTTTTTCCCCTATGAAGGAAGTAGAAATTTTGAGGTTTACACCGTAGAGATTGAAGCAGGCGGAGAACTGAGTTCAGCGCCGCACCGTGAAGGTACTGAAGAGTTTATTACGGTATTTGAGGGTGAGATGGTGGTGAAAATCAGCGAAGAAATGCACACGGTTAAAGCTGGGGATTCGATCCGCTTTAAAGCAGACCGCCCACACATTTACTATAATCTAGGAGAAACACTGGTTCGGATGAATATGATTATTTATTACTCTGTATAGTAGTTCAATCTTGAAGACTATAAGTGTTCAAGTCTTTAAATTCAAATGATCCTATTAAAATAAGGAGCCCTTTTAATAGGATCATCGGTACAAAATATTATATGATTTACTTGTATGCTGTTTAGGAGATTTTAATTTGCTTAATTATTCGTGCCGGATTTCCAGCTACAACCGTATTGTCTGGAACATCCTTGGTTACTACTGCTCCTGATGCCACGACGACATTATTACCTATCGTAACACCGGGATTAATAACTGCTCGACCGCCAATCCATACATTGTTGCCAATCTTAACAGGCTTTCCATACTCCGGGCCAGCGATTCGTTCAAACGGATCTATGGGGTGAGTCGCTGTGTAAATATGAACTCCTGGAGCCAGGAAACAATTATCTCCAATACGCACTTCGCAAACATCCAAAATGGTACAGTCAAAGTTGGCGTAGAAATTTTCCCCAACATGAATATTGTATCCGTAGTCACAGCGTATGTTGGGTTCCATACCTATATTTTCACCAGTTGATCCGAAAAGCTCCTTAAGTAACTTTTCACGGTACTCACGATCCGTCTCTGCCGTCTGATTAAAGAGACGTACACATCTTCTCGCATACTCTCTTTCTTGCGTTAATTGAGGATCAGCAGCTACATACAGTTCCCCATCCATCATCTTTTGTTTTTCCGTTTTCATAGTCATGCGACAATCCCCTTTATATTTTAATTTGATTTCTTTTCTTTCATCTCAATGGGTTGGGCAGCACCGGATATCCAACCAGCAACAATAACGCCAACAAGCACTACGATCAAGGCATGCAGAAGTCCAACATGTTCACCTAAAAACCCTAAGCCTGGGGGGCCTACTAAAAAGGCAATGTAACCGATCGTGGCTACGGCTCCAACCCGGATAGCTGCACCACGAGGGTCATCTCCGGCAGCAGATAAGCCCACAGGAAAACCAAGTGAGGCTCCAAGCCCCCATAATACGACGCCCAATCCGGCTATGAGGTAATGCTGTCCCCAGATCACTAGAATGATACCGATAGCAGCCAGGACAGCACTTCCTTTCAATACAGGGACACGGCCGTATTTATCCAGTATGAATCCTCCGGTAAAACGTCCAATGGTCATCGCTGCCACAAATAGTCCATACATATAGGAACCTGTTAAAGAATCCACGCCATAACCATCCACCATCATTAGCGGTAGCCAGTCATTCGCAGACCCTTCTGCAAACGCCATACCTAACACGATGATACCGATCAATAAAATTCGTCTTTCTTTCCATACAGCAAGCTGCGCCTTGAGATTAGATCCAACCTTTTGAGTAGGAACTTCTTTCTCTATACCTGTATCGTGAGGCAGAAAACGATAAAAATAGAAAGTTACCACTCCAATCATGGCAGCCATAGCTCCAAAATGGACCATAACTGGTATGTGTAGTGCCGCTGCTCCAGAACCGATGACTGCACCTACAAGTGTACCCATACTAAATGAACCGTGAAAAGCCGGCAAAAGCGTTTTTTGCAATTGATTTTCTACCGCAGAACCTTCGACATTCAGAGCTACTTCTGCTGTCCCATAACCACCTCCAAAGATGACTAAACCAGCAAACACGATGCTCGTGAGCGAAAATGCAGTTCCCAACCCTACAATGACAAAACCGCTTACAATCAAAATCGCACTTCCCAGAATGACCGCCCGTCCACCTACACGAGAAATCATATTGCCTGCACTGAGTAGTCCCACTAAAGAACCTGCAGCTAATCCAAAAATAATAATTCCCATTTCGGCAGTCGAGACATGCAAAATATCCCGTATAATGGGCGTTCGAGACACCCAGGAAGCAAAAGCTACACCTGGTAAAGCGAATAATAAAAACAAAATATTACGAATTACCCGAGGATTCATGGATGGTTCTACTGGCATTTACTTATCTCCTTATCACCACTTTTTATTAATCTTTTAATAAGTTATATTATAATTAGTTATTCTATTCGCATCCAAACTATTTGTCAAAAAGAGAATTATAGTCATAGATCGTTATTGACCGTCAGTTGTAAACATATTAAAAAGGGCCTGAGCAGGTAAGGCATGCGCACTCACCACCTATTCAGACCTTTTTAATTAAACCATACAAGCTCTAGACTGAATCAGCCTTGAATTATCATTTGCGTTCTTGTTCTATTTTCAGTCTGGTTTCTCCCAGCAACCCTCCATCTGCGGACGCTTGAAGCAACAACTCACCAGCCACATAACCAGATTGTACAACAACGAGACACCTTCCTCTGTGTGTTCGTCTCTCATTCCCCTTGAAGGATTCATCGCTGGTGAGATCCCCATTGTCTATTCCAAGGATACGACCATCACCCTGTAGTTTAAAGGTTACATCAAAATCCTGGTTAGGTACAATGATCCCGTTTTGGTCTATGACGGTTACTTCCACATGAGATATCTCATGCCCATCAGCAGGTAGAATTACCCGATCAGCCTCCAACTTTAGAGCATAAGGAAGTCCGGCAGTGGTTAATTCATGCTCACAAACCTTATTGTTTCCATTACGACCCACAGCCCGGATTTTGCCCGGTGTATAGGGAAGCTCCCATACGATCAAATGATTAGTATAATCCACTAACTTCCTCTCACCGTATGATTCATCATTCACGATCAATTCCACGCTCTCACAATTGGTGAAGGTAACCAACCGTATCAATTTTCCACCGTATTCAGGAAATGTCCAGTGATCTTCCATGGCCGGAGATTTCCAGTGCATCGTCCATGTCGGATTAAATTCCGATTTCATATGTTCGTTAAATGCGGCTATGTGCACAACAGGCTGATTAGACCATAAACTTTGTTGGAGATAAGATACAGGTTTGCGGAATCCGCAAGTATCAATCAGGCCCGAAGACCACCCTTTGGAGGGATAGCTCGTTTCTCCCAAATAGTCAATTCCACTCCAAACAAATTGACCGATCACATAATCATGATTAGCGACATCAAACCAGGGATTCAGAGGCAAATAACCTTTAACTCGGTTATCCTTACCCCGATAGTATGGGAATGTTTCTGTTCCAAGGATAAGCGTATCCGGCATGGCCGCCCTATAGTGCTCATACCACTGCTCCTGATAGTTTAACCCTAGAACATCCACTCGTTGTGCCAGCTGTTTGGTATGCTCCACTTTGGCCTCAATTGAACCCTCACGCAAGCTGATCGGTGTATTATGCGGCTCAAGCGCACATGTAACTGGTCGAGTTGGGTCTTTTTCATGGCAGAAACCCACGAGCTGCTCCAACATTTTGAGCATGGATGGCTGACCTTGATTCTCCACTTCATTCCCAACGCTCCACATGAAAACACTGGGATGGTTCCTGTCCCTGAGCAACATTGCTTCCAGATCTTTTTCCCACCACTCCTCATATAAATGCTCATAGAAAAGAGATTTCCATTTGTCAAAAGCCTCATCAACCACCAAGAACCCCATCTGATCACATAAATCTAATAATTCGGGCGCCATCGGGTTATGAGCAAAACGGATCGAGTTACAGCCCATTTCCTTCAGCTTTTGAAGCCTTCTTTTCATGGCTGTATCATGGTAAGCAGCCCCCAGACAGCCTAAATCATGGTGAATGCACACTCCCTTTAGCTTTAAGCTGTACCCATTCAGAAACAAACCTTTTTGAGTGTCCAGCTTCACTTCTCTTATACCAAAAGGAGTACAATAACGATCCACCTCTGTATTGTCGCAATAGATCGTCGTCTGGGCTTCGTAGAGCACTGGGTTGTCCGGTGACCACAGTTCTGGCTCTATAACTCGCATCTTTTGCTCTATTTCCCCCGTTTCACAGCTCGAAAGAGTGACTCGGTTTTCAACTTTTCCTTTGATCTGTCCCTGTGGGTCCAGCATTTCAGTCATAATCGTACACTCTACGGCATGCGCGTGATGATTAGTGACCTGGATTCTGGCAGTCACCTTGGCTTCATCTGGCGAAATTTCAGGTGTGGTAATGTAAGTCCCCCATTCGGTTATATGAATATAATCCGTACAAATCAGCCAGACATTACGATAAATACCGGCCCCGGAATACCATCTGTCAGGTGAAAGAATCGTATTGTCCACTTTGACGGCAATCACATTCTCCTCATCCCACCGAATATATGGAGTCAAATCATATTGAAAGCTAACATATCCATAGGGCCGCTTGCCCACAAAATGTCCATTGATCCAAACCTCACTGTTACTGTGAATGCCATCAAATTGTATGTATACGCGCTGTTTTGGAGAGGAGGGCTTCACATTAAAATGCTTTCTGTACCATCCGACAGACCATCTCGGCAAATAAGCTTGATTGCCACCATACAGCATATGTGGATCAAAGGACTTCTCAATGCTCCAATCATGAGGGACTTGAAGGAGTCGCCAATGCTCATCGTTGTAGTCCATTTTCTCAGCACCTGCGTAATTACCCTCTATAAACTTCCAGTCCGTTTTGAACGGCATAATCACTCTGCTTCCCATCATCTTGCCTCCATTTCATAAAGTGGATGAACGGATATAACAGCAGTGCTGGATGACCATCACAAAAGACGTGTTCTCATTACAATATTTGAAACACCGGGCGATCTTCAATAAAGTGTACGGGGAGCATTGGAAATTGAGCAGAAAGTACATCTGCGAGATACTTCATCCCAGGTGCTTCACTTTCAGCATGTCCCAGCATGATAAGTGCTTTACTTTGACCTTGATAGACAGCATCCTTAACATATTCTGGTGTTTCCCATTCTGGGCCTTCACCGGCAATGACTAAATCTACATTTTCATTTAGAAATAATGGAATGGCTAGATCACCACCTCCCCTGTATCCTACTGAGATTCCCACTCGTTCACATGGCATGGAAACCTCACCAGCCACCCGTACATAACGAATATGTAATTTGGCTTTGATATATTCAGCGATCTCCTGAACTTCCATAACCGGAATAGTCAAAATGGTGGCCGTCGGCTGCTGCTTCACAATGTAGTTGTGCCAGCCAAGCGCCTGAAGTAGCCCAACCATCACTCCATCCGGTTGATAACGATGTATGGTGTCATGAAACCGATAAATGCCTATACCTGCATCGGCAATGAGGCGAGATTTTTGCAAAAAAACAGGATCATGTAGTAAACATTCATGCATCCTCTGATGACTATAAAAGATGCCTTCATGCGTAATGATAAAATTTGCACCTAGAGAAATAGCTTGTTCTATCACATACTGCGAAGCGGAGAAAGCGGTTACAATTCCGTGTACCTCAGTATCTATAAATCCTGGTTCCAGCAGATCTACGGTGGTGTTGGGTATGCTTATTCCCTTGGTCAGATGATTCACAACCTGCCCCATAGTCATGGTCATACACGTTCCCTCCTCATGGATTTGCATATCAATTGTACCATTTCATTTCAATCATTAGTGCTATTCTTTCTAGCAAAACAGCCAGTTCCAAAGGAGCCAGCTGTTTTACGAATGGTTTTATTATTTATACAGAACCCCTAAAATGGAGTCGATTCGTTCTTTTGCCCCTTGCCAGGATGTCATGACGGGGAACTCATATTGCTCTCTTGCTCTCAGATTCCATGGATGAGGAATGCAAAGCACCTTTTTCCCCGCCTCTAGCGCAGGCACTAAATTATGAGGACCATCATCAATCAGAAGATCATAGTTAATCAGGTTTTTTCGTTTACATGGGAAAAAGTTCTCAATCGGAATGAATGGCATATGTCTTTGAAGCCAGTTCCATTTCTCTACGACGGTCTTGGGTTCTGCCGCTGTCACAATAATGACATCAAAAGCATTGCAAAGCTTTTCCATTTCTTCTACAACATACTCGTCAAATAGTTCAAGTTCCTCAAACAAACCCGGTCGTCCATAAAATACATCAAGCGTGCTCTTTGGATGACGTAGATGATCGGTGTTCCAATCTAACATTTCTTCATACCGAAGCGGATGAGTGGGAAATTCACTATTGTTATGGTATATGGCTCGTTTGACGAGATGACAGATGGTATCGTCCATATCGACTGCAATGATTGGTTTTCTCATCAGCTTGCCCCTATTCACTCTGGTAAAATTTTTCATAAGAATATCATACTATAATTTAATATCGTGGTGAAGCTTGGGGATGAGTTGTCCGTCATCAGGATAGGTTTAGGAGGAGTTTTCTCCAAGGCAACCTGACGGATTGGGGAAAAACTGTAGTTAACGGAAGCAACGGGATCAAACAAACATCAAAAAAAGCCGGTATCTACTAAAAACACATTAAGAAAATAAAAAAGACTCATGTATTCACTGGCTGATTACTTTATGTAGATTATTCTGGAAAAGAATCACCATATAACCTTCTGGGTTATATGGTGATTTTGATTTCATATACAGGCACAAGGCTAACCGAACCAATATCTACGATACGTTCCTTTGTCGCCTCGTTCCAGCCCGCCATAGTCGTATTGCTGTTGAGAACCTTGCCCTTTCGAATGGGGGAAATATATACGTACACCCCTTGCTCGATGAGCCGATGTTCAAATGCTTTCAAACCTATTTCCCAGGTCGTATGGTTGCAGAAATTATCATTGATCAGTTCGCCATCCATAAAAGCATAGCCGATATCTCCAGTATAATCGATACGCAGCAGAGCTTCCTTGATTCCATGAAACGCATCTGTTTCAAAATCAATAGTAAATTTATCGTTATTTACCCTTTTCAAATTGAAATGGATTTCTTTCTTAGGAGCCTTTAAACGATACGTTTTGAATAATTCACTTTCTGTTATTTCAAGCAGCTCTCCACCGGAAATAGATGTGAATGAGGCGTCAAAATCCGGGAATACACTCAGAGTTACCATTTCTTGGCCCGTTGATTCCAGCCTTAGAACGCCCTCAGATACAAGTAGATTGGCATTTGTCAAAATGACTCTATTTCGGTCTTGCATGTTTACCTTCCAAAATGTAAGACTTTGCTCATCAGTCATCGTGTAGATCTTAACTTTTTTGCCGCTTTCAGATACCAGGTGAATGAAACTATCCTCCTGTTCAGCAACCTTAATGATCGTGTTCCCATCGAATTGCTCTATCGAACCTTTGTCGATTGTGGCACTGATGATATCTTGTGACTCCATTGCATACGTTCCTTTCATGCCCTCTGGTACAAAGAAAAAATAATATACTTCTCCATCTTCTTCTATCCTTGTTATCAGCTGTGCCGTAGCATATTTAAGCATTATTCCATCTAAATTAAAGTTAAATGGCAATATGGCGAAGCTATCACGTCCTAACGTCAGTTCACCTTGACTAGGAATTACAATCGTTTCCTCAGGCAGCTCAATGCTCACATTAAAATCGCACAGGTCGTCATTTTCGACATGGTCTTGGAAATTATTTAGAAATAGGTACCCCGATCCGGCACTGGATCGCACTGCATATCGTAACGTTTCCACATCATAAGGGTCCATCTGGGACGTATCTCCTGGCAGAATAGTCTTTGTTAGAGAGAATTGTTTTTGGAACGTTGAAAAAAAGTAATGTTGCAGCTTTGTTCTTTGGTATGACTCCCTTACTTGACCGAATTCGCCGATCATGGCGTTGAAATCATAGGATATTTTAGGGGTGGCTAGATCATTTGTGAACGGGTTAACCTGACCTCGAGGATTGGAACCCCCATGATACATATAATATCCGATCAGGTTACAGCCTTCTGCAACCTTCATGACAGTCATCGCTGGAACACTACGGTAGGGAAAGGCGAACCGATATCTATAAAACTGAACCATGCCGCCACCCATTTCACAGCAAGCGTACGGATAGTCTTCAGGGGCATATTGAGGCTCAAAATTGTAGCTCTTTGGAATCTTGTTATTATGCTTGTCTCGGAAAATGTATTCCGGTGTCGCAGGATGCTCGTCCATCCCTTCCAAACGTCCCTCTTCGTAGTAGATCCATGGCCAATAGGCATACCCGCCCCATAATGGCAGCATATCAGGGACAGGAGTTGTGGCTCCTCCCCATCCTGTGCACGTATAGATCGGAGTATCAATCCCCGCTTCCAGAGCTATTTCTTTAAGTTTTAACATATGCGAGTTACCGTCACTTCCGCTGTCTAACCACATATCATTAATTCCTACAGTCAATGACCACTGGGCAGATGAATGATGATGTTCGTTTTCGATTTGGGTGCCGATAATCGGCCCCCCTTCCTTATATAGCAGCCCTTTAACCTGGGCACCGATTTCGTTATACAATCTTCTCGTATAGAACAGATACCCCTCATCATTAGAACGAACCTCAAATGGTCGACCAAATAACCAATCCGGCATACCGCCGTTTCGAATTTCCCCATGATTGAAGGGTCCGATCCGAATAATGGAGTATACCTGATGTTTGCCGCACAACTCGATGAAACGACGAAGATCCTTGTTCCCACTCCAATTAAAAATACCTTCAACTTCTTCATGTAGGTTCAAATATAAGTGGCAATGATGTTTACGCCGCCCATTTTTATTTTAATGATTTCGTCTTCCCAATAGCGTTCATCATAACGGGCATAATGGAATTCACCACAAATACCGAAAAAGGGCTCTCCGTCCTTCTCCAAAAAATAGTTGGTGAATCCGATTTCCTCTCCTTTTGGATTGGTGCCGCCAAGTTTGATATGTCCCTTAACAATTCGCTTTTGATCGTCTTTGACTGTAACCCGATAGGTTCTCATGGAGTTCACACCCCTCACTCGTTAATCTGAATTCAGGATAAATTGATTCCACTTGCTCTGCCAAGCGATATCATTCCAGAATGGATGATGGGGAGCACAGTTAGAGCAGAGGGTCATTCCCCAGAACCCAAGTGCCATTCCTTTTCGCAACACATATTCAGCGATAAATTTACCGATTGGGCCTTCTTCAAATTGGGCATACAGCGGCGTGTAGCCTACATAACCTTCTCCTATGACAATTGGAATGCCGGAATGACGAGTCCATTCATGAATCTCTTCCAATCGGGTGTCGGCCTTCTGCAACATGGCAATTTTATGGTCTCCATACCGATCGTACAAAAATAAATCCCATTGGTCGGGATCTACCCAATCGTGCAAATAAATAAGCCTCATGCCGACTGGATTGCCTTCCATCCGCCAATTCTGCTCCGGAGGCAGGTTCCACTCTGCAAATGGAGGAGCGTCTTCTCTTAATAGGGATTGCACGAATGGATTGGGGAACGGCGCCAACTCATCATAAAGCGCTGCCGCTTCCATAAGCTCATTGAGTACCCCCTTAATATAAAGGTGAAAATGGGCAACCTGCATATTGCGCGCGACGTAAGCTTTAGGGTAGGCTTCATTTAACGTATAGCTGGCGGTCATCATGATATCGGGATGACATTGGCGGAGATATTCTATCGCTTCTTCTACGTAGGGCTGCATGGCTTCAATAAGCGCTGGTACATTCGTTTCGGCTATGCCTTCAGATGTTCCGACGGCGTTTAACTGCCCAAATTCCACTTCGTTATGCAGCTCTGTATAGATAATCTGGTTCCTATAGCCTTCTGCTGTGACGAAACGGATCAACTGATCCATTGATTTTGCAATGGCCATGAATCTCTCCTTAGGAGGTATTGCAGCTAATTCATCTCTAAGCTCAGCATAAGCCAGAAAGCTGGGACTCTGCTGATATTCCCAAGAGGATAACATAATGTAACAGTTATGAGCCTTGGCTTGTTTAAACAGTTCAAGTAAATGAGCATGCCCATCCAGCACTGCGCCGCCACGACAGTTATACCAACGCGTACGCTGGCCTACTTCCCCAAGGTTAGCAAACTCCAAGGGACCGGGACGTTTGCCATCCGCTGTAAACAACATGTATGGCATAGCACATATTCGGATCGTATTGTACCCTCTTTCGACCGCTTCTTTAAAACGGGCTTCAAGATCGCTGTAGGGCTCACCTTCCTGTGTCATTGTATACCAGGAGAAGTCCCACATGGTGATCGTCAATTTGCGCGGTAACTTTCTCATGAGATTATTCATTTGATTTCCCCTCCCAGTCCCAGTCCATATGGTTCAATGCTCCTTGATGGTTAGCTTCTAGCTTAAGCACCGATTCAAAATGCAAGCTAGCTTCGTCCTGTCGCCCTAATCCAAGCAAACCAAGTGCCTTCATATAAGTACAATGAACCTGATTACGAATATTCAGGTCATCTTCAAAGATGAGAAAGTCGGGTAACGAGACCGCGAAATAATCCATTTTCACGGGTTCAAATAAGTGTCTTTCGGCGTAATCAATGAGCTTGTTGAATCGACGCACGCCTTCCTTCGCATAGCCAAGTTTCTGCCAGGCCAATCCTTGGTAAAATATCATATCCGGCTGCTGATCGTTATAATACATGGCATTAATGGGTTCCCCCAGTCCTTGAGAGGCCGTGGAAAAGGCCTGCCTTGCCTCATCTGTTAATTTCAATAGCTCATACGCACAGCCCAAATAATAGTAAATATCGTTATCTTGGGAACCCTCCAGCTTACCTTCGCCAAGATTCTCTGGATACACTAAAGCCTCCCGCAGCCCTTTTACAGCCTGTTCAATCCGTCCAGACCTCAGGTCGGACTTGGCAAGCTCTACCTTGGCAAGCCTATACTGTCCAGTTACCTTCCCCTCTCCGCCTTCCCATGGATGAAATATTCTCCCTGTCAGCAAGGACAACGCTATCTTATGCTGCTTCAGCGTATTGTGAACGGTTACATATTCCAAAAACAGATCATCGCGAAGCTTTATGATTCCCGGATAACTCTCCATTAGGTTCAATCTGTCGTTGGGCCTGATGTTCAGCTTCTTATACAGCTGGTCAAGCTCATAAAGAACACGCGCGTCTGAAGTATTGCACGCAAAGGCCTGCTCTAACGAATGGCGAGCCTTCTCTACTTGGCCTTGTTTGTTAAAATATCCAAGAGCAAGATTACGGTGAACAACGGGGTAAGTATCGTCAATGGAACGAGACGTTTCCCAGCTGGAAATGGCATCCAGATGCCGTTTCTTATCATAGAGTAAATTACCTAAGTAATAATGCGCCTTTCCGTCCCCCGGTCTCGTTCGAATTGCAAATTGTAACACATCCAACTCAAACAGACTGTTAGGAAAGCAGTAGTCGGGTACTGCATCTGCGGCCTGAGCGAGAGCATTGTTCACCTGCTCATGCTTGCCGATTTTAGCATAGCAGAAGGCCTGAACGTAATACAGCATAGGGTATGTTTTCGCCTGCTCTGGAGCTTCTTCCAGCACACATGCTGCATCCTCATAGAGTCCCGCCGCCGCGTAGTCCGATGCTACCGCTATATAATTATGCACATCTCCACGCATCCATTTTCCCAACTCTTCGAGGACCGTTTTAGCATCATCTCGTAACCCGAGAGCCTCTAAAGATAATGCTTGCTCACGGTAAGCTCCAAAATCGGCGATATCGAGCTTCATCGTTTCCTTGGAGAAGGCTATTGCCGCTTCGTAGCTGCCAAGCTTACGAAGAATAGCCGACTTCAGGTTGCGTGCTTTGTAGTTGCGAGCATTTCGGATTGTCGAGCGCTCCACGAGTTCCAATGCTTCTTCATAGTTCCCTTGTTCTGTCGCAATCTGTGCCAGTGAGAAATACCCGCTGTCTTGCCATGCTGCACTCCATACCGATTTATAAAAGGCAGCGAACGCCTCATCTATCCGCTCTTGGTGTTTTAGCGACAAGCCAAGCTGGTAGTAGGCCTCACCGTCATAGGGATTAGAGTTACGCCAGGTTACCCGCGAGATGGCTTTACGAAAGCACTCTTCACTTTCTGAATACAACCCTCTACGAAGAAGTAACGTACCATATGCCACATTTATGCGGCTGTCATTTTTATCTCTTTTCAGGCCCTCAAGATAGTACGCCTCCGGTTCAAAGGTAGCATGACGGTATTGCTCCAAATGTTGTCCTGCTAAATACAATTCTTCGTTCGTTCTTAATTCCTCCGGTTCTGGCAGGGGGGCGGCGGCAGCCGGCATCTGTTCAACTTCCTTTTTCTTCGGCTGGTAGCTAATCAGCTCCCTTCCGGTCGCGTCTTTGACGGTTAAGCATAGTTCATAATCCTCATCCTCAGCCAAAATAACTGTCTTCTGTATAAAGGCCTTATTAGGTGTCAGATCTAAGGTTTCTTTAATATAAACTTTCCGCTGACTGCGTAATTCCACAACAGCCTCACGATATGACGAAGTTACATAGACTCCAATCTGTGCTGTCCCTTCGCTGCGATTTAATTCCAGATTAACGGCTGCGTCAATTGAAGCGTTTTTGACCATACCAATATGTTTGTAAGGCATAAAATACTGCGAGAACGATTTTTCTTCATACGGCTGAAGCCAAGTGAAATCTGGTTGGTTATCGGTATATACCCCCGTCATCAACTCGATGTAGGGACCATCTTCGTCTGTTAGATTCCGGTCCCATGCCTGGCCGAATTCGCCATTTCCCCATGTCCATTGCTTTTTTCCAGGAGAGATGTGATGGTTGGCCACATGCAAAAGCCCAGCTTGTTTCATATGGTCGTAACCACCTATGAAATTGTAATCCGATTTATAGGCCATATATGAAGTGGGGATAGGAATATTTTTGTATCGGGAGATGTCTACACCTTCAGAATAATCCATTTTATAATAAGTGCCTGTAGCGATCGGGAAACGGGATACATCTCGCTTTCCGTGATCGAACACAGCTGATACGTCTGGAGGAAAAACAGATTGTGTGTGCTCATGTACCGCTACGGCTGGATTGGCCCACCATAGAAACGTTTGAGGCTCGGCAGTCCGATTGTATAGCTGGGCCCCAACTTTAAGGTATGCTTTATCCGGTTGAAGTGTAAAACCAGCTGTTACTTTTGTGCCGAACATACGATCAATTTCGCTCACCCATACCGTTGCACTTCCGTCCTCATGTTCTTCCAACTTGTATTCAACGGGTCCATAAGTGTTGGGACGGTGATGCTGCGGCCAGTTGAACTCAATCCCTCCAGATATCCACGGCCCCAATAAGCCCACAAGCGCTGGTTTGATGACCCTGTTATAATATACAAAATCGTAACCGTTGGTCTTGTCGACCGCACGATAAATGCGGCCTCCCAGCTCTGGCATGATCTCAATGCGCAAATATTTATTTTCCAGAAAAACCATTTGGTAATTTTCAAGTTTCTTCTCATCCTCAATTTTATCAATTACCGGATGCGGATACACTCGACCGGAGCTTCCCTGATAGACACGTTTCTCCAGAAACATTGGATTTTTGTCGGGTTTGCCAATTCCATACGTAGGGATCTGTACGGTTTCCTCCCACACGCGTGCCTTAGCATCGAAAATGCTCAATTCCATCACTCCCTCAAAGTCGCTCTTATATTCAGAGCTTACAAGTAAGCGACATTACAGACAATTGACAATCCACTGTTTATGATGGATTATATACGTATTTCATCATTAGAGCCGCCTAAGGCTAGGAGATGGATAGATCATGAATAAGAAAGCTGATGGATTTGAGGGTGAAAAGTTATATGTCCTTCCACCCTATATGCTGGATAAATTAAATTTGAATCCGCTTACAAGAAATCTATATATTACGGACATAGGCTGCTTCAGCCATGCCCGCCATCATTTTCGTGAAAGAATGCACGGATGTGACTCTCATATATTCATCTACTGTGCCAGCGGAAAAGGTTGGATACGAACAAAGGATGGCCTAACGATTGACATGACGGAGCGAAGCTTTGCGTACATTCCCAGGGACATGCCGCATGCTTATGGGGCTGACGATGGAGATCCTTGGACGATTTACTGGTTTCATCTTAAAGGGGACCAAGTGGATGACTTTATGGCATTATTAGAGCCTTTTAAAATGTATATTTCCATGACCGCCAGTGATGAAGTCAAACTATTGGAGCTATTTCATCAGTGTTACGACCTTTTACTGAATAAATCATACTCCATCATACATTTAGTTCAAGTATCGCAAACTGTCCGTTATCTGCTGAGTTTTGTTGTATCCGTTGCATTTCGCAAGGAAGACAGTACGTACCAGAGTCATGTGGATAAGGCAACACGCTATATGAGTGAACAACTGGAATCCACCGTTTCGCTTGAGGAGCTTAGTCGGCATGTTCAGGTATCCAAGCAGCATCTGAACTTGATATTCAAGCAATCCACCGGCTACTCTCCTGTCGATTACTATTTAAGAATGAAGATACAGAGGGCCAGTCAGCTTTTGGATTTGACGAATGCTTCTATTAAAGAAATTAGCATACAACTCGGTTTTAGGGACCCTTACTACTTTTCCAGGCTATTCAAAAAAATAATGGGCTGCTCTCCTTTGAAATACCGAAATAATTTGAAGGGTTGATCTATGTTCATCAAGAGCGTTCAAATTTGCTTCTATCGGGCTACCGCAAGGTCACAGATCATTTACGAATCGGGGGTGCAAGGTCTATACTTAAGGTTAAAAAAGGAAGTTTTGTATGCTCCTCACGTTGAATCGTAGACTAAATACAGCTATGCCGCTAATTACACCAATCAGCATTTTAATTGGCGTCCTGATCGGTACGCCGTTGTCACAATATATTGAACTCTCTCCCTGGCTGTTTGCATTCATGACCTTCGCGGGCAGCATCAGTATGGGGTTTAAGGATTTTGTCAATGTGATAAAGCATCCTGGTCCACTGATCGCCTGTCTGTTTATTCTTCACCTGGCCATGCCGCTTCTTGCCATGATGCTGGGGCATCTGGCTTTCAGTAATGATCCTTATACGATCACTGGACTTATTCTTGGTGCGGCTATCCCTACGGGTATTTCCAGCTTCGTGTGGGTCAACATCTATAAAGGCAATACGGCGCTGACATTGGCGATCATTTTAATTGATACGATTTTGGCCCCATTTGCCGTTCCGGGCATCATGTCCCTGCTGATTGGAGCGGATGTGCAGCTCGATACCTGGGCGATGATGCAGAGCCTATTCTGGATGATTGTCGTCCCTTCGCTAATCGGCATGGTGTTGAACGAATGGACTAAAGGGAAGATCAAGCAGGTATGGGGACCTCGGCTGGGCCCATTCTCCAAGCTGGCTATGGCTCTTGTCGTAATGATTAACGGATCTGTCATCGCGCCTTATCTGGTCGATTTTAATCTTAAGCTTGTCGGAGTATGCCTATCCATAATCGTCCTTGCTTCCACTGGATATGCAATCGGCTATCTGATATCAGGACTGATGCGGTGGAATAATGCAGACCGTACGGCGCTTGTCTTTAACGGCGGCATGCGCAATATTAGCGCAGGAGCCGTGCTTGCCATCACCTATTTCCCGGCCCCGGTAGCACTACCTGTTGTACTCGGGATGATTTTCCAGCAATCCACGGCATCTCTGGTCGGATTTCTACTGAGTCGTCGCGACCGCGGCAATATCAAGGAAAAACGCAATACGGCCTCTGTTTCTTAAGCAAAGGAGTAGCGGTGGTTCCAGAGGATAAAACTCCTCCTTATGAGGAGGAGTTTCGGAAGGGCGTTTCTATACGTACATGGTTGGAAGCCTGATGAAAACATGCATGCGCAATCATGTAAATGTTTACTTTCCAATCATAACATTTCTATCAAAGTCTAAAACAGCTTTTGCGTAAGATTTTGAAATTGTGACTTCACTCCATCTTTCTGAAGTTCTGATTGTAACACCTGATTAAAGGTTTGAAGTGCACGCTGGAATTTATTTTCACCAAATTCCGTAATCCGAGTATACACACCTCGTCGATCATCCTCGCATGTATGTCTTTGTAAGGCCCCGCAGTTTTTGGCTTCCATTCTCACTACGAGTCTCGATGTCGCACTTTGACTTAATCCCACCAATTCTTGAAGTTGCTGCAGTCGTAATTTTTTTTCCTCGGAATTGGATATAAAACCCAAAACATAAAACTCCTTCAAGGATAAATCATAATTTTGTAGTAGAGCTTGTTCTAACTTATCATTTAAAGTGGAATGGATGTGAGACAAAGACAACCATACATCCAAAAGTTCGTTTTCATGTTGCAAGTTTAGACCACACCATTCTATATTGAAGTATCTCCACTTAGTTTAACCTATTGTATCAAGCTTAAATGGAATGGTCAAAATCCATACAATATTTTAAATATTACAATCCGTCACCACCGAACCAGTAGCAAATGTACTATGGATGACGGTCCAGAGGAAGCCACTTCGGAACGAATCGAAGCTATTTTTTGACTTGCTGCTTTCGGTAGGGCACCCAATACAGGAATAGACGCAGCTACATCGCATACTTTCTGAGCTAATCCCAATACGCCATCTCATTTTTAAAATGTCGAAAAACCTCTTCACGATTCACGCTCTATCTCCTTTCTAGTCGTCACATTACATAGGCTGCACGTCTCAAGTAGTTGATATGTGAAATCATAATTTTTAAGGGTATATTTAACAGTAAATCATCCTTATGTATGTATCGGACAAATTAGTGATTTTGTTTACAGAAAGAACCATAACTGTGTTCAATGGAAAATGGGTAGGTTCACAATCGAACCCACCCATTCGGAGAAAATAAATATTATTTAATGTGTAAAAATGCATAACTATTCATAACTTCATACACTTTGTGTGGCGTCAGAATTAGTGAGAATGCTTATACCCTTACTTTATTGAAAATGCCTGGTTTTCAGAATTGATGAGAATATCCGCAAAAGACGAACTGTATAAATATACACACTCAAATTACTAGAACTACTAAATTTATCGCTAGGATAACTAGCAATAGAACTGAATCTCTACCCAACCAGTCTTTTCCTGTGTCCTAACTTTTGTCTGTAGCCGAAGTTACTTTTACGAAATGATAGTTTCTCCTCCTACTCATATATAATCCCTCTAGTAATAGAATCTGAGCGCAATCTTTGGAAAATCTTTTTTTGTATAAAGCAGATTTAATCCCTAACCTCCTGATTAAATTATAATGATGTAGAATATTTACTTTACTAAAAAAGGAAGTACATTTCTAAGATCATTAGGACTCTCAAGTTGAGATTAGCGCACACTAAGGTACATTCATTATATGGAAAGTTATCTCCATCTAAAATTTGTATTGGAAACTTACCCTGGGCTTGTTGTATCACAAAACTCAAGCAGTATAATTCTTTTTAGAAATGTCCTTTACATAGGGTACAGGTTTTATGGAAACATCTAAATTTACTATTATGATGCTCGTCTTACGTTCGACTTTTCTGAGTTGATTTTTGGTTTATAATTAACTAACAATATACTTATTACAATTAACAGTAGTCCCACTAATATATTTATAGTTATATTTTCATGTAAAAATAGCGTACTTGTCACTATAGAGACAACTGGTATTAAGAATGTATAAGAACCTACCTTACTTACTTCTCCAGAACCAACAAGTGTGAAATAAATTAACCAACCAATTGCAATCACAAATATCGCTATAATAAGTAAATAGGAAATGAAAGGTGCATTCCATACAACATCCGTCCAATTCTCAGATACTGATCCTGTCCCCGTTAAAATCACCCCACCAATGAGTAGTTGGAGTGCTATTGCCCAAGTTGCATCTACTCTTTCATTTGTTTTTTTCATATACACAACCCCAAAACTCCAGAAAAGAGCGGTCCCTAGCGCTAAAATTACACCTGCGACTGATGATTCGTTGCCGTTAAAACCAGTTGCACTCAATGTAAACACACCAATAGAACCTAAGATTAAACCTATAATCTTTAGGCCATACATCGCCTCACCCAACCAAATCCATGAAAATAGTCCTAAAAGGACAGGTTGAAGAAATACAATAGCTGAAAATAATCCAGCAGGCATATAATTTAAACCAACCGTCTGAAGACCATAATATAAAATAATATTAAACAAAGATGAAATTACATAAATGTACCAGTTTTCTTTGAATCGCAATGACTTGTATTTAGGTAGAGCAAAAATCACTAAAATGGCCCCACCTATCAGTGTTCTCATCCCTGCAAACAAGATTGGTGGCGCGTATGCTAGTGCTAATTTAGTTAATGGCCAATTGGCTCCCCACATAATAACCAGAACAATAAGATAAATTATTGTTTGGTTTTTAGTTAGCTTTTTCAAGGTACTCGTCTCCTTTAAAATTTGGATATTAATTTCACACCCTTCTCACATTTAACTTTACAAAACTAAAAATAAAACGTCTAATATATATATAACGTGGCAATAATACATAATAAGTATTACTAAAAGGAGAAAACAGATGGAATTACGACATTTAAAATATTTCAAAACAGTTGCTGAAGAATTACATTTTGGTAAAGCTGCTAACCGTTTGAATATGGCACAACCACCTTTAAGTCTACAGATTCGCCAATTGGAAGAGGAAATCGGAGTACAACTTTTTCATCGTACAAAAAGAAATGTTGATTTAACTGAAGAAGGCAAAGTTTTTTTAGAAAAGGTTTATCACCTTTTTGATCATTTAGAAGAAGCAATCCATACTGTTAGATTAATGAAAAGTGGGGAGATTGGTGAAATCATAATTGGTTTTATCGCTTCTACAGCCTATGATATTCTTCCAGCAATCATTAAGCATTATAGAGCTCAATACCCCGCTATTCATGTGGTTTTGAAACAATTGACATCGTCCGAACAAATTAATGCATTAAAAGATGGAACCATTCACGTAGGGATCATTAGTGAACCTATTGAAAGCGAAGAAATAAATCTTCAAATCATAAGACAAGAGCCTTTGATAATCGCCTTACCGAGAGAACATCCATTAGTTGTAAATTCAACAACTGCATCTCCAATTCAACTCATTGATTTAGAAAATGAAGAATTTATTGTTACAGGAAGACGGGCTAACCAAGGCCACTACGACGGAGTAATTAATTCTTGCTACCAAGCAGGATTTAGTCCAAGGATTGTACAAGAAACTGAAGAAATGTCCACGGTCATTTCGTTGGTTTCTACGGGGATCGGTGTAGCCTTAGTACCAGCATCCATGCACCTATTATTGCAAAATGAAGTGATCTATCGAGAAATCAAAGACAATGAGTTTCATACTGTTACAGCTCTGGTCTGGGATAGTAAAAATCAATCCCCTGTCATACAAACATTCATTGAACTCGTAAATGAATCCATCGTTCCTTTGTTCAATCCATAAGATTAATAGAATGTTCTAAAAGCAGAAACCCGTGGAAGGCACAAGAAATATCGTGCTTCCACGGGTTTCTGCGATTATTCGAAGAGACTAAGTCCGTTGCTACGGATCACTTCCTTGTACCAATAAAAACTTTTCTTTTTATAACGTTTCAGGCTACCATTCCCTTCATTATCCTTGTCCACGTAAATGTAGCCATATCGCTTTTTCATTTCACCGGTACTGGCACTAATGATATCAATTGGCCCCCAGCTGGTATATCCAATGACTTCAGCGCCATCTTTAATCGCTTCGGCTAATTGTATGAGATGCTGTTTCAAATAATTGATTCTATAATCATCTTCAACCGTATCGTTTTCCAAGATATCTACAGCTCCCAGTCCATTTTCAACAACAAACAGTGGAAGTTGATACCTGTCATACAAACGGTTAACTGCAATTCTCAAACCTACAGGATCGATTTCCCAACCCCAGTCAGAAATCTCTAGAAACTCATTTTTAATGCCTTTGGCCATGTTTCCGCCGACTTCCTTTTTCCCTTCCGGTTGTGCCGAAACCGTACGACTCATGTAATAACTGAATCCAACGTAATCTACAACATAATTCTTTAAAATATCTAGATCATCTTTGGTTACTTCGATATGAATATTTTTTTCTTTAAATAAGCGCTTAGTAAATGCAGGATATTCACCGCGAACCTGGACATCGGAGAACAAATAGTACTCCCTTTCCTTTGTCACGGATGTCATTACATCATCTGGCGCACAAGTAAATGGGTATGTTGGGCTGTAGAAAATCATACAGCCGATTTTGCCGTCTGGAATGATTTCATGACAGGCTTTTACTGCTAATGCACTGGCTACAAATTGATTATGAGCTGCTTGATAGATCGCATTGGTATCTTCTTTATCTCTAATTCCTCCGCTAGTAAAAGAATGAACCAATATGCTATTAATTTCGTTAAATGTCATCCAATATTTCACTTTGCCTTTGTAGCGTTCAAATAATACTTTAGAATACTTTTCAAAAAGTGAAATCAACCTTCTGTTTGCCCACCCATTATATTTATCCGCAAGACCCAGTGGTAACTCATAGTGTGAAATAGTTACAACGGGTTCAATTCCGTTCTTTATTAACTCGTCAAATAATTGATCATAAAACTGCAATCCTTTTTCATTTGGGGTTTCTTCATCCCCATTCGGGAAAATACGTGACCAAGCAATGGAGGTACGGAAACATTTAAAACCCATTTCTGCAAAAAGCGCGATATCCTCCTTATAGCGATGATAAAAATCAATCGCTTCGTGAGAAGGCAATTTACCAACAGGTTCCGATAATTTTGAACCGTACAATCCGCCTGTCAGTACATCACTGACAGCGACGCCTTTCCCATCTTCTAAATAAGCCCCTTCCGCTTGGTTGGCAGAAATAGCTCCTCCCCATAAAAAATTATCTGGAAATGTTAGATTCTTCATGTGTATTCTCCTCTCAATTCATGATATTTTATAAACTCAACTAACAAATTTAGCTTTAATTAACGTTAATACTTCTTGAGTATTATCGAGAGTATGCGGAATAACATCGAGATACCGATCTGTATTGGTAATAATAATCGGTGTTGTCAATTCAAAACCTGCTTCTCTAATTTTCTCGATGTTAAATTCAACTAATTTATCCCCGATTTGGACAGAATCACCTACTTTTACAATCGTATTGAAGTATTTCCCTTTAAGTTTCACTGTGTTTAAACCTATATGAATTAATATTTCAGCACCACTCGCAGATGTAACGCTAATAGCATGTCCTGTCCGAAAAACTGTTGTAACAACACCATTCACTGGAGAAGTGATCACCCCTTCTACCGGTTCAATGGCAACCCCTTTTCCCATGGCACCAGAAGAAAAAACTTCATCATTGACATTCGTTAAAGAAAGTCTTTTACCTTGAACAGGCGAGTAAATTATTTCTTCCGAATCATCGTTGTTCGCATTTTTCAGATCAGCAGCATTTCCTGTTTTTTGATTTTTATTTACAGCACCTTTACTTTCATACCCAAAGAAATAAGTAAGGGCAAGTGCAATAAAGAAACTGATTGAAACGCTCAGTACATGCAAGCCAATGGGTGCAAATGCCGGTATACTTAACACGCTATAGAATGAATACGATTTCAATTCAACACCTAAAGATGCACCTAAAGCACCGCCAACGGCACCCGCAATTACAACATAAGGAATTGTTCTTCTATATTTCAAAACGACACCATATAGAATTGGTTCGGTAACACCAGCCATCATACCTGTGATTGCTGCAGGACCGGCAATTGCCTTCAATTTTTTGTCTTTTGTTTTTAGAAAGACCCCTGCTGCAACACCCATTTGAGCAAATGTAGATCCTGCTTTCATTGGTCCGAGCGGATCGCCTCCATTTTGTAAATTTTGCAATGTAATCGGTACAATCCCCCAGTGGAGTCCAAATATTACCAAGAACATATACCCACTACCAAGAACAGCACCTGTTAATAGGGGACTGAAACTTAATAAAACTTGTATTCCATTGGCAATACCTGCACCCACATAAGTTCCAAATGGACCAAATGCTAGAAAGCTTAAAGGTACCATAACTGCTAATGAAACTAATGGAACTAAAAAAAATTGCAAATCTTTCAGTATAATTTTCTTTAATAACTTTTCTAAAAATGAGAAAGCAATGACTGCAATAAAAATAGGGAATATAGAATTTGCATAGCTGACAGGAATAATTGGAATGCCAAAAATATCAACTGCTGCAGCTCCTTTGACTAAAAGGTTTGTATAGTTCGGCTCAAGAAGGGCAGCGCCAATTACAGCACCAATATATCCATTTGCATTTAATTTATTAGCAAGCGTGAATCCTGCAAAAACCGGCAAGAAATAGAATATAGCATTACCAGCTGCGGAAAGTGAGATATAAATACCACTTTCCTTGACCATCCAGCCAAATGTAACACATAATGTTAATAAAGCTTTAAGTAACCCGCCACCCGCTAATAATGGAATCAGCGGGGAGAATGTTCCGGAGATAACATCAAAGACTTTGGGTATTATCCCAACCTTTTCTTGGCTTTTATCCGCTGATGTAGCTGCCGCTTGTGATAAGTTCGTCTGTTTCACGATTTCAAGGTATACTTCAGCCACTCGCCCGCCAATAACCACCTGAAACTGTCCTCCGCTTTCTACAACGGCTAACACATCATCGCTGTTTTTCAGTGCTTCTTTATTTGCTTTGGATCGGTCTTTTAAAATAAATCTTAAGCGGGTAGCACAATGAGTAACTTCATTTACATTTTCTTCTTGACCAACACTTTCAATGATAAATGCTGCTAATTCTGTTGTATTCATTTCTTGCGCTCCTTTTCTTATATTAAAAATAAAAACCTGATAAATTCCGTATGAAGAAGGACTGGCAGAGCGCCTGTTTGAGGATCTTGTCGCACAATGCAAGAAGGAAGGAATCATCGACGGAAGTCATGTGGCGGTCGACAGTGCAGCGATTCATGCCTATGAGAAGAAGCAGCCGAAACGGAAAAGCGAGTTGACCGGAAATGCCAACTGGGGTGCGAAGTTTGACTCTTTTGGCAACAAAGTCAAGTGGTTTGGTTACAAGCTTCATCTTGCCGTCGATACCGCAAGCGAGCTACCCATGGCGCTCTCGGTTACACCGGCTCATGTCAATGACGGCGATATGGCTCCTACTCTTATGGAACGGGTGGCTGTGGATACAAAAGTGAAGTTCTTTATGCTTGTGCACGCTCGGTATGGCTGCTTGTTCATCCTCCAACTATGGAATGGTCGTCAAATTCGATACGAAAAGCGGCTTTCTCCGCTATTCCAGTCAACATCGAGACACGAAGCGCTGGAAGGAACTTTACAACGAAGGAACGAGCGTAGAACGGTGCAACTCTCGGATGAAAACCTATTTGTCCGCAGACTCCTTGCACATCTGGGGCATTCAGAAGGTGACCACTCACCAATATCTGAACGCCATTGTATTGTTGGCTTCTGCGCTGACGATTAACGTTTTATAGTCCACCTGTTAGAACATCACTGACTGACACGCCTTTACCATCTTCTAGATAAGCCCCTTCTGCTTGATTAGCAGAGATTGCACCTCCCCATAAAAAATCTTTTGGAAACGATTGAATGTTCATATGAATTCTCCTATTTTAGAAATTATAATTGTTCAGGTTTGTAACCAATAGCTACCGTATCTATTTCCCCAAGAACTTTTCCTGGTTCTACAAATAAAAGCCCTTTTCCATCCACCTCAATTTTTTCAACACTCTGATTGATATCAATAGCGGAAGCACAGTCAAGCAATTTTTTGATGTAGAAAGTCTCCAGTGGCCTAAACCCTAATTTGGGGTCCCGATGACCATGTGAGGCAATCGTCCAATCAAATTCGTCCCTGCGATTCCATAGTTTATTAAGGCTTTCGATGTAAGTCTGCACATTCATACCGTTTCGATGAATTAAAGACGAGTTTCGCATCACAACATCACCATTGAAGAGCAATCTGTTCGTCCTATCGAGGAGAGCGACAGAACCTGGAGTATGTCCCGGAACATGAATGACCTCAATTTCAATATCCCCTAAATTAAATATTTGTCCATCGTATAGCTCATTTATCTTTTCAGGAGGCCCGGCTTTCAAAAAATCATCCTTATATTTTGGATCAAAATATTGAATTCCGTAATCACCGAAAAGATTGAAAAATTCTTGTTGATAAGAAGAATCTGTGTATAACTCCAACATTAATTGCAAATCTGCAGGATGAATAAACACTTCTCCAAATTGATAGTCTCCACCAACATGATCGTTATGACCATGTGTATTCACAACAATGTAAGGTTTGTCCGTAATACCCTCTACTACTTTACGAATGCTCCCAACGCCACATCCGGTATCGATCAACATGGCAGCCTCAGATCCGACCACCAAGTAACTGTAGATTGCCGGACAATCACTTATACTGTATACATTTTCATATCTTTGTTTTACTTCGTATTCATCCATTACCATTTCAATGCCTCCTCTACAGGTGGTTAGCTCAATCTCAAACAGTCCGATTGCATTCGAAATGCTGAATCAAGGCAATAAAGTCAGAAGCCTTTCTCCGTTGGTAATTGTCTTTTTATCGACGCTGATTTGAATAGCTGAATAATTTGAAGTGTTCGTTACAATAAGTGGAGTAAATAGTTCAAAACCTTCTTCCTTTATCTTAACGCCATCAAATTCAAGTAAGAGATCCCCTACCTCGACATAATCTCCTTCTTTTGCTTTTGCAGTGAAATACTTTCCTTTTAGTTTCACTGTGTCAATCCCAACATGAATCAAAAGTTCAGCTCCGTTGTCCGAAGTAATCCCTATAGCGTGCTTTGACGAAAGAAAATTAGTAATGCGCCCTTGAATAGGTGCATATACTTTGTATTCTGAAGGAATAATGGCAATACCATCTCCCATATCTTTACTTGAAAAAACACCATCATTCATGTCTTCCAACTTTACGACCTCACCACTAAGTGGACTGTATACATCTTCCGAAGTGTCTTTTTTTTCTTGATATTCCTTTATTTTCACGCCTTCATTAGATGGTTCATTTGGAGTCTTTTTTGTTTTTTCTTTGTCTTCAAAGCCAAAGAAAATGACAATTAATGCAGAAATCATGATAGATACTAGGACCCCCAATACATACCACCAAAAGGTTGTTCCAAAAAATGTCGGGAATGCAAGGACTCCTGCGAACGCAAATGCATATTGTTTGACTTGAAGCGCCCCAATCAATCCTCCACTGATGGCTCCGCCAATAATGATTGGAAGAAAGGTTCTTTTATACTTCGTAACAATCCCGTATAAAATGGGTTCTGTAACACCTGCAACGATTCCAGTGAAAAATGTTGATAAGGCAAAACTTTTTTGAGTTCTTTCTTTTGCCTTAATAAATATGCCTAGAGCCACTCCCATTTGTGCATAAGTCCCCATTACCCACATTGGGTTGAACGTATCAAACCCATATGTCGAGTGATTAAGAAGTAGAATAGGAATAATCCCCCATTGTAATCCAAACAGAGGCAGAAAGCTGAGGAGTCCCCCGGCAATAATTCCGGTAATAATACCATTCTTCTCCCCGAGAAACGTCATTGCTGCACCTAATGCATCTGTAAGATATCCGCTTATTGGACCAAATATCATAATGGTGAGCGGAACTGTAATAACCAAGGCTACAAGCGGTGTCAAAATCATTCGAATATCTTTATGAAGAATACGATTCAAGAATCCTTCAAGATAAGAATATAGCCACACTGCTAAAATAACTGGAATAACCGAAGAAGCATAATTCATAAGAACCGTAGGTATTCCTATAAAACTTGATTCTGTCGCATCGTTGGACATGAGAGCAGTAAAATTAGGCTCTAGTAGCGCACCACCGATTACTGCTGCTACATAAGGATTGGCTCCAAATTGTTTTGCTGCAGTAAAGGCAAGAAAAATAGGGAAAAAGTAAAAGAGCGCATTACTGATCGCTGCCAAAACGGCATATGTTCCACTTTCAGGAGTTAACCAACCCACCGAAGTAAAAAGTGCTAGCAAGCCTTTAAGAATACCCGACGCCGCAATGGCAGGGAGGTACGGAGCAAATATTCCAGAAATAATACCGAAAATACGATTACTTAACTTCCCTTTAGACTCCTGTTTATCTTCCTCATTAGTCTCTAGGCCGTTCTTGTTAACTATCGCTTTGTATACTTCAGCTACATCACTACCAATAACTACTTGATATTGACCTGCGGTTTGTACCACTTTTAACACACCATCAAGGTTTTCAAGGATTTCTGTCTTTGCTTTGTTATTATCTTTTAGCTGAAAGCGCAATCTGGTGGCACAATTGTATAGGCTTTCAATGTTCTCATCGCCGCCAACATGTTCCACAATATTAAGCGCCAATTCATCGTAATTTTTTTTCATTAAAAACTCCCCTTCAGAGATACTCTTGATGTATTTTACTTTGATAAAACAAGTACATTGTTGCAACCAAGCGTTTTTTATAGGTGGAATCTTCTTTACACTGTACAAAATGTAAGCGATTACGTCTAATACTATTTATATTCGCAGTAATATATATCAAGTATGAGTGATGAAAAAATGTAGGTCTTCTATAAGATATGAATGATACGCATTTTAAATAGAAGTGCCTTATACTTTGAAATACTCTGCTACTTTGCTAGTTAGTTCTTGTTGGTATAGGCAGAGATTGTTCAAAAATATAAATGTGTTGACAGTCAAATATTTATTTGTTAAATTTACGTTGCCGGAAACATATTTTTCGAAAAAACGAGAGGGGTTTTCATATGAATACAATTTGGACACCATTAACAGTGGGAAATTTGAACTTGTCACATCGCTTGGCTCTTGCCCCAATGACTAGATCACGCGCCCTTTATGATGGTACTCCCGGAACACTTAGTGCGGAGTATTACGAACAACGTGCTTCAATGGGTCTACTAATCAGTGAAGGAACCCAGCCATCCGAAGATGGACAAGGTTATTTATCTTCACCTGGTATTTATACTGACGAGCACATTAAAGGTTGGAAACAGATTACAGATCGTGTTCATAATGCAGGAGGATATTTGTTCATTCAGCTAATGCATGCAGGTCGGATGTCACATCCAGAGAATACACCTCATCACCGTCAACCCGTTGCACCTTCAGCTGTAGCTCCAAAGGCACAAATGTTTACTGCAAAAGGAATGCAAGATGTTCCTGTCCCACGTGAATTAAGTCTGGAAGAAATTCAGGAAACGATTCAGGACTTCCGCAAAGCTGCAGCAGCGGCGATAGAGGCTGGCGCTGATGGTGTAGAGATTCATGGAGCAAACGGTTATCTTGTACATCAATTTATTTCTGAAAATGCGAATGTGCGCACCGACTCTTATGGAGGTTCGATTGAAAATCGCGCTAGATTTGCCATCGAGGTAGCGAAAGCTGTAGCTGAGGAAATTGGAGCAAGTCGTACTGCAATCCGACTCTCTCCTGGGGTTCCTTTAGGTGATCTTAGTGAAGGTAAAGACGGTCCTAAAGTATATGAATACTTGATTTCTGAACTTGCTAAACTTAATCTAGCCTATCTTCATATTCTGCATGGTGGCGATGAAGTGATTCTTAAAAATATACGTTTGGCTTGGCCCCATGTACTTATTGTTAATCGACCAGGACGTCCTTTAGAAGAACTGGATAGAGACTTGAAAGATAACTTGGCGGATATGGTGTCGGTAGGAACCTTGGCACTGGCCAATCCTGATTTAGTGGAACGTTTGAAATCAGGGGCATCTTTGAATGAAGCCGACCCTAAAACTTTTTATGGCGGCGACAGCCACGGCTATACCGATTATCCAACGATGAAGTAAAAGTTACTTCTAACCTTTTTGTTCGGCACCCTACTACAGCGAAATAAAAGCTATAGTAGGGTATTTTTTCATTCACACCTCCGCTACTTTACAAGTATTGAATTATTCTCTACGCTTAATAAAAAGTAAAAGCGGAAAGGTGAAAAGTAATGAATAACTTTGAAGAAGAGAACCAGTCTATATCTAATACGTCTAATTTTGAGAAAGAAATGCAAGTCATCCAGCAATTCCCCATTAACTTTGCAGTGTTTTCCATGGCGAGATCACATCGTAGTTTAGCCGCACACTTGTTGCGTGAAGTTGGTCTATTTACAGGTCAAGAAATTATGTTGATGCAGTTAGGAGAGCAAGACGGACAATCGCAGCAGAGTCTCGGGCGGACTATGCGACTAGATCATTCAACGATTGCCAAATCAGTTCGGCGGTTAGAAGAATCAGGGCTGGTCACTCGCTCCAGATCGCCCAAGGACGGACGCGTCACCCTAGTTACATTGACTGAAACTGGCCGAAAACTCGTGGATGAAGCTGTTACCGTTTGGACAAAAATGGAGGAAGTTGCTTCACAAGATCTCTCGGAACAAGAACGTGAGCTTTTAATCTCGATATCTCATAAAATTTCATCCAACTTAGAGAGTTTCCTATAAGCCTTCATATACGGCTGAAGACTGGCAAGTAGTACATCAATTTCCCTTACAGAACTAAAACAAATTATCCCCTTTTAGTAGACAAGAGAAAAAAGACATCTGTTAAGATGGACTTAATCTTGCCTAACAAAGGGGATTTTTTCATGGCTAAAAAAAAGACAAACCTTCGGGCGTACTCCTTGGAATTAAAATTGGAGGCCGCTCGGTTGGTCAATGAAGAATATATGAGTATACGTGAAGTTGCGTAACGTTTGAATATTCAAAATAAATCTCAAGGCCCCCACTCTATCTCAAACATGTATTGAAAAAAATCTCATTTATTAATTACTTTTGTCTCAACTATAATGATTACTCACTGTGTGGTGTCATAATTAATGAGAAAAAAAGGGCTGAAAACATTGATTCTATCAGCGACTATTTTCACAATAAATGAGAAAAATCATCTGTGCGAATACATATCTTTATAGATTTCCACATTTAATGAGAATATCCGCAAACTACGATTGTATAATTATACACTGTAGTGATTATGAAGTGTAATGATTAGAGAATAGCAACTGATTAATGTCAAATGAAAATAGAGTTCTAGACTGAAAAATAAAGTATTAGACTGGTTCGCGTTGGTTAAGTTAACGGGCAGTTTTCGTGAACGGACTATGAATGAGTGTCGGTCAGTAAGCTATTCTAACTAACAGTTAATTGATTAAATGGAGGAATGGAAATGAAACCAGATTTAAGGTCGCCGCTAGAACGTTCAATTGATAAACTCGTATCTACCTATGCCGATAGCAGTCAATTGGAGGAAATCGAACGAGGGGATTTGTCTATTCTGAATGCAAGATATGGAATCGATTTTGATAATCATGCGGAGCATTGGTGTTTCCGTGCCGGATCTGCGTCTGAAGCAGAAAAGGACGACCAATACGAGAACGTCGATTTGTGCGTCAATCAAACGAAAGATCTTACTCAGTTCCTAAGGATTATGCTTATTGATGCACGTAATGCCGTAAGCAATTGGGATTATCCTCGTCCAATCTTCGAAAGCTACAGTAAGTACCTGGCTCCAGCATTGTTCAAATACAAGAAGAATACGTTAATCATTCAGCAGCTTCCCTTAAATACCGTAGATCTATATGCAGAAATCACTTGTTTTGACTGGATTCCATATGATCGGAATGGGCAGGACCGGGATCGTAATCATATTGAAGATGCCTTTGAGATTTGTCCCATTAAGGATCTGTCCTCAAAAAAGCAGATGAATAGATGGGTGCATGAAGCTATTGAACATGTTTTTGAAGACCGAAGAAACCTGATGACCATTGACAATGTTGATATCTATATTAAAGGCATCACCCTCGATGTTTCCACGGTCAATCGAAACGCCTTTGATAGCTTCTATACTGAACACAACCTTTCATTCTTCAAAAGGCATGCAAGTTATCGGAAGGACCATGAGGTTCTAACCACCCGCAAAACGTGGTTGGACGCCAAGGTTCTTCCAAACCGGAAGTGTGTTCAATTTGCAAGGCTTATCTATATTCTGAAGGTAGGTCGCTGGTTTACCGATCAGACAAAACGTATCCTTGACGAGCTTATGTCCAATACTCATCCACAAATCATTACATTGGAAAAGGATGATGTTAAAACGCTGCATTGGATTATTACACACTTGAGCCCTCAAGAGACATGCGACACTGAGAGAGGTATCTACTATGATCTATTCGGATTCTATCCCCCACTTAACAACAATCATGACTACCAACGGGAATGGAATGAGTTAAAGCATCATTTCTACAAGAATCAATATATCGATCAACAATTCGCCGAAGAGTTGTTCTCTCTATGGGATGAATAATGTCTGAAGAAAATAAAGGATTAGACTGGCGCCCGTTGTTGGTTAAGCTAATGGGCAGATTTGCTCAATCATGGGGCATTCATTATCGGACTATATTTATGGGGAGCGATGGTGCGGCTAATCCGAGTCGTTATGCAAAAGAAGATAATAATTGGTTGAATCTATCGCGCTCCTCTAAAAAAGCGCAATGACCGCTGTATTGGAACGGAACTAGCTTCGAATTTTTGATCAGCTTATTTGTTTCCTCAGCTTGGGTAAACGGAACGACTTTATCATGAATTCCGTGAATAATTAATGTGGGTACATCGATCTGACCGAGATCGTTGTAAACATTTTCATCTCTAAGCGTGACCATAATGGCGGAAGTCGCCCAATTCGCCGCTTGTAATCCCATTAAAACGAACCAATCGGATTTCGGTTCGGAAATATACTGAAAGAAAAAAATTCCCGTTTGGTCTTGCAGCATTTGCGGTCGGTCATGATTTGTATCTTCGATGATTTTATTTGTAAATTCTTTTGGAACGCTAGATGGAGAGGCAGCGTCGATCAGGACGAGTTTAGATACCCCATACCCTTTGTAACGAGCCATATAACGAATCGATATCGCGCCTCCGGTAGAGTGTCCTGCCAGTGTTATGTTTCTTAACTGTAACGCCTCGATGACCATGCGGACATCATCCGCTAATCTATCGAAATTGTACCCGTCGAATGGTTTATCCGAATTGCCGTATCCTCTCCAGTCCATTCCGATACAACGATATCCGAGCTTAGGAAGGAAATTGAACTGATATTCGAACTGGTTATGGTTTAGCGGCCATCCATGAATAAAAAGTATCGTTTTATTTCCCTTCGGATTGATGTCCTCTATAAATACTTTTACGCCCTGTTCCACAGTAACGAAGTATCCCAAGTGTATCGCCTCATTTTTTAAAATGTACTTCCCCATTAAGATATTCGCCCTAGGCAAGGTGAATGCCTAATTTCGGCGTCAAATTGAGTTTAGATAGTATGTAGAGATTTCTGAGGAATAGCTTGAGTGAAAAAATTTCTTCAGATCATTGAGCTCCCTCGAAGTGATTAAGTTTTCTCACTCAAACTCATGAATTCGCAGGATTTCACCTTTAGTTTAGCGCGAGAT